>JAFXFI010000015.1 GCA_017520635.1 Clostridia bacterium
GTGCTTATAGCCAGAACAATTATGAACAGTGCTTCATTTGCAACAATGGAAAATATTGATTTTTTCAAGGATCTTGCACTTTACATTGTTGTTGCAGGCGCTTTGCTTGGTCATTTGAAACCGGTTTTCTTCGGCTTCAAAGGCGGTAAAGGCGTTTCAGCAACAGGCGGTACAATTGCTGCAATTTGTCCCTTTGCCTTCGTGCCTCTTGCACTTGTGTTTATTCTTACAATTCTCATCAAGAAAAAAGTCGGTCTCGGCTCAGTTGTGGCAGTTTCTATGATTCCTTTCGGAGTTATGCTCGTTAATTTCATCATACATCAGCCTCTCGGCACAATTCTCGGTGTTTTTGCAATAAACCTTGTGATGAGTGTTATTGTTGTTCTGAAACACAAGGAAAATCTTATTCAGATGAAAAAAGACGGAATTATATAATTTCCCTATCTGACCCCCTTGTCTAAAGGGGGTCGATGTTTTCGTGAGAAAACATCGGGGGGGATATTCTGAATATTCAATAGGGTTTAAGGGTTATTCCTCTTCAGGCTCTTTGTATATTACCTGAGTTATAATTCCTCCGAGTATTGTTAAACCGATGTATTGCCGTGAAAGTATTGCAAAGTCACGCGAGTAACTCATCATCAGATAATAGTTGCCTGTTTTACCTGCACAGATATCTGTCAGGGCACAGCACACTATGGCAATTACCGTAAGAATACTGCCAAGGATAATTATTATTTTTGTGTATTTATTCAATTTCATTTTCATTTCCTCATTTCAGAAAAATTATACGATTTCTGAAACAACAAAGCAATGAAAAATAATGTAAGAGGTGTAATTTTATGTCAATCGGTGCATCAAGTTCATGCTTTTATCCCCTTGAAACCAAAGAGTCTCTTGAAGAAATAGGAAAGCTTGGCATTCATACTGCAGAGATTTTCTTCAATGCGGACAGTGAACTTTCAAAGGAATATCTCGGAGAGCTGAATGCCGTAAAAGATTTTTATTCAATAAAGACAGATTCTCTGCATCCTTTTACATCTGCATGTGAATCATTTTTCTTCTTTTCACGTTATAAAAAGAGATTTTTTGAAATGACGGAATATTATAAAAAGTTTTATGATGCAGCAAACGAAATCGGTGCAAAGTATCTGATAATTCATGGTGCAAGATTTCCCTGTGAAGTGAGTGAAGAAGAATATTTTGAGCGTTTTTCTTATCTTGCAGAAGTGGGAAAGCGTTTCGGAGTTGAAACAGTTCAGGAAAACGTGTGGTCAATGTGCAGCGGTGACCCTGAGTTTCTGAAAAGAATGAAAAATTACATGGGTGAAAATTTCAGATTTAATTTTGACGTGAAACAGATGAAAAAATGCTCATTTGAAATTGAAGATTTTCTTCCTGAGTTTTCAAAGGATATCGTACATATCCATGTCAGCGATAACAAAAGGGGGGAGACATGTCTTCCTCCCGGTAAAGGGGAATTTGATTTTGATATTCTCTTTAATGAGATGAAAAAAGTGAATTACAACGGAAATTATATAGTTGAGCTTTACAGACATAATTTTTCTTCTCCCGAAGAAATAAAAAAATCCTGCGAATATCTGAAGAAAAAGTTGAATTTTGTTGAAAAATAATAAATATTGTGTTACAATAAACAGGATAACTCAATATATTTTATTGTTAGGAAGTGTTTTTTGATGAAATGTCCTTTCTGCGGTTATGAAGAAAGCAAGGTTATTGATTCACGTCCCGCTGATGATGGTGAAAGAATCCGTCGTCGCCGTGAATGTATCAAATGTGCAAAGCGTTTTACAACTTACGAAATTATCGAAAGTGTGCCTATCATTGTTGTCAAGAAAGATAAGTCACGTCAGGTGTTTGACAGACAGAAGCTTTTCAACGGTATGATCAAGGCTTGTGAAAAACGTCCCGTAACCTCTGAAACAATCGAAAGAGCAGTAAGTGATATTGAAACACAGCTTCAGAATTCACTTGACAGAGAAGTTACATCTATTCAGATAGGCGAGCTTGCAATGGAAAAACTTAAGGACATTGACGATGTTGCTTATGTTCGTTTTGCATCTGTTTACAGACAGTTCCGTGATATCAACACATTTATGCAGGAACTGAATAAACTTCTCGATACAGATAAAAAATAAAAATAACTTACAGAGTAAGAATATCAGCGTTAAGTACCTCTAAGAACGGGGAGTTGTCTTGAGGGCGAAAGGGTAAAAACCTGCGGTTGATATTTTGCATCCCGCTGTAGAATAATGAAGGCAGGACCTCCTTATTATTTCAGCGAGTTGTGATAAGGAGGTTTTCTCATGTCAAAAAACAAGAATAATATGTCATCCCTTGTGATGCTGGCAACACTTGCAATGCTGACAGCACTTGAAATTGTTTTGTCACGTCTTGTGCCTGTTGTAAGCAGTCAGCAGATTAAGGTGAGCTTTGCCTTTGTACCTGTGGCAATTGCAGCATATCTTTATGGTGTAAAAGGCGGTGCATTGGTATCGGGTGTGAGCGATGTTTTAGGTGCGTTAATGTTTCCTGTGGGGGATTTCTTTCCCGGTTTTACCGTGACAGCTATTCTTGTGGGTGCTGTTTTCGGTTTGTTTTTAGGGAAAAAATCTGACGGAAAATTAAATCCCTTTTTCCGTTCACTTATTCCCGTTATAATAACTCAGTTGTTTCTGAGTCTGGGACTTAATACTTTCTGGATTTCATATATGTACCATTCACCCTATCTTGGTGTACTTGCACCGAGGATTGTACAGACACTTGTGATGATTGGTGTTGAAGCGGTTATTATCCCTTTGTTTATTCAGGCTTTTTCAAAAATAAGAGCAATAAAAACCCTAAGAAATTAATGGATGTGTGTGAAAGTGAAAAAATTTATTTGTTTGCTTAGTGCAGCAATAATTATCATATCAACCTTTTCTGCATGTGGCGGAAAAGAAGAAGAGGAGACAACAACTGTTCCCGAAACTACAACGGAAGAAGTTACTGTATCTCCCAATACTTATGTTGTAAAAACAAATGACGGAGACCCTCTCAACATGCGTGCCGGTGCAGGTTCTGAGTATAACGTTGTAACAACAATTCCCAGCGGAACAAGGCTTATAATTTCCGAGCAGAAAGAGTCATGGGGTTACACACTTTTCGGTAATTACTCAGGATGGGTAAGCATGAACTACCTTGTAAAATTCGATGAAGTCCAGAATAATGTAACAGATATTCAGCAGGGTACTGCAGACGTTCCCACAGTCCCCGTAACCGAGTCGGGATATGCCTATTCTTACGCAGGCTTCAATCCTACAGAAATCACAATTCCCGAAGACAATTGGAATTTAGTTCTTGTCAACAGAAACTATATTCTCAAAGAGGGCTACACCCCCAAACTTGAAGAGGCAGTAAAGGGCTCAGGTGTTTACCTTGATTACAGAGTTGCACCTCATTATCAGAAAATGTATGATGCAGCAAAAGCTGACGGTGTTACACTGACACCTAATTCAGGCTACAGAAGTTACGAAACACAGAAGAATAATTTTAATAATAAAATTAATCTCTACGTTTCTCAAGGGTATGATAAGGTAACTGCAACTCAGAATGCAGCGAGAGTTATTCTTCCTCCCGGAACAAGCGAACATAACGCAGGTCTTGCAATGGATATCGGTTGGGTTACAGAAGATTTTGAAAATTCAGCAGCTTTTGCATGGCTTAGTGAGCATGCTCAGGATTACGGCTTTATTATGCGTTATCCCAAATCAGAGGACAAACAGTTAATTACTGAAATTATTTATGAGCCCTGGCATTGGAGATATGTAGGCGTTGAAGCAGCAAAGGCAATGAAAGAAACAGGACAGGTGCTTGAAGAATACTTAGGCAGGAAATGAAAGCTTGGTGCGTCCCAATGAAAACTAAAAAATATCTCAGAGTGATTTCGGCAATTCTTGTGTTGGTGACAGTTTTTCAGTTTGCAACACAAACAGTTTTTGCAACAAGTGAAATAAAATCAGATGTTATAAGTGAAGAAAAGCAGGCCGAAACAGAAAAGGCAATAGTGGACTCGATTTTTATCGGTTTGGGATTTATTGCAGGATTGTTGTATATCGCAAAAAATGTACCGCCGAGAGTTTTGCTGGCTACAATTATTTCAATGATCGGACATGATTTTGACAAAGGTGAGGCAGCAGGGTATATTCTTGAAATAGCAAGTTCATATATCCCTGAAGAAGATTGGGAAACAAGTGTGCCTCATCCTATATCAATAAGTGAAGAAAAAGGTAAATTCAGAGTTTACATGGATTCAAGATTTCTTGATAAAAAATTCTGCATAGAATATGCTCAGGAAATAATTGACACATATTCTGACGGAAAGTCTTTCCACGGAATGGATAGTGAAAGAATCGCAATTGAAATTTACGGTCACGCATTCATTCACTATGCAATTTATTTTATAAAAGCAACGCCGTTTTATATTTTTCTGAAAAGTACAATTGACGGGTTTTATAAAAGTTCAGACCCTATTGACGTAAACTATAACGAATCGGAAAGCAGAATGAAGATTTTTAATTTGCTGTGGGGGAAAATTTAAATGAAAAAATTTCTTATTGTAGTAGATATGCAGAAGGATTTTGTTGACGGTGCATTGGGCACAAAGGAAGCGGTTTTGATAGTTCCTTCCGTAACGGAAAAAATCAAAAATTTTGATGGCGAAATCATCGTCACTTACGATACTCATTTTGAAGATTACATGGAAACCTCAGAGGGTAAAAATCTTCCTGTGCCTCATTGTATCAAAGATACGGAAGGTTGGCAGCTGAATGCTGATGTTCAGAAAGCACTTGAAGGAAGGGATTATACTGTTGTTGAGAAAATAACATTCGGCTCAGTAGATTTACCTGATTTTATTGAAGAAAAAACAGAGGGTGAAAATTTCTCGGCAGAGCTTATAGGACTTTGCACAGACATCTGTGTTGTGTCAAATGCACTTGTGCTGAAAGCAAATTTCCCCGAAGCGGAAATTTCAGTTGACTCCTCATGCTGTGCAGGTGTGACACCTGAAACCCACGAAGCAGCACTGACCACAATGAAAATGTGTCAGATTACAGTTAAATAAAAATAGGACCTCTAAAAATACAAATCAGCAGAAGCTTCCTTCTGCTGATTTTTTAATAAGAACAAATTATAGGGGACCTCTAAAAATTTATGGGTGCGATATATAATAGCGTCGCAGACCCGAAATTCTGCATTCTGCGTTCTGTACTCTGCACCAATTTATCGCACTTCAAGAATTTTTCTCAATGTTGGTTCTATGATGTTTGCCATACGGAGGAAGCCGAGGCTGTTGGGATGAACACCGTCAATTGTGCAGAGATATCTTTCCTCAGGGCCGTAAAACTCTTCACCGTCAATGAAATACACGTTTCTGTCACCGTTTTCAAGAGCATTCAGGTACGTCTGTTTAATAACAGAGGCACGTTCATCGTTTACTTCGTCGTAGATTTCCTTGGGCATTGTCATGATAACAATAGGAAGATAGGGGTGAACCTCTCTGATTCTTTTAAAGAAAGGCTCGTGAGTTTTGCGGAGATGCTCAGCGTCAGGTGCATTGTGGTCATAGTCAAAAACAAACAAACTCATATCAAGAGTGTTTATGAAATCAGCCATGGGCAATTCACCTTTTGCGCTTCCTGAAAAGCCAAGACAATAAAAATCCGCATCAAGTCTTGAGGACAGAATTGAAGTGTAGGAATTTTTCACGTTACTGCAGCAACCGCCCTCGGTAATTGATGAGCCGTAGAAAACGATAGGCTTGTATCTGTAAGGTGTGGGCTCTTCGATTAAAGCACCGTCTTCAATTTCAATAATAATATCCTCGATTTTCTCGTTTCTTGCAAGGTAAATTGTAATGTCTTCCATTTCCGCACCCTTGTCAAAGGTTGCTTCAAAGGAAAAGGTCTGCAGGTTATAGGGAGTTACAAGACCGAGAAAACGAGGCATTTTTCTGTCACCTGCAAGGACGTCAAAGGACTGACAGCTGAAAACAGACATGCCTGCATCAGGACCTAATGTTTTGAACTTTGCTTTGACTGTGAATTTCTCGGAATTTGTCCTGAAGCAAAGTCTTCCTCCCGGGCATCTTTTGCCGAAGAATTCAAGTGTGGGAACTTTTTCAATAACTTCATCGGGAAGTCTTTCAAGCTTTCCGTTTTCCTCGAAAAGAGGTAGTCCGAAAATTTTTATGGGATAATCCTTGTAACTGAAAGTTTGCATTGTGTTTCCTCCTGGAAGGTAAATTATAATTTATCTGTATATTTATTGTCATATCGTAGGGGAGGCGTTCCGCCTCCCGCAAGGTTTGATGAAATTTTATTCGGGACGGGAGACCCGTCCCCTACGATGAAACCGTTGGTATCATTATATAATCGCGTCGCAGACCCGAAATTTTGCACTCTGCATTCTGCATTAATTATATCAGTTATATTGACAAAATACAACTTTTTTTCTCAACTATCATAGTCATCCTTCAGTTGTTTGGTTGCAGACATACAATATATAAAGCCCTGTGACAAATCAGGCTTTTCTTCCTTGTCTCGCGGTACATACACAAGCTCACGTTCCTCGTTTTCACGCATCACTTCATCAATGTCATAAGATGCAGTTTTTTTAGCCGGCTTATTTTTGCCATAATAAGAATTATTAAAAAAATTGTTTTTTTGTCCGTACCTTCCTCCTTTTTTCTCATCAGAAAAGGAGGAAGGCGTTCTTTTCTTATCTATATCTGACTCTTTCTCTTTTTCTTTCTCTATCTCTATCTCTGGTGGACAATGTTCGCTCTCAGACGAACATTGTTCGCTTCTTTTTCTTCTCATTCTTGCAGCATCTTTTGTTTCCGAGCCTATACAGTCCTCAAGTGCAGTTATGTAATATTTGTTTTCATCTTTCTTTTCTATTGCACCGAATTTAATGAGCATTTCAAGTGTCATTTTAACAAGGCTTGTTTCTTCGTCTATTGCAATTGAAAGCTCCTGCTCAAATGTGGGAAGCATGTTTTCATAGTAAATGTAGCCGTCATTTTCAAGTGCATGAAGCTCCAGCTTCAGAAAAGTCAGTATCATTTTATCCCCTTGGGGGAAGGTGTTCAGAATTTTAATCATTTTCTGATTGAAAAAATCCTTTTTAAGCTTCAGCCAATAATATTTTTTATTTTCACTCATAAAAAAACTCCTTTCACATATACCGTGAACTGAGCCTTTTTTGGAGTGAAATCGCTCCAATTTTACAAAAAATTCATAAAATATTCTTTAAAAATTTATTTTGTTAATTAATTAACAAGTTTCTCTTGATTATTTAACCAAAAAGTTGTATCATAGTAGTGTCAAAATTTTATTTGGAGGTTATACCAATGGCAAACAGATTTGTACTCAATGAAACAAGCTATCACGGCAAAGGAGCAATTGCTGAAATCGCAACAGAAGTAAATGCACGCGGTTTCAAAAAGGCTTTCGTATGCTCTGACCCCGACCTTATCAAATTCGGCGTAACAAAGAAGGTTACAGATATTCTTGACAACGCTTCTATTGCTTACGAAATTTATTCAAACATCAAGGCTAACCCCACAATTGAAAACGTTCAGACAGGTGTTGAGGCTTTCAAAGCAAGCGGTGCTGACTGCATTATCGCTATCGGTGGCGGTTCTTCAATGGACACAGCAAAGGCAATCGGTATCATTATCACTAACCCTGAATTCAGTGATGTAGTTTCACTTGAGGGCGTTGCTCCCACAAAGAACAAGTGCGTTCCCATTATCGCAGTTCCCACAACTGCGGGTACTGCAGCAGAGGTTACAATCAACTACGTTATCACAGACGCTGAAAAGAACAGAAAAATGGTTTGCGTTGACGTTCACGACATCCCCGTTGTTGCAGTTGTTGACCCTGATATGATGGCTTCAATGCCCAAAGGTCTTACTGCTGCTACAGGCATGGACGCTCTCACACACGCTATTGAAGGCTACATCACAAAAGGCGCATGGGAAATGAGTGATATGTTCCATATCAAGGCAATTGAAATCATCGCAAAATCACTCCGCGGTGCAGTTGAAAACACAGCAGACGGCAGAGAAGGTATGGCTCTCGGTCAGTACATTGCAGGTATGGGCTTCTCAAACGTAGGTCTCGGCATTGTTCACTCAATGGCACATCCTCTCGGTGCTCTTTATGACACACCTCACGGCGTTGCAAATGCAATCATTCTTCCAACAGTTATGGAATACAACGCTCCGGAAACAGGGGAAAAATACCGTGATATCGCAAAAGCAATGGGCGTAGAAAACGTTGACGCAATGACTCTTGAAGATGCAAGAAAGGCTGCAATTGACGCAGTTAAACAGCTCTCAATTGACGTTGGCATTCCTGCTGACCTTAAAGATATCGTGAAAGAAGAAGATATTGACTTCCTTTCACAGTCAGCATTCGACGATGCATGCCGTCCCGGAAACCCCAGAGACACATCAGTTGAAGAAATCAAAGCACTTTATCTTTCACTTATGTAACAGACAAAAAAGTCCCTGTTAAAACGCCGACACCACATAAGGCAGTATTTCTTTAAAATGTGAACTTACGGCACAATAATGCGTTAAAACCCACCGATACGCGACAGCGTTATCGGTGGGTTTCGCCTTTTCTTGTACAC
>JAFXFI010000016.1 GCA_017520635.1 Clostridia bacterium
CAAGAGAAACAATCGTTGTAGATGCACTCGGACATACAGAAGTAATTGACGAAGCAGTAGCACCTGATTGTGTAAACACAGGTCTCACAGAAGGTTCACACTGTGAAGTATGCGGTGAAGTAATCGTAGCACAGGAAGTTGTAGACGCTCTTGGTCATACAGAAGAAACAACAACAGTAGATGCAACATGTACAGAAGTAGGCTCAATCACAACAGTATGTACAGTATGCGGTGAAACAATTTCAGAAGAAGAAATTCCTGCACTCGGACATACAGAAGTAATTGACGAAGCAGTAGCACCTGATTGTGTAAACACAGGTCTCACAGAAGGTTCACATTGTGAAGTGTGCGGCGAAGTAATCGTAGCACAGGAAGTTGTAGATGCTCTTGGTCACACAGATGGCGAATGGGTAATGACAAAAGAACCTTCAGTAGCAGGAGCAGGTGAAGAAACACTTTACTGCGCAGTATGTGGCGAAGCAATTGCAACAAGAGAGCTTGCAGCAGTAGAATTCATAACAAACCGTATCCACATGACAGTTGATGGTAAGAACATCCGCTTTGATGCATGTGTAAATGCACATAACATTGCATTCAACACAAAGACAGCAGCAGGTTCAGAAATCGTAATAGATACAGACTCAGTTGTAGGCAAGACATCAAAAGGCGACAGATATGTAGTATACTACAAGAACTGGGCAAAAGCAGGCGGAGAAGACTACACAACAACAATGACAATTGACGGTGTAGAATACAATCTTACAGTCAGCTTCTCAGAAAGAGAACTTGAAGCAAATGATATCGTTCCCTTCCAGAAACATGCAGGTGTAAGCGTAGATAACGAAAGCAAAGTTATCACACTCACAGCACCTAAGGGAATTGATGAAATCAGATTCAACGAAGTATCAAGACAGTGTGACGAATTCACATACTTACTTGCAGAAGACGAAAATGTAATTTTCCATGCAAGAGAAGAAGGTGAATCATACGGTTCATATTCAATCGTATCAAACGGAGCAGATGAAGTTTACAAGACAGTAACAGTAAACGACGGCAGATACTGTGAAGAAGAATACACACTTCATGTAGTATTCGTACACTTTGAAGTAGAAGATTCTCTTAAACCTCTCCGTGGTACAATTACAATGGAAGCAGACGAAACAGGCGATGAGTACATTAAGGTAACAATGAGAGATGGCCAGACATCAGTCGGTATCTACAAAGATACAATCGGTGATGCAACAACAAACGTAACAGTTGAAATCACAGAGGGTAACGTAATAGAGAAAGACAACATGTATGTAGCATATGCAGGCCAGAACACAACAAATCCCAAGGGTACAGCAACAATCCACCTTGCAAATGGCGGTGAAGTAGTATACGACATCGTATTTGATATGGGACTTGAAGGCGGAGCAGAAGAACCCGAAACAGGCATTCTTGATGACATCAGACTTATCCGTTCAACAGCATCATTTGATGAAGACGGTACACTGAGAATTACAAGAAATACAGGTCTTGCAGATAACGCAGGTAACGGTTTCTATGCAACAACAAAGAGTGGTATTGCATTGACATTCACAGCAGAAAACGGAACAATCTACGCAGGCAGAACAGATGCATTTGTAGCATATCTTTCACAGAACACAAGTGACGTTAAGGGTACACTCAGCTACACACTTGCAGATGGCACAGTAGTAGAGTACAACGTAATCATTGAACTTGGTCTCGGTGAAGGCGAAGAACCTGAAGTTCCCGTAGAACCCACATTTGATATTGCATCAGACCTCAGAGCACTCCGTGGTACAGTAAGCGTAGCTGGTAACACAGTAACAATTACAATGACACCCGGAAAGACAATGACAGGTATCTACAACACTACAACAAGTGGCGCAACAGTAGAAATCAAAGATGCAAACGGTGTATTTGATACAACAAGAACAGACGCATACGTTGCTTACATTGCAAAGAATACAGCAAACGTAGAAGGTGTAATGGTAGTAACACTTGCAGACGGAACAGTTTACGAATACAAAGTAATCTTTGATATCGGACTCGGAGCAGCTGAAGAAGAACCTGAAGTTCCGGACGAACCCGAAGCTCCTGCATATGATGTAGAGGCAGACCTCAGAGCACTCCGTGGTACAGTAAGTGTAGCTGATGATACAGTTACAATTAAGGTTGTAGAAGGCAAAACAATGACAGGTATCTACAACACTACAACAAGTGGTGCAACAGTAGAAATCAAAGATGCAAACGGTGTATTTGATACAACAAGAACAGACGCATACGTTGCTTACATTGCAAAGAACACAGCAAATGTAGAAGGCATAATGGTAGTAACACTTGCAGACGGAACAGTTTACGAATACAAAGTAATCTTTGACCTTGGTCTTTAATCCGGAACAGATTTAAAAATCTGAATAACAACAAAAAGGCGGTTGTCGAAAGACAATCGCCTTTTACTTTAAAGTTGGTTTTAAAAAATATTTTGAATTATTTTAGTTTTGCTATTGACTCTCACCTTGGCTTCAGGTTTATACTATGAACATAAGGCGCCTTATAATTGATTATAAGTGAGGAGAAGTGAAGATGAAGATAGGAGAATTTGCAAAAGTATGCGGAACAAAAATTTCGGTTCTGCGTCATTATGATAAAGAAAAGCTTCTTGTACCGGAACATACTGATAAATTTTCCGGGTACAGATATTATGCCTCAGAACAAATTCTTGTTTTTCATCGCATTAATGCTTTGAAAAAAGCAGGGTTTTCTTTACAGGAAATCAGAGAGGTTATTGCAGAAGAAAATGATGAGAAAATATCTGAGATGTTTTCGGCAAAGGAAAAAGAATTTCTTTCTGCACTGAAAAATCTGAAGGAGGCAAAGCTTATGTTGACAGAACTGAATATCTTTTATGAAGACGGCAAGGCTGTTTTTAAAAATACTATGGAGAAAGATGCAGTAGCTTTGTGTAATCTTGCTGAAAAGGAGATCAAAGCGGCAGATTATCAAAGAATATCACAGTATACTGTTACAGAGGACAGAATTATGTGTGATGTTATAAAACTTGATAAAGATATTGAACCGCCGGAAGAAATATTGCCCTTTGAAAATGACGAAGAAGTTATCGGCAAGTGGGAAATAATCGGAATTTATGCAGTCAGAGCGGATTTTTATGATAATCTTCATTGTGTGAAAAACTTTTATGGCGATGAACAGAGATATCTTTATTTTTTACCTGACGGCGAAAGGTACTGGAGCTATAGTTGGACAAAGGGATATCTTAATTCTCCCGTGAATAATGAATATGAAACTGAACAAATTGGTGAAGATCTGTTTATGTTTATTAATCTTAAGGAATACGAGTATACCCGTGGCGGAAAACCGACATGTCTTGTGCTGAAGAAAGTGGATAGTAAGCGATATACTGCAGAAAGTATCGCACGCAAGGATAATATTGATAAGCCGTTTATTTATGACGAAAGAGTTATCGGAAAGTGGACTGCGCATTCTTTTCTCGGATGGCAGGGTGGTAAGTCTGAATTCACTACAGAAAGAGAGCCTATTGAAGACTTGTATTTTAAAGAAATTGACTTTTTTTCTGACGGTAACTGCAGATGTGTTTATGAGGATGCTGTTTTTGAAGGTGAGGATGTTGTAACATGGACAAAAGATTATCTTCTCAGAAAATGGAACTGGTCAGCTTGTGAGTATGAAATAAGGACGGTTGACGGAACAGATTACATGATAGTTGAATGGAAAAGCGGAGATTACCGTTACGGCGGATATGACACAAATTATTATGTTTTTATAAGAGCGTAGGTTAATGTAATGACCGGACAATAATGATTGTCCGGTTGTTGCTTTTTTATAATTAATATTATATTAATTGTATATGTAAGCGGAAAGTATTATAATCATTATAAAGAGGTGATACGGATGAAAAAGAGTAAGAGAAAACGCAAAAAGAATGGTGGCTTCAGATGGCTTGTATTTTCTTTTGCTATTTTTTGTCTGTGGCTTTTTTCTACCTTTACGCTGAAAACAACAGAGGTTGAAATTAAAAGTGAAAAGATTAAGGATGAAATAACAGTTGTTCAGATTACGGATTTACACGGTTCGGATTTTGGTATGAACAATTCATTTATTTTAAATAAAATTGTAAAGGCCGAACCTGATTTTGTGGTTATAACAGGTGACATGTACACCCGAGGTAGTGAAGAAGGCAAAAACACAGCGTTGAAGCTGATGAGCAAAATCGGTGAGAATTACAATACATATTTTGTAAATGGAGAACACGACAACGAAGAAGATTTTATTGCTGAACTGAAAAAGAATAACATAAATGTTCTTGATTATAAATCTGAGGACATTACAATAGGTGAAACTGACATAAGGCTTTACGGTATTACAAATGTTTATTATTCACCTACTTTTGATTTAAAAAATGAGTTTATACTTGATGACAGTAGGTATAACATACTTCTTGCACATATTTCCAATAAAGAGGCATTTGCATCATTTGGTATGGATTTATGTATTTGTGGTGATACTCACGGAGGACAGGTGAGGCTTCCATTTATCGGTGGTCTTTATGGCACAAATGGTTGGTTGCCTGAGGTGATCGAGAAAGATGTGTTTATAAAAGGCTCATATAAATATGAAAATACAGATTTCTTTATTTCAAGCGGACTTGGTAATTATCCTATACCACTGAGATTTATGAACAGACCCGAAATTGCGGTGATAAAATTAGTTCCTGAAAAATAATTTTGAAAAAACTCTTGACTTTTCCCTTAGGGCAAAGTTTAAAATCACTCTGAAAGGAGGTCGGTTTATGAAAATCAAAGATGTTATTGAACAAACAGGATTAACCGACAAGGCTATCAGACTTTACATAAGCAACGGGCTTGTAGCGCCGAGTATTCAGGAGAATTACAGTGGAAGAAAAAGTATTGATTTTTCAGAAGAAAATGTTGAAAGACTCAAAAATGTTGCATTGTTAAGAAAAGCAGGTTTTTCAATTGCTGATATAAAGAATAATCTTGAAGACGAAAACAAAACAAATGAAATAGTAAACAAGTTTATTTATGAAAAAGAAAAAGATATTAAAAGAGATACCGAAACTGTAAATATGCTCAGGGAAGTCGTTTATGATAAACTGACATTTAAATTTTTGTGTGATGCACTTTCAGAAATTACAATTGAAAAAGATGTGCCTACGGAGGATATGCAGGTTTCAAAAAAAGAAAGAATTTTAGGAACTGTTTTTAAAGGAATTGGAATATTTAACTTAGTTGTATCTGTACTTGCTGTTGTAGGTTATATAATTCTGATAATAGTCGATCATAAATATCTGACTTTTGATACCGGATGGTATCTTGCATGTTTTGTGTCGTATGGTGGCTTTGCTCTGGTGAGTGTGTTGTCTATATGGGTGATTCGTTTATGTAATTATAAAAGCATGTCAATAAATAAAGTGATTAAAATGTGTGTTTCGGTAGTTGTTTCGTTTGTTGTTCTGGTATATATGTCAGTGTTTTCTCTTTTTGCAACAATAACTGATGTTAATGAATGCATCATATCTGAAACTGAAAATCCCGAACACTATTTGTCTTTTGACACAATTTCTATAAATTTTCAAGGATATGTAGAAGAGAGTATTCAAGATCTGTTCCCAAGTATAATCCCTTGCTATGCAGAGGAAGAAAGATATTATTACAGATACTGTGATCCTATGAATGCACAGCAGCTTGACGTTTTTGCCGAGTGGGTGCTTCCTCAACCATGGTTTGATAAAGAAGTAGAGAATAAGTTACTATATAAACCGGAGCTTGTAGCTGAAAGGTACGGCATGGATGATGTCTTGTCTACAGAAGAAATAGGTGATTGGAAACTTATGTATTTTGCCGGTGATGAAGATGATGTGGAAGAAACGGATATCTTTTTCATATCTGCTTTTGCTTACAATGAAAAAGAGAATAAAGTACGATATATAGTATCGTATAGTTGGCGTGGTTCGAGGGAACCATACTTTCGCTCCCTTGAGTGGTAAATAATAAAACCGGAAAATCAGTAAAAATCTGCTGATTTTCTGGTTTTTTAGCAAAAAAATCTATTTGTTCACAAAAAGTTTACAATTTAAAACGGGTAAAAATAGCGTTTTTCTTGATGTTCAGATTGTCTGTTATGTAGAAAATATTGGCTATTTTATGTTATTTTGCACAAAATAATGCATACAGGAGTTTCAGTTTGTACAATATGTAGTAAAAGTGCCGAAACCCTAATAGAATAGCCATTTATGGGCAAAAAAACTTAAAGAAATTTGCAAAAAACCCTTGCATTTTGTGAGAGAATGTGGTAGTATATACGAGTACGTGACCTGGGTAAACTATGCCCTTGCGCTATCTTGTACGCAGAAAGTGTAAGAAAAGTTCACTCAGAGGGCACGAACTTGATATGCGATGATGCGGGAGGTGGCCGTTCCAGAAACGGGAAATTTCCGCGGAGTATGTCCGATTTCAAACCGGGCGAAAGAATATCTCAGCAGCCGGCTATGGGCGTTCCCTGCGCTCATGGGGACAGGTCTGCAACGAGGGGCTTTTATGCAATCCCGGAACATATTGAATGTTTCGGTTTTTAAAATGGGTGACCGTGAAACACCCGGAACAGTATTGCTTTTAAAAGTCAGATGCCCGCCAAATTTATAAGGAGGCAAACAAAATGGCAGTTAAGGGAAAAATCAGAATCAGACTCAAGGGTTATGATCACAACCTTGTGGACAAAGCAGCAGAAAAGATTGTTGAAACTGCAAAGCGTACAAATGCACAGGTTTCAGGTCCTGTTCCGCTCCCCACAGAAAAAGAGATCGTAACAATTCTCCGTGCTGTGCACAAATACAAGGACAGCCGTGAGCAGTTTGAGCAGAGAACACACAAAAGGCTTATCGACATCATCAGACCTTCAAACAAAACTGTTGAAGCTCTGACAGGTCTTGAGCTTCCTGCCGGCGTAGAAATCGAGATTAAGCTTTAATCTCAAGCCGAAGCTACACCGGAAGGGTCATGTTGGGGGAGAGCCTCAACCAATAACCTAAATAGGAGGAAAGAAAATGAAAAAAGGTCTTATCGGCAAGAAAATCGGCATGACACAGATTTTCGATGACAAGGGTAACGTAGTTCCCGTAACAGTTGTTGAAGCTGGTCCCTGCCCCGTCGTCCAGATCAAAACAGTCGAAACAGACGGCTATGCAGCTGCACAGATCGGCTATGGCGACGTAAAACCGCAGCGTGTAAACAAACCTCAGGCAGCTCGCTTTAAGAAAGCAGACGTTGCTCCCAAGAAGGTACTCAGAGAATTCAAATTCGATGACATCGCTTCTTACAACGTAGGTGACATCCTTAAAGCTGACACGTTCGCAGCAGGCGACATCGTAGATGTAGTCGGCACATCAAAAGGTAAAGGTACAGCAGGTGCCATCAAGAGATGGAACTTCTCAAGACTCAAGGAATCACATGGTACAGGTCCTGTTGCAAGACATGCAGGTTCACTCGGTGCTTGTTCAGATCCCTCAAGAGTTTACAAGGGAAAGAAACTCGCAGGTCACCTCGGTCATGAACGTGTAACAATCCAGAATCTCGAAGTTGTCAAGGTTGACGCAGAGAACAATCTCATCGCTATTAAGGGCGCTATTCCGGGCCCCAAAGGCGGCATCGTTGTTATTAAAAACAGCGTAAAGAAAGCGTAAGGAGGGAATAAACAATGCCTAACGTATCAGTATTTGATATGAACGGAAAGAAGGTTTCTGATATCGCACTTGCAGACGGCATCTTCGGTATTGAACCCAACGTTTCCGCAATGCACCTTGTAGTAGTCAATTATCTGGCTAACCAGCGTCAGGGCACACAGTCAACCCTCACGCGTTCAGAAGTCAGCGGCGGCGGCAAAAAACCCTGGAGACAGAAAGGTACAGGCCGCGCAAGACAGGGCTCAACAAGATCACCTCAGTGGTACCACGGCGGTATTGCTCATGGTCCTAAGCCCAGAGAATATGGCTTCGATATCAATAAGAAAGTAAGAAGACTCGCTATGAAGTCTGCTCTTTCTTCAAAAGCAGCAGCTGAAGAAATCGTAGTTCTTGACAGTCTTGAACTCAGCGAAATCAAGACTAAGGAAGTTGTTAAGGTTCTTTCAAACCTTGAAACAGGTAAGAAAGTTCTCGTAGTTCTTCCCGAAAAGAACGATGTTATCTACAGAAGTGCTCGTAACATCGCAGGTGTTAAAACAACTCTTGTTAACACACTTAACGTTTACGACATTCTCAACTGCGACACAATCGTAATCCTCAAGGATTCAGTTGCAAAAATCGAGGAGGTATATGCATGAGTAAATTAGCACAGGACATCATCCTCCGTCCGATTATCACAGAAGAAAGCATGATGGGTGTTTCTGATAAGAAATACACATTCAAGGTTGCTAAAGACGCTAACAAAATCGAAATTGCTAAAGCAGTTGAAGAGCTTTTCGGCGTTAAGGTTGCTAAAGTAAACACAATGAACGTTCGCGGTCATCTCAGAAGACAGGGTATGCATCAGGGCTACACAGCTTCTTGGAAAAAAGCTATCGTTACACTTACTGAAGCATCAAAAACAATCGATTTCTTCGATGGAATGATGTAATTAACTAAATTCTAATTTTCTTAAAATCCGACGGTAAGGTATGGAGGTCGACATCCTCCGCGAAGCCGTTAGTAGGAGAGTGAACAAAATGTCAATCAAGATGTATAAACCGACTACAAACGCAAGACGTAACATGTCGGTTACAGATTATTCCGGGTTGTCAAAAGTCGCTCCTGAAAGAAGTCTTCTTGAACCCCTCAAGAACAAATCAGGTCGTAACAGCTACGGAAGAATAACTGTTCGTCATCGTGGTTGCGGTAACCGTAGAAAATACCGTGTTATCGACTTCAAGAGAGATAACTTCGATGTTAAAGGTACAGTTAAAACAATCGAGTACGATCCCAACAGATCTGCTCACATCGCACTTATCGAATTCGAAAATGGCGATAAAAGATATATTCTTGCACCCGACGGACTCAAGATTGGTTATGCAATCATGGCAGGCCCCAATGCTGATATCAAAATCGGTAATGCCCTTCCTCTTGAGAACATCCCGACAGGTACATTCGTACACAATGTAGAGCTTAACCCCGGTCGCGGCGGTCAGCTTGCAAGAGCAGCAGGTAACGCAGCTCAGCTTATGGCTAAAGAGAACGGCTATGCACTTCTCAGACTTCCTTCAGGCGAGCTTCGTAACGTTCCTGTAAAATGTATGGCAACAATCGGTCAGGTAGGCAACACAGACCATGAAAACGTTAAGATCGGTAAAGCAGGTCGTAAACGTCACATGGGTTGGAGACCCACAGTTCGCGGTTCTGTTATGAACCCCAACGACCATCCTCACGGTGGTGGTGAAGGTAAGTCTCCCATCGGTCGTCCCGGTCCTTGCACACCTTGGGGCAAACCTGCTCTTGGTTACAAGACTCGTGCTAAGAAAAAGCAGTCCGATAAGCTTATCGTAAGACGTCGTAACGGCAAGTAAGTTGATGAAAGGAGCTATCAATAATGGGTAGAAGCGTTAAAAAAGGACCTTTCGTGCAACCGAAACTGCTCGAGAGAGTTGAGGAAATGAATAAGAAGGGCGAAAAAATCGTCCTCAAAACTTGGAGCCGTAGCTCAACAATTTTCCCTGACTTTGTCGGCCACACATTCGCAGTTCATGACGGACGTAAACACGTTCCTGTTTATGTAACAGAAGATATGGTAGGACATAAGTTAGGTGAGTTCGCTCCCACAAGAACCTTCAGAGGTCATGCAGGTTCAAAAACAACTAAGAAATAATCAGTCGAAAGGAGTGTGTAAATCATGCAAGCTACTGCGAAAGCAACCTATGTACGTATTGCACCCCGTAAAGTGCAGATCGTTTTAGACCTTATCCGCAATCAGCCGGCAGACAAAGCAATGGCAATTCTCAAACACACGCCCAAGGCTGCGTGTGAACCGCTGATGAAATTACTCAAATCAGCAATGGCCAATGCGGAAAACAACCACAACATGGATGCATCCAGACTTTATGTAGCAGAATGCTACGTTTGTCAGGGTCCCATCCTCAAGCGTATAAGACCAAGAGCTCAGGGTCGTGCATTCAGAATAAACAAGAAAACCTCGCACATCACTCTGACACTCAAGGAAAAAGAATAAGCGAGGAGGAGGTAAAATTATGGGCCAGAAAATTCATCCCACCGGTTTAAGAATCGGTGTAATCAAAGATTGGGATTCTCGTTGGTACGCAAACCATAAGGATTTCGGTGATACTCTCGTATCTGACTATGAGCTTCGTGAGTATCTTCTCGAAACACTTGCTCCCGCAGGTGTTCCCAAAGTTGAAATTGAACGTGATGCAAAACGTATCCGTATCAATATCAGCTGTGCAAAACCCGGTCTCGTAATCGGCCGTGGCGGCGCAGAAATCGAAAAGCTTAAAGAAGTATGCAAGAAAAAGCTTGCTACTGATAAAGATGTTTCAATCAACATCATCGAAGTTAAGCAGCCCGATCTCAATGCTCAGCTTGTTGCTGAAAACATTGCAGCACAGCTCGAAAGAAGAATTTCTTTCCGTCGTGCTCTCAAGCAGGCAATCGGCCGTGCAATGAAACTCGGTGCAAAAGGTATCAAAACTCAGGTTTCAGGACGTCTTGGCGGTGCAGAAATCGCTCGTTCAGAAACTTACAAAGAGGGTACAATCCCTCTCCAGACACTCAGAGCTGACATTGACTATGGTTTTGCAGAAGCAAAAACAACTTACGGTCGTATCGGTGTAAAGGTTTGGCTTTACAGAGGTGAGGTTCTTCACGAATCAAAGGATAACAACCGTCGTGAACGCCGCAGACCTCGCAGGGAAGGAGGAGCTAAATAATGTTATTGCCTAAGCGTGTTAAACATCGTAGAGTGCACAGAGGCCGTCTTACAGGTAAAGCACTTCGCGGTAACAAAGTGTCTCATGGCGATTTCGGTCTTCAGGCTCTCGAACCCGCATGGATTACTTCAAATCAGATTGAAGCAGCCCGTATCGCAATGACACGTTATATCAAGCGTGGTGGTCAGGTTTGGATCAAAATTTTCCCCGACAAGCCCATCACAGAAAAACCTGCTGAAACTCTAATGGGTTCAGGTAAAGGTTCACCCGAATATTGGGTAGCAGTTGTTAAGCCCGGCAGAATCATGTTTGAAATTGCCGGCGTAAGTGAGGAAGTTGCTCGTGAGGCTATGCGTCTTGCAGCTAACAAGCTTCCCATTAAATGTAAGTTTGTAACTAAGGAAGAACAGGGTGGTGAGCAATAATGAAAGCCAGTGAAATCAGAAAACTCTCTGCTAAAGAGCTGGATGCTAAGCTTCTTGAACTGAAAGATGAACTGTTCAAACTGCGCTTCCAGCAGGCCATCAACCAGCTCGATAACCCCATGCGCATTAATGCCGTTAAAAAAGATATCGCAAGAATCAAAACTGTTCAGCGTGATATCGAACTTCACGGCACTAACGCATAAGGAAAGGGAGGTCAGTTGCAGTGAGCGAAAGAAACCTCAGAAAAACTCAGGTTGGTATTGTTACCAGCGATAAGATGGAAAAGACAGTTGTCGTAACCGTCAAGGACAAAGTAAGGCATCCGCTTTACAAGAAAATCATCAATCGCACAGTTAAGCTTAAAGCACATGATGAGAAAAATGAATGTGGTATAGGCGACCGTGTACTTGTAATGGAAACACGTCCGATGTCAAAAGATAAGAGATGGCGTGTTGTCGAAATAATCGAGAAAGCTAAATAATTTAGCAGGATAAGAAGGAGGCAAACACTGTGATACAGCAACAGAGTTACCTCAAGGTTGCCGACAACACCGGTGCGAAAGAGCTTATGTGCATTCGCGTACTCGGCGGTTCAGGCAGGAGGTATGCCAATATCGGTGACGTCGTAGTTGCTTCAGTTAAGAAAGCAGCTCCCGGCGGTGTCGTTAAAAAAGGCGAAGTTGTAAAAGCGGTAGTAGTTCGTACCGCAAGCGGCGTTCGTCGTGAAGACGGAACATACATCCGTTTCGATGAAAACGCAGCTGTTATTATCAGAGAAGACAAAAATCCCAAAGGCACACGTATCTTTGGACCGGTAGCAAGAGAACTCCGTGAAAAGGATTTCACAAAGATTCTCTCACTTGCTCCCGAAGTGCTTTAATAGGGAGGAGAACGACATGAATAATAAAGTTCACGTTAAAACAGGCGACGAAGTTATCGTTATCAACGGTAAATATCGTGGCGTAAAAGGTAAGGTGCTTGAGGTATCTCCCAAAGAGGGTAAAGTTATCGTTGAAGGCGTCAATATCGTAACAAAGCACGTTAAACCCCGTAAGGCCGGCGAACAGGGCGGTCTTGTAAAGGCTGAAAGTGCTCTCTATGCTGACAAGGTTCAGCTCATCTGCCCCAAATGTGGTCGTCCCACAAGAACAGGCAGCAAAATCAATGCTAAAGGCGAAAAAGTTCGTACTTGTAAGAAGAGCGACTGCCTTGCAGAAATCAAATAAGAGGGAGGAGACATAACATGGCAGCAAGATTAAAAGAGTTCTATACAAACGAAGTTGCACCTGCAATGATGAAAAAGTTTGAATACAAAAGTGTTATGCAGATCCCGAAGCTTGATAAAATAGTAATCAACGTTGGTTGCGGTGAAGCAAGAGAAAACCCCAAGGTTATCGACGCTATCGTAGCTGATATCAAGCAGATTACAGGTCAGACACCCATCCGTTGTAAAGCTAAGAAGTCAGTTGCTAACTTCAAACTTCGTGAGGGTATGACAATCGGTGTTAAAGTAACACTCCGTGGAGACAGAATGTATGAATTTGTTGACAGATTCTTCAATCTCGCTCTCCCCCGCGTAAGAGACTTCAGAGGTATTAATCCTGATTCTTTCGATGGCCGTGGTAACTACTCAATGGGTATCAAGGAACAGCTTATTTTCCCTGAAATCGATTACGATAAAATCGACAAAGTTCGCGGTATGGACATCTGCTTTGTTACTACCGCAAATACAGACGAAGAAGCCCGTGAATTGCTTACACTTATGGGCGCTCCGTTCACAAAGTAAGGAGGAATAGCTGTGGCAAAAAAAGCAATGAAAGAGAAACAGCAGAGAGCTGCTAAATTCTCAACAAGACAGTACAACAGATGTAAAATCTGCGGTAGACCACATGCCTACCTTCGCAAGTACGGAGTATGCCGTATCTGCTTCAGAGAACTTGCTCATGAGGGCAAAATTCCTGGAGTTAAGAAGGCTAGCTGGTAAGAGCAATTGTTAAAAGGAGGTTGACGGTATGCAAATTACTGATTCTATCGCCGATATGCTTACTAGAATCCGCAACGCTAATTCAGCGAAGCATGACTCGGTGAAAGTTCCCGCATCCAACATGAAAAAGGCAATTGCTCAGATTCTTGTTGATGAGGGTTATATCAAAAGTTTTACAGTTGAAGAAGACGGTAAACAGGGTATGATGGAAATCATCCTTAAATACGGCCCGAACAAAAGTCAGGTCATTACCGGTTTACGCAGAGTTTCAAAACCCGGTCTGCGTATTTACTCAAGTTGCGAAGACATGCCCAAGGTTATGAAAGGCCTCGGCATCGCAATCGTTTCAACATCACAGGGTATTATGACAGACAAGGACGCACGCAAGGCAAATGTCGGCGGTGAAGTTCTTGCATTCATCTGGTAAGGAGGTGCTGTTAGAATGTCACGTATAGGCAAGATGCCGATTGATATTCCGGCAGGTGTTGATGTAACAATCGACGGCAGCACTGTAACAGTAAAAGGCCCCAAAGGCGAACTCACCAGAACAGTGCATAAGAATATCACAGTTGAAAAGGACGGCGCTGTTATCACAGTAACTCGTCCCAATGATGAGAACCTTAACAAGTCTCTCCATGGACTTACACGTACACTCATCGCTAATATGGTTGAAGGTGTAAGCAAAGGCTACACTAAGGAACTTGAAGTTAACGGTGTTGGTTACCGTGCTGCAAAGAACGGCAACGAACTTGTTCTTACAGTAGGTTTCTCTCATCCTGTTACTTTCAAAGAGAACGACGATATCAAAATTGAAGTTCCCGGTCCTAACAAGATCATTATTTCAGGATCTGACAAACAGAAGGTCGGCCAGTTTGCAGCAGAAGTTCGTGAAGTACGTCCTCCCGAACCTTACAAAGGCAAGGGTATCAAGTATGTTGACGAATTTATCCACCGCAAAGAAGGTAAGGCTGCCAAGGGCGGTAAATAATCTAATATCAAGGAGTGAAAAATTATGGTTAACAGACCTGACAGCAATAAGGCAAGAAGTCAGCGCCATAAGAGAGTTCGCGGTAAGATTACCGGTACTCCCCAGCGTCCTCGCCTTAATGTATTCCGCTCCCTTCAGAATATCTACGCTCAGTTAATCGATGACGTAAACGGTGTAACACTTGTCAGCGCATCATCTGTTGAGAAAGATTTTGAAGAATACGGCGGAAATAAATCCGCAGCCCGCAAGGTTGGCGAAATGCTCGCAAAGAGAGCCATCGAGAAAGATATTACAGACGTAGTATTTGACCGTGGCGGTTATATCTATCACGGCCGTGTACAAGAACTGGCCGAAGGCGCCCGTGAAGGCGGCCTCAAGTTCTAATGAAGGAGGAATAACTTTGGCTAATATTGAAACACAGGCAAACGAGCTTCAGGAAAGAGTTGTTACTATCAACCGTGTTTCTAAAACTGTTAAGGGTGGTAGAATTTTCAAATTCGCAGCTCTTGTAGTTGTTGGTGATGGTAACGGCACCGTAGGCTTCGGTCTCGGTAAATCCGGCGAAGTACCGGATGCTATCCGTAAAGGTATCGAAGATGCCAAAAAGAATCTTATTAAAGTTTCTCTTAAAGGAACAACAATTCCTCACGAAGTTATCGGTAAATTCGGCGCAGGCGTAGTTCTTATGAAACCCGCTGCTCCCGGTACCGGTGTTATCGCTGGCGGTCCTGTTCGTGCTGTTGTTGAAACAGTAGGTATCAAGGATATCCGTTCAAAAGCTCTTCGTTCAAACAATCCGTGCAATGTTGTAAGAGCAACAATTGACGGTCTTTCCAAGCTTCGCAACGCAGACGAAGTTGCAGCGATCCGTGGAAAATCAACAAAAGAAATTTTAGGTTAAGGAGGGTGGATTAAATGGCAAACGTTCAGGTAAAGCTTGTCAGAAGCTTAATCGGAAGCAAGAAAGACCAGATAGCCACCGCTCATGCACTTGGTCTTCACAAAATCGGAGATGTGGCTGTACAGCCTGCAAATCCTCAGACACAAGGAAAAATAAACAAAATTAACCACCTCATCGAGGTAACCGAAGCGTAAGCAAGGAGGTGCGACAAATGAAACTGCACGAACTTTCTCCGGTACCCGGTTCAACAAAAGAACGTAAACGTATCGGTAGAGGTCCCGCATCCGGTCAGGGTAAAACAGCCGGTAAAGGACACAAAGGTCAGAAGGCACGTGCCGGCAGAGGCATGCAGATCGGCTTTGAAGGCGGTCAGATGCCCTTGCAGAGAAGAATTCCTAAGAGAGGCTTCAATAACATTTTCCGCAAGGAATTTGCAACAGTAAACATTGCAAGTCTTGATAAGGCATTCAACGATGGCGATACAGTAACAATTGAGGCTCTTGTAGCAAGCGGCCTTGTAAAGAAAACACTTGACGGCGTTAAGGTTCTTGGCAATGGTGAAATTTCTAAGAAGCTTACAGTTCAGGTAAACGCTTATTCTGAAACAGCAAAATCTAAGATTGAGGCAGCAGGCGGAAAGGCAGAGGTGGTATAACATGATCAAAACCTTTGTCAATGCTTGGAAAATCACCGAGCTTCGCAAAAAGATCCTCTTTACTGCTCTCATTATCTTAATTTTCAGAATCGGTTCAGTTATTCCCGTTCCCTTTGTTAATCTTGCGGACGGTCTGGACTCAAGCGTATATGCAGGTACTTTCATTCAGTACCTCAACATTATGACGGGTGAGGCATTCACATACGGTACAATCTTTGCGATGTCAATCACTCCGTACATCAACAGTTCAATTATCATGCAGCTCTTAACAGTTGCAATTCCCTACCTTGAAAGACTTTCTAAGGAAGGCGAGGAAGGCAGAAAGAAAATTGCTACCTACACTCGTTATCTTACAGTTATTCTTGCTCTCATGCAGTCAACTGCTTACTATTTCTTCCTCAGAAACGGTGATTATCTTTCAACAGCAGCCGATGGTTCAGACTTCACAGGTTTCTGGGCAGTCTTCCAGGCAATAACAATCATTCTCTGCTTCACAGCTGGTGCTGCACTTATCATGTGGCTCGGTGAACAGATCAATGACAAGGGTATCGGTAACGGTATTTCAATGATCCTTTTCGCTGGTATCGTTTCTCGTATTCCCACAATGGTTATGAACATCTTCAGCCCCGATTACGGTTATTTCCAGTATGGCGGTGCTTACTATGTTCTCGGTCCTATCGTTATGGTTATCATGCTTCTCATGATTGCTTATATCGTATGGATGGACAATGCAGAAAGACGTATTCCCGTTCAGTATGCAAAAAGAGTTGTTGGCCGTAAGATGTACGGTGGCCAGAACACACATATTCCGATTAAGGTTAATATGTCAGGTGTTATGCCCATCATCTTCGCTTCATCAATTCTTTCACTTCCCCCCACTATTCAGTTGTTTATCTCTAACCCCTCAAAAGGTTGGCAGACATTCTTTGATGTATTTACTGCAGAACACTGGGCATATGGTATTATGTACTTCGTACTGATTATCTTCTTTGCATATTTCTATGCAACAATTCAGTACAACCCCGTGGAAATGGCAAACAACATCAGAAAGAATAGTGGTGCAATCCCCGGTATTCGTCCCGGTAAGCCCACTTCAGACTACATCGGCAAGATTCTTTCAAGAATCACACTTCTCGGTGCATTGCTTATCAGCGTAGTTGCAATCTTCCCGATTCTCTACTCACAGATCTGCGGCCTTGAAGTTCTTAAAGAATTCCTTCCCGCAGGTATGAACATTTCAATGGGTGGTACATCAATCATCATCCTTGTTGGTGTTGCTCTCGAAACTGTTAAACAGCTCGAAAGCCAGATGATGATGCGTCACTACAAGGGCTTCCTTGATTAATAGTAAAGGAGAGAAAGTTATGAAACTTATTCTTCTTGGCGCACCGGGTGCAGGTAAAGGAACTCAGGCAGAAGTAATCTGCGAAAAGCTCTCAATACATGCAATCTCAACCGGTAACATTATCCGTGAAGCTCTCAAGAACGGCACGGAAATGGGACTTAAAGCAAAATCATTCATTGACGCAGGTCAGCTCGTTCCTGATGAAGTCGTAATCGGCATCATCAAGGACAGACTGGCAGCCGATGACTGTAATAACGGATTCATCCTTGACGGTTTCCCCCGTACAATTCCTCAGGCTGAGGCTCTCGATGCAATGGGCGTTATCATTGATAAGGTTATTGACATCGAGGTTCCCGATGAGAAAATTGTCAAGAGAATGTCAGGCAGACGCGTTTGTAAGGACTGTGGTGCTTCATATCATCTGGAGTACAAGAAACCTGCAAAAGACGGTATCTGCAATCTCTGTGGCGGAGAACTTGTTCAGAGAAAGGATGACCATCCGGATACGGTTCTTGACAGACTCAATGTGTATCATGAGCAGACAGAACCGCTTAAAAGCTACTATGGCGACAAAGGTATTCTTTGCATAGTAGAGGGTCAGGAAGAGGTTAAAGACACAACCGCTCTTACCCTTAAAGCTTTGGAGGATTAAGCATGATAGTGCTCAAGACCAATCGCGAGCTTGCACTTATGCGTGAAGCTTGCAGAATTTCGGCAGGAGCGTTAAAGGCAGCAGGAGAGGCAGTTCAGCCGGGAGTCACTACCGCTGAAATTGATAGGATCGCATACGAATATATAAAGAAGCAGGGCGCTAATCCCAACTTCCTTCATTTGTATGATTTTCCTGCTACCGCATGCATTTCCATAAACGATGAGGTTATTCACGGAATTCCCAGTAAAAAGCGTGTAATTAAGGAAGGCGACATCGTCAGCATTGACCTTGGAGCTGAGCTTGAGGGATATAACGGAGATAACGCCGCCACTTTCGCAGCAGGTAAAATAAGTCCTGAAGCGCAGCGGCTGTGCGATGTGACCAGAGAAAGTCTTTACGAAGGCATCAGTAAGGCAATCGCAGGCGGCAGACTCGGTGATATCGGTTGGGCAGTTCAGAATTACTGCGAACAAAGGGGATACGGTGTTGTAAGATCTTTCACAGGTCACGGCATCGGAAGAAAAGTCCATGAAGACCCCAGCGTACCGAATTATGGCACACCGGGAAGAGGTGTGCGTCTGTTGCCGGGCATGACAATTGCCATTGAACCCATGATTAATCAGGGTGTACCGGGCGTAAAAACAATGTCAGACGGCTGGACGGTTAAAACGGCTGACGGAAAACTTTCAGCACACTTTGAACACACAATTGCAATCACTTCAAACGGACCGGTAATACTTACCGAGCTCTGAGAAGGAGGGCACTGTGGAATTTGAAGCAGGCAGAGTTGTCAGGTCGAAAGCCGGACACGATTCGAACGATATTTTTGCGGTTGTCGGGACAGAAGGGAACTATGTTCTCATCTGTGACGGGAAAGAACGTAAGGTTGAGAAACCTAAACGTAAAAACCCAAAGCACATTGAAAAAACTTCTTATGTGCTTTCACCCGAAGAAATGGCAGCCAATGGAAGGTTAAAGAAAGCACTCGGTCGATTAAGGGCTGAGGCAGACAAATCATCAGGAGGTTTTGTTAATGTCCAAACAGGATATGATAGAGGTTGAAGGAACCGTTATCGAAGCTCTTCCCAATGCAACATTCAGCGTTGAATTGGAAAATGGAGTTAAGATCTTAGCTCACATTTCGGGAAAACTCAGAATGAACTACATTCGCATCCTTCCCGGAGACAAAGTGACAGTAGAAATGTCGCCTTACGATCTTACAAGAGGTCGTATCACATGGCGATCCAAATAAGAAACAGTATAGTAAAATACTATACGAAGCAAGTATTTTAGGAGGTATTCAATTATGAAAGTCAGACCTTCTGTAAAGAAAATTTGCGAGAAGTGCAAGATTATTAAACGCAAGGGCAAAATCATGGTTATCTGTGAAAATCCCAAGCACAAGCAGCGTCAGGGTTAATCCGGCGCAAACCACTTAATGGAGGTGCAACTGACAAATGGCACGTATTTCAGGTGTTGACTTACCGAGAGAAAAAAGAGTTGAAATCGCTCTCACATATATCTTCGGTATCGGTCG
>JAFXFI010000017.1 GCA_017520635.1 Clostridia bacterium
CGCATATTTTGATATGTTTTTCAGAAAAGTCCCCGACAACGGTGGCTTTGCCATCATGGCCGGTGTTGAACAGATGATTGAGTATCTCAAAAATCTTAAATTCACAGAAGATGATATTAATTACCTCAGAACAAAAGGTTTTGGTGAAGATTTTCTTGATTATCTGAGAAACTTTGAATTCAAATGCGATGTTTGGGCAATAAGAGAAGGTACTCCCATTTTTCCGGGCGAGCCTATTGTTACTGTCAAAGGACCAGTCATTCAAGCTCAGTTTATAGAAACAATGATACTTCTTTCCGTCAATCATCAGAGTCTTATTGCAACCAAAGCAAACAGAATTGTAAGGGCGTCTGAAGGACGAGCTGTAATGGAATTCGGCTCACGTCGTGCACAAGGCTTTGATGGTGCAATTCTTGGTGCAAGAGCCGCATACATAGGCGGATGTGCAGGTACGGCTTGTACAATTTCTGATACACTTTTCGGTGTACCTGCTCTCGGTACTATGGCTCACAGCTGGATTCAGATGTTTGATACTGAGCTTGATGCCTTCTGTGCTTATGCACGTGAATATCCGGACAACTGCACTCTCCTTGTTGACACATACAATGTTATCAAATCAGGCATTCCAAATGCAGTTGAAGCATTTAAGCGTGAGGTTCTCCCCAGAGGTTTTAGACCAAAGGGTGTCAGAATCGACAGCGGTGACATAACCTACCTTTCAAAAAAAGCAAGAAAGTTACTTGATGAAGCAGGCTTTAAAGATTGCAAAATTGTTGCATCAAACTCACTTGATGAATATATCATCCGCGATATGCTTCTTCAGGGAGCAAAGGTTGATTCATTCGGCGTTGGCGAAAGATTGATTACAGCCTCATCTACACCTGTTTTTGGCGGTGTTTACAAACTTGTTGCAGTTGAGGATGAAAACGGCAATATAATTCCCAAAATCAAAATCAGCGAAAACGTTGCAAAAATAACAACACCCGGTTTCAAAAATGTTTACAGACTTTACGACAATGAAACAGGTAAAGCAATGGCTGACCTTATCACACTTGCCGATGAAACAATTGACGATGAAAAACCATATGAACTCTTCGATCCCGAGCATACATGGAAACGTAAAACCATTGAAAACTTTACTTCAGTTGCATTGAAAGAAAAGATTTTTGAAAATGGTAAATTCATAGGTAAGGACAGAGATATCAGAGAATTACGTGATTACTGTGCTGCGCAGATCGATACTCTCTGGGACGAAGTAAAACGTTTTGAGAACCCACACAATTACTATGTTGACCTTTCACAGAAACTGTGGAATGAGAAAAATAGACTTCTTGAGAGTCACAAATAAGAAAATGAGGTTAAATTATGTTTAAAATAGGTTGTCACCTTTCCGCATCTGCCGGATATGTTCACATGTTCAAAGAGGCTAAGAGTATAGGTGCAAATACATTTCAGTTTTTCACAAGGAATCCACGTGGCGGAAAAGCAAAGGCAATTGACGAGAATGACGTCAATGAATTTAATCGTCTTGCAAAAGAAAATAATTTTGCTCAGATACTCGCTCATGCACCTTATACGCTTAATGCTTGTTCCGAAAACGAAAGAACGAGAGAATTTGCACTTGAGGTTTTTGCAGACGATTTAAGAAGAATGGAGTACACTCCAAACAATCTTTATAACTTCCATCCCGGAAGTCACGTCGGACAAGGTGCAGAAAAAGGAATTATGCTGATTGCAGATACTCTGAACACAGTTTTATTTGAAGACATGACTACAACAGTACTTCTTGAAACTATGGCAGGAAAAGGCAGTGAGGTCGGAAGGAATTTTGAGGAAATCAAAGCAATAATTGATAAGGTTGAGTTAAATCACAAATTAGGTGTATGTCTTGATACATGTCACGTTTTTGACGGTGGTTATGATATAGTCAACAATCTTGACGGTGTTCTTGATGAGTTCGACAATATCATCGGTCTTGACAGACTTAAAGCAATTCACCTGAACGACAGTATGCATGGCTACGAAAGTCATAAAGACCGTCATGCCAAAATCGGCGAAGGTCATTTAGGTAACGAAGCACTTATAAGTGTAATTAATCATCCGAAATTGAGAGATCTCCCATTCTTACTTGAAACGCCAAATGAAATTGACGGATATGCAAAAGAAATTGAATATTTAAAAGCAAACAGAAAATAAAAAAAACCGTGGAACAGTTGATAACAACTACTCCACGGTTAAATTTTTATAAATTATTCAGCGTCTGCTACAACTTCTTCTGCTGTTTCTTCAGCTACTGCTTCTTCAACAACTTCTGCTGCTTCAGCAACTTCTTCCATAATTTCAGCTTCTTCTGTTGCTTCTTCTTCAGCAAGAAGCTCACGAATTGAAAGGCTTACGCGTTTCTTATCGAAGTCAATTGCTGTAATCTTAGCCTGAACTGTTTCACCGGCTGTGAGAACATCCTGAGGTTTCTCGATGTGCTTATTAGCAATCTGAGAAATGTGGATGAGACCGTCAATACCGGGGATAACCTGTGCAAATGCACCGAATGTTGTCATGCCAACGATTTTAGCATCAACAACTGTTCCTTCGGGATAATCTCTCTTGAGGATTTCCCACGGATTGTCTTCAGCACGTTTGAAGCCGAGAGAAATTCTCTTCTTCTCTGCATCTGCTTCTTTAACAAATACTTTGATTGTATCGCCTGCTTTAACAACATCTGAGGGATGTTTGATGCGTTTCCATGAAAGTTCAGAAATGTGAACCATACCTTCAACGCCTGCTGCAAGTTCAACAAATGCACCGTAATTTGTAAGTGTTTTAACAGTACCTGTGTATTCCTGACCTGCTGCGAGCTGTGCCCAGAACTGAGCAATGATTTCTTTTCTTTCCTCACGAAGGACTGTGCGGATTGAACCTACTGCACGTTTACGTTTGTCATCAACTTCGATAACCTTAAACTTAACAGTTGTTCTGAGAAGATCGTCAAGTGCCTGTCCCTTGGGTACACCAGTAAGAGAAGCGGGAACAAATACTTTAACTCCGTTGGTGAGAACGCGAACACCACCGCGTACGAGTTCTGTTACAACGCCTTCAAATACAGTATCTTCTGCTTCTGTAGCTTTAACAAATTCGTTCCAGAGTCTGCCTGCATCTGCTCTTTTCTTTGAAAGCATTACAGTACCTTCTGCATCGTTTGTTTTCATGATAATGAGTTCAAATTCATCACCAATTTTAACTTCTTTTGAAGCATCAGCTGTAGGATCATTACTGTACTCACTCATGGGAATGAAACCTGCGTGTTTTCTGCCGATATCAACCTGAATTTCAGTGGGTGTAATGCCCATGACTGTGCCGATAACTCTCTGATTTGAGTTCATATTTGCAAGTGAAACTTCAAGAGCTTCTGTGAAATCCATATCATCGGTTATTTCTCTCGCAGCCTCGACAGTTGTCACCTCCTGTTCAGCACCGGTATCTACCTTTGCTTCAAATTCAATCGGTTCGTTAACAATTTCGGACATAATTATGTACCTCCTTTATTATTGAGGCAGGAGTCGAGGCCCCTGCAGTTATGCCGATTTTATCAAATTCTGACAAATCAATACTTTTCAGTTCTTCAGCAGTCTCGACAAGAAAAGTCGGACAATTCACTTCACATGTGCTTTTTAACTTCTGAGTATTTGAACTGTGCCGTCCTCCGACAATTAGCATAGCATCGCATTCAAGAGAAAGAGTAACCGCTTCACTTTGTCTTTTATGCGTTGCAGAACATATTGTATCAAATATTTTTGCATTTGTACATAGCAAATTAATATTTTTTTTACAAATTTTCCACTCTTTTGCAGAAAAAGTAGTCTGAGCGACTATTATTATTCCTTTTTGACATAAAACTTTATTTTTTTTAAGTAATGAAACCAGTTCATCATTATTCTTAAAAATAAAAGTTTCACCCTTTGAATAACTTTTTATACCAACAACTTCAGGATGTTTATCATCCCCTGCAATAAGAACAGGAATATCTCGTGATGAGTTTTCAGCAACAATTTTGTGTATTTTTTTTACAAATGGGCAAGTTGCATCGAGAAATTTCATGCCTGAATTTTCTATCTCTTTCATCAGTGTGCACGGTATTCCGTGTGTCCTGATAATAATTGTACTTTCAGTGGCTGCTTCATCAAGTTTTTCAATGATTTTAGCACCCTTTTCTGCCATATCGTCAATAACCTGCTGATTATGAATGATAGGGCCGAGTGTAGAAACCTTAACACCGTCGCCAAGCAAATTGTAAGCTAATTCAACAGCTCTGTTTACACCGAAACAAAAGCCTGCTGATTTTGCTAAGATTACCTCTTTCAAAGTCCTTTCCTCCAAAGAGCAACAGTTTCATCGAAAATAATTCTTGATGCGTTTCTGATTTCAGATGTTGAACGAGATTCTTCAGAGAAACCAAGGTCTTCAAATTTAATAAGTTTTCCGTATCTTACCGTACAAGGTCTTCTGAAGCCTTTCTTTTCACCGATATGAATTGAACACGGGACAACATCTGCGTTAGTAGCTTTAGCAATAAGAGCTACACCTGATTTTGCTTTCTGAGGTTCACCGCCTTCTTTGTTACGTGTTCCTTCAGGGAAAATACCGATAACCTCACCATGTTTTATAAGATTGATCGCATATTCAATTGATGATTTATCAGATGACCCTCTCTTTACAGGGAAAGAGTTGAAATGAGTAAGGAAAAATCTCGTAAAAGGCTTCTCAAAAGTTTCATACTTAGCCATAAAGTGAATAACTCTACCGCTGTTCATCGCAAGTAGAACGGGGTCAAAAGATGTCAGATGATTGGCAGAAACTATGTATGCTCCCGTTTTTGGGAGATTTTCTTTACCTTCATATCTGAGTTTGTATTTAAGTGACATAATAAACTTTGCAACCGGAACAGCCAAAGTATAAAGCTTATAATTTTTTATTCTTGAATAATCAAAATGGTCTGTCATACTCTTTCTCCTATCAAAGCGGTAAGTTCGTCAATTGACTGCTCAAGAGTGTGTCCTGTTGAATCAAAAATCAATGAATCTTCAGCAGGTTTAAGAGGTGCAATAGGACGGTTTGAATCCTGAAAATCACGCTCTTTCATTTCTTTGAGTACCTGTTCATAAGAATCATTAATGCCCTTTTCCTGAAGCTCCTTATATCTTCTCATTGCACGTTCTTCAACATCAGCAGTCATGAAAATTTTAATCTGTGCATCAGGCAATACAACTGTACCGATATCTCTGCCGTCCATAAGGCAATTATTTTTCTTCGCAATATCACGCTGTAAATCAAGAAGAAAAGCTCTGACAGCAGGAATTGCAGAAACATTAGATGCAGCCATTGAAGCGTCGGGTGTTCTGATTGCTTCAGAAACATCCTCATCACAAAGGAAAACTCTCTGCGCTCCGTCAATGAATTTCAATTCAACTCTGATATCTCCAAGAAGTGCACCTACACCTTCAGCATCTTTTGTATCAACACCATGACGCATTGCGTAAACACCAATAGCTCTGTAAAGAGCACCTGTGTCCACATAAATATAGCCAAGTTTTTTTGCAAGTCCTTTTGCTACAGTACTTTTACCTGCACCTGCAGGACCGTCAATTGCAATATTAACAGAACTCATAAAACACATTCCTTTCTTAATCAGCTAAAACACTGTTACCTGCAAGCATACCCGTTGAGAAGGCAATTTGTAAATTAAAACCGCCTGTATATCCGTCAACATCAATAACTTCACCTGCAAAGAACAAGTTATTAACTTTTTTAGACATCATATTTTTAGGATTTATATCCTTAACGGAAACACCGCCTGAAGTTATAATTGCTTCATCAATCGGTCTGAATCCGTTTATTGTAAGTTTAAGATTTTTAAGGAGATAAACAAGATTGCCTCTCTCTTCACGTGTTATCTGATTAACCTTCTGTGACGACTTTATACCGCTGAGTTTAACAATAACAGGCACAAGTTTTTTGGGCAGAAGTGCATCAAGTGCATTAATAAAATTCTTGTTCGAATTTTCAAGAAAATCTCTCTGCAAACGTTTATCAAGCTTATCTTCATCAAGCGCGGGTTTAAGGTCAATATAAAGCTCATATTTACCTTTTTTAATATCTCTCATGTGTGAACTTGCACTTAGAATAACAGGACCGGAAACGCCAAAATGAGTAAACAGCATTTCACCGAAATCCTTGTAAACACATTTATATTTTTCTGTATCTTCAATTCTTATAGCAATGTTTCTGAGTGATAATCCCATGACATCACTGCACCAGCCTTCATGTACTTCAAGAGGTACAAGAGAGGGCTTTGGCTCAACAATAGTATGTCCTGTTTTTTCGGCTAAAATGTATCCATCACCGCTTGAACCTGTAAGAGGATAAGATTTGCCGCCTGTTGCAACAATTACGCTTTTAGCATTAATTATTTCATCATCATAAGTTTTAACACCTGTGACAGCACCGTTATCAACAATCAGTTCTTTTGCTCTTCCCGTTATCACTTCTGCACCTGAAGAAAGAGCAAATTTTCTTAAAGCATCAACAATATCTGATGCTTTATCGCTTTCAGGAAAAACTCTGTCTCCTCTTTCAACCTTAAGGGAAACGCCCATGTTTTCAAAAAAGTCCATTGTATCAGCAGGCATAAATTTAGAAAATGCGCTGAATAAAAATCTGCCATTGACAGGGATATTCATAATAAGGTCATTTAAAAGTGTACAGTTATTTGTAACATTACATCTTCCTTTACCTGTTATTATAACTTTACGGCCTACTTTTTCATTACGTTCAAGAATAACGGTTTCAAGACCTCTTTTTGCAGCAGCACCTGCAGCCATAAGACCTGCAGCACCGCCACCGATTACACAAACATCAAACATTTTCTGAAGTCTCCTCGAATTTATCATAAACTTCGTACTGGTCCCATATTTCTTCAAGAGCCTCATAATTTTCGCGGAGTTCAGCACCCTTTTCAAGAGTAATTGCCGCAATAAGTGCATTTAGAAGGCTTAAAGGAGCAACAAGAGAGTCAACAATTGA
>JAFXFI010000018.1 GCA_017520635.1 Clostridia bacterium
AGTATAAAATAAGGGATTTGTCAACACAATAAGCGATTATTCCCTTTATATTATATCCATAATAAGGGAAAAGTATGATAATACGGATATAATTTGAAAAATTTTTAGTTTTCCGTAAAATTATGTGAATCATTAAGATAAGTTTCAGCGATGATTTTTATACCAAGTTTAATTCCTTGGACAAATGCTTCTTTTTCAGAAATGCCATTCATTTCGGTGACGCAATCCTTATAGATTTCAAATAGAATTTTTTGTTCCTTTGATAGTGTCGGTAGCAATTTTTCTTCCTTCCGTACAGAGAGATTTAAAAGTTTTGAATATTCACTTCCACGCTTTATGTCTTTGTCAGCAGGGAATATGTTTCCGTAATACAGGTTTTCTAATGTTGTCATAAAAACACTCCTTTCGGTTTATGATATATATCACTCTGAAAGGCGTAAATGTCAAGTTTTATTTTAATGCGCCTGAAAGGTTTTGCACAAAAAACACCCTTGCAGTAGGTGAGTGCTTACTACAAGGGCATTTTTGTTGGATTATGTGTCTCAAATACCGATTCTATCAGATAACTTAAGCATTCCAAGGCAGAATTGGTTGTGCAGTGTCAATGTTGTCAGTGACGAGTCACCCTCACGAATTCTCATGGTTCTTCTTATTTCTTTCGGAATAACAACTCTTCCCAGATCATCAATTCTTCTCACAATCCCTGTTGCTTTCATATATAAATCTCCTTTGTTGATTTAATAACATCGTTATTATCTGTCAACAAAGGAGATTTATACTTTAATTTCAAAGAATCAATGTAAACACTTAAAAGTTTTAATGGTGTGTTTGTTTTTTGAACATTTAATAATCGTTTCTGTGATATCTTGTTCGGTGATTTCTAATGTATTGTCAGTAAGTAATATATCATTGGGTGTGATATGTAATGCTGTGCATATTTTCAATAACGAATTAATTTGCATAGTAGTACTGCTACGTTCAATATTAGCATAAGTACGATCAGATAATTCAACCTTTTCAGTAACCTCAGTTTGTGCTGAGCGTTTTATTTCTATAACTTTAAACAAATTATTTCCGATAATATGTGAATCAAAAATAAGCATTTTGGTTCCTGATATTTGTCTGAATATAAGAATTATACTTCATGAAACGCTTGACAAAAAGGAGTTACATATGTATAATTGTAAGAAAATACAGTTCCTTTGTTGTGCAGTGAGGATATTTTAAAAATGAATTAAAAACATCAAAAAAATAATTTGCACACGAGAAAAATTCAAAGAAAACGAGGAGGTAGATCCGGAAATGTCTTCTTTGGTTGTAAATATCAGAAACACAAAGAAATGTGCTTTCTGCAAAAACTGGTACGATCCAACCAATAGTGCCATTACTCCAAAAGCACCATCAATTGGTTTATGGGAAATAAAAGATGTAAACGAAAAGCGCACGTGCCTCAAGAAAAACATTGAGATGTCAGCAACCGCTTTTTGTAGTGTTGATTTTGAACTAAAATTATAATTTCATGGAGGTAATTAAAAATGGTTGTAGCTTTATCTTATGTTATTGCAATTATATTGACAATTGCACTTGCGATTTTACTTTATCCGATTTCTGCATTCTTTTGGCTGCTGGGATTATTAGGGAAAATTGCGGACAAGCTATTTGTTTTCACCAACGGAGCTATTAAATCTCTTTGGAGAGATATCCGAAATGGTGACCAAAACACTGTAAACCAGTGGGTGTGTTCCTGCGGTTCAACTAACAGTGGGGAGTTTTGTTCAGAGTGCGGCAAGCCTCATGTTGCTGAGAAAACGCCTGAAATATCCGGAGATAAGGAATAATTTTTAAGCAGACAACCTCTGTCCTGTCAGATAGATAGAATAATAGGTAGATGGGGTGCTTTATTAGTATTTTGAAAACCATTGGTAACTGTTATATTATCGCATAAAAAGTTTTGAATGAAAGAGGAAAAAACGATGGCAATGACGAAATGGCAATGCAGACAGTGTGGGGTAACAATGACAACACAAGGACTTCGTCCTCCTGTTGGTAGTTTCTGTGGACAATCCAAAGACCATCACCACAAATGGTCAAAGGTTATTGAAAAACCAACCAAATGGCAATGTACTAAATGTGGGACGACACTTTCTTCGCCTAATGGTCTTCGCCCACCAGTTGGTAGCTTCTGTGGAAGGTCCAGTGATAAAAGACATAAATGGGTAAAAGTTTGATTCTGAATGGGATTTACCGTTTTTTAATTTCTAAAAAATAACACAGCGGAGTGATTATTAAATCACTCCGCTGTGTGCATATAATTGAGTATTATTACGTATTCTTCATAATAACCGAACCGATGCTGTCGCCTACGTGCTCGCAGGCATCTGCACATGATTCAAAGCATTCGTAAACCTTACGCATTGAAACAATTGTCAGAACATCTTTTTCTTCAACTGAAAGCTTGCGCATTGATTCAAGATAGAGCTTGTCACATTCTTCTTCAATATCGTTAAGGGTGATGATAAGAGGAAGAATTTTCTTTGAACGCTTGAAGTTTTCAAATTCTGCCATGATTTCGCAAAGAATATCGCATGATCTTACAAGATTTTTAGCAAATGCAATTACAGATTCATCAGCAGATTGAATGTTATAAATATAAAATCGCTGAAGAACCTCTTCAATTCTGTCTGTAACCTTGTCAAGATTGTGGCTGAGCATGTCCAGGTCCTCACGGTCAACGGGGGTTACAAAAGCCTTTGCAAGTGCCTTGTCCATTTCATGTTTTTTCATGTCGGCATTGTTTTCGATTTCATGCATCTTTTTAAGCATTTCTTCGAAATTTTCCGGCTTGTAGTTTTCGAGACATTCTACAAGATAAGTTGCTGCTTTTTTTGAAAGTGCAGTACATGCCGCAAAGTTTTCAAAATAAAATTTATCGCCTTTAGCCATTTTTTAACATCCTTTCTGTCAGGTGAATATGTACATAAATAATTTTGTCATCAGGAAACCGACCAGACCGCAACCCGGGAAGGTGAGTACCCATGTGAGTACCATTTCCTTTACAACACCAAAGTTAATAGCAGAAACACGCTTTACTGCTCCAACGCCCATTATAGACATTGTTTTTGCGTGTGTGGTTGATACGGGCAGACTGAATACGGAACAGACGAGGAGTGAAAGTGCACCTGCAATGTCCGCTGAAAAGCCCTGATATTTTTCGAGCTTAACCATATCCATACCTACAGATTTGATGATTTTTTTACCACCCATTGCTGTGCCTGCTGCCATGATTGCCGAACATAAAATCATAAGCCAGAGATAATCCTGTGCAATGTTGATGTCGTTAGGTAAGCCCTGTCCCTTTGACATGTATACACAAAGGAGAACAACACCCATAAATTTCTGACCATCCTGAGCACCATGCATGAAGGCCATTGAAGCAGCACCTATAATCTGTGCACCTCTGAAAAATGGCTCGGTTTTAGGTCTGTCAGCTTTATAGAAAAGTATGGTAACAATTTTGCATACAATCCATCCGAGACCGAAGCCCAATACTACGGAAATGCCGATACCGTAAACAACCTTTACCCATTCTTGTCCGTTTACACTCTGAAAACTTCCCTGAAGTGCAATTGCACTTCCTGTAAGACCTGCAATAAGAGCATGGCTTTCACTTGTGGGAATACCGAAAACCCAGGCAAGAGTTGCCCAAAGTACAATTGCAAACAATGCAGCACTCAGTGCAATAATTGCAAGGTCCGGGTCCGAACCGAAATCCACCATTTTAGTAATGGTTTCCGCAACGGTGGAGTTTATAAGAGTCATGAGAAAAACGCCAAGGAAATTGAACACCGCTGCCATAAGAATTGCAGCTTTCGGAGGCATACATCTTGTAACAACACAGGTTGCGATAGCATTTGGTGCATCTGTCCAACCATTTACCAGAATAACACCCATTGTAAGTGCTACTGCAATAAAGAGCAGTGGATTGGCTGTCATCTGGGACCAGAATTCTAAAATTGAAGACATAGACATAACTCCTTTCGTGTATCATGATATTTGTTACAAAAGAGTTCGATACTATTTTATATATTCAGTCGATTTTTGTCAATGTGTTTTATATTTTTATTTGTATAAAAATACATTTTTCCCTGAATAAAGTTCTGTTTCATTTCCGTTTAATTTCAAAACAGCGTTTATTTTTTCAGGAACTGTAATTTTAATTTCTCTTTCGTCATATTCTACTGAAATTTCACCTTTGATTGTTGTAATTTTACCTTTTGCAAAGGGGATTTCTTTCATGCATTCGGGTGAAATTATTACGCTTTCATAAGCAACTGAATCTTTTGTCTGACGAATACCGAGAATATATTCAAAAAGATATCTCGTAACTGCACCGAACATGGGGTGGCACTGCGAGCGGACACCGTTCCAGTATTCAAGAATTGTTGTAGCACCGTTCTTTATCTGATTGTAGTAGGAAATTTCTTCTTCTGAAGTAAGGAGCATACAAGCAATATCGGCTCTGCCTTTTTCAAAAAGAACACGTGTTGCAATATCTGTTCCGAAAATTCCCGTGTCGTACATTTTTCTCACCGAATATTTTTTTATCATATTAAGGAAAGTACGTTCATCACCAAGTCCAAGGTCAATTGCAAAGGCATTTGCACCTTGCTCGTTTTTTGCGAAATCTCCTGTTTCTAATGAAAAATAAGCATTCATTATTGCTTTTTTCTTGCTTTGGATACGTTTTTTTATGTCCTCTGTATATGTATCAATTCCGATAATTTCACTGATTTCAAGGAAATATTCCATTGATTTGATATAGAAATATGTATTGACATAGGGCTCAGGAATGGCGTTTGCCGAGAGCTTGTTAAGCCTGTTCTGCTCAGGCACACACCAGTCACCAAGACACCATACACCGGGTAAATCTGATGTTACAAGGTCATTTTCGCTGTGTTTTTCAAGGTATGAAAACCATTTGTACATACGATGGAAAGTTTCATCAAAAATTTCTTTTTCACCGTAAGCTTTGTAGTACATATAAGGCACAACAACAATTGCACAACCCCATCCTCCGGGACCACCGCCTGATTGAACAAAGGGAGCCGTGTATTGAATGTGACCTGTTTTTTCATCCTGACAGTCACAGATGTCGCCTATCCATTTTCTGTAGAATTTCTGTGCATCAAGCTGCATCATTGCAGCAGCACATGTAAGCTGACCGTCACCTGTGTAGCCTCGTCTTTCTGTGTGAGGACAGTCTGAGGGAATTCCTGCATGCATATTTGCAAGCTGCGTTCTGATGTATGCTTTGTACAACCAGTTGAGAGTGTCATTGCTGCATTCAAAAGATGAATTTACATCAACGTCACTATGAGTTACATGGCATTCAACTACTTCTGCGTCACCTATAATTTCAAAATATCTGAAACAAAGCCAAGTAAACTGCGGAAAGAGAAGTTTTTCTTCACCGTCTGTTATATAATTTGTGTGCTGACCGTAAATATGTTCTTCATCAAGGTTACCATTTTTGTCGAGAAGTTCACTGTATCTTACTTTGATTTCACTTGCGTTTTTACTTCTGAGAACCGGATATCCTGCAAAAACCTCACCGGCATCGTAAATGTTATTGCCAAGATACTTCGGTTTGATAATATGTGAAACTTTATCGGCAGGACAGTCCTGAATAAAGTAATTTGTGTCAGGTGTTTCCTGAATTTCAACATTCGTCCATTCTGCGATTGATGTGTAATCGTGAGTTTCACCACGGATTACATTTGCTTCTTTTACGAAACTTTCTCTCATTTTTTCTGTGCCGTCAGAGAAAACAGTTCTTGTGTTGTTGTTTTCATCTGTTATGTCAATTTTCCAACAGATTTTTGAGTTTCCGTAATCGTATTCCTCATAAAAACCTGAGCCGAGCATAAAGAGAATTTCATTTTTACCCTCTGAAAGATAATCTGTAATATCATAAACAGGGCAGTAAAGTCTGTGACGGAATTCTTCGTCAAAGGGATGTCCGCCATATTCCATGTTATATCTTTTTTCAAAATCTGTATTCAGAGGTTGGAAAAGGTCATCACTCACTTTTTTACCGTTTACGTAAAGCCTGAATGTGCCCATGCAACCGATTGTTATGGTTACCTTGTAATTTTTATTAAGAGTAATTTCTGTGAGAATATCAACAGGAAAATTTTTCTTTCCTGAGCCTATCCATTTGCTATTACTCAGGTCTGCTTTTTTGAACATTGAGAACACCTCCGTTGATTTAATTTATACCATATTTGAAAATTATAATCAAGCAAAAAAATCCGTAGCAGAAAACTCTACTACGGATTTTTATAAATTTAGGAGGATATAGAAGATGATTTATTGTTATTTAACTCTCATAAGATGCTGACAATAAGCATATACGTTCTGAATTTTTTTAGCTTCAACACCGTCATCGGCCTGAATAACAGGATTTGAAGCAGAGGGGGTGCGGTAAAGCTTGAAAACGATTGCCTGCTGTCCGGGACGCATGTTTCTGATGTGTTTGTACTCGAAATCACGTTTTTCAATACCAAGCTGTTCAAACATTACTGACTCAATGTCGGGGTTTGAGAAGCATTTGAGATATTCTTTTTCGTCAAAAATTTCGAGCAACATTTTTGTTTCTTCAAATGACATATTCGAGCATTTGAATTCACCTTCATTAATTACGGAAATCATACTGCTGTTGTCAAGTAATAAGAGTGGTAAATTGTTGTTAACGTCCATGACGCAACCCCCTTTTTTATTATTTATATTATAGGTAATTTGATTTGATTACCTTTGTTGTGATTTTATTTTATCATGTGCAAAAATATTTTTCTGTGACTTAGTCACAAAAAAACACCCTGAGGTTTACTCAGGGTGTTGATTATAAAATCAATTAAATTATGCAAGTTCAGCAAAGTACTTGATTGTTCTAACCATCTGGCTTGTGTATGAGTTTTCGTTGTCATACCATGAAACAACCTGTACCTGGAATGTGTCATCATCAATTTTAGCAACCATTGTCTGTGTTGCATCGAAGAGTGAACCGAAACGCATACCGATTACGTCTGAAGAAACGATAGGTTCTTCGTTGTAACCGAATGAATCGTTAGCAGCAGCCTTCATAGCAGCGTTGATGCCTTCAACTGTAACGTCGCTGCCTTTAACAACAGCAACAAGGATTGTTGTTGAACCTGTGGGTGTGGGAACTCTCTGTGCAGAACCGATGAGTTTGCCGTTGAGTTCAGGAATAACAAGGCCGATAGCTTTAGCAGCACCTGTTGAGTTGGGAACGATGTTAGCAGCACCTGCACGTGCACGGCGGAAGTCACCTTTTCTGTGAGGACCGTCAAGGATCATCTGATCGCCTGTGTAAGCATGAACTGTTGTCATGATACCGCTCTGGATAGCTGCATAGTCGTTGAGAGCTTTAGCCATGGGAGCAAGGCAGTTTGTTGTGCATGATGCAGCAGAGATGATCTGATCATCAGCTGTAAGGATGCCTTCGTTTACGCTGTAAACAACTGTTTTTGTTTCTTTATCAGCAGGAGCTGAGATAACAACTTTCTTAGCACCAGCGTTGATGTGAGCCATTGATTTCTCTTTTGTGCAGTAGAAGCCTGTGCATTCAAGAACAACGTCTACACCGATTTCACCCCAAGGAAGGTTGTTAGCGTCTGCTTCTTTGTAGATTGTAAGAGTTTTTCCGTCAACTGTGATTGTACCAGCTTCGTCATCAGCAACAACTGTGTGAAGGTTTTCACCGATAGCACCGCAGTAGCCACCCTGAGCTGTGTCGTACTTGAGAAGAGTAGCGAGCATTGAGGGCTTTGTAAGGTCGTTGATAGCAACAACTTCGTAACCTTCAGCGCCGAACATCTGACGGAATGCGAGACGGCCGATTCTGCCGAATCCGTTAATAGCAACTTTAACTGACATTTTGATTACCTCCAAAAAAGTAATTTTTATTTTTTTACTCTCTTATTTTAGCCTTTTTTTCTCAAATATGCAACTGTTTTGTTATAAATTTAACTAATTTTGTCAGTGTGTACAAAATTAGAAAATTTTGCTTAATTTGATAGGTAAATATGACATCAATAATATCTGAGAAGTGCTACAACCTTGCCGAGAATAGCCACTTCTGTGCAGATAATCGGTTCAAAAGCATCGTTTTCAGGCTGAAGACGGAAGTGACCGTTTTCTTTGAAAAATCTTTTTACCGTTGCTTCATCTTCAATGAGGGCAACTACAATTTCGCCGTCACGTGCTGTGGGAGTTCTTTCAACGAAAATAATATCCCCGTCGTGAATGCCTGCATTTATCATGCTTTCACCTCTGACGCGCAGTGCGAAAAGGGGCTTGTCTTTTGAAATATAGCCTGAATAGGGGACGTAGCTTTCAATCTGTTCAACTGCGAGAATAGGCATACCTGCAGTAACTGTACCGAGAAGAGGTACGTGTGTTACGTTTTCAGCCTGACCGCAGATTCTGATTGAGCGTTTGAGCATGGGGTCACGTTCTATGTAACCGCATTCTTCAAGGATGTCAAGATTTGTCTGGACAGAGGAAGTGGATTTAAGACCTACAGCAGCACAGATTTCACGTACTGACGGAGGTGCAGAACCCATCTGTGAACGTTCAACGAGAAATTCGTAAATCTTTTTCTGGGTTGAATTTATAGCTTTCATACTCTGTTTCCTTTCATAATTTTAGTTTTACACAGGTATTATAACACATTAAAACGGAAAAAGCAAACATTTGTTCAGGTTTTTTGAAAAAAATTTTTTACTGTATAAATTTTGTTGTGCGGGACCAAAATAAATCTGACAGAAAAAACAGGAAGGAATATTAACAATGAAAATTGATAAAGAGACAAAAAAGCAGATGAAGGATTATTTTACATCAAAGAAATTCATAATAGCAGCATTCATTTTTTTGCTTGCTGTAGGAACAGGGGTAGGAACTGCAATGAGTGTATCAAGACAGCTGAGAGAAAGTCTTTCAGGTGTTGATACCTCTTATAATGAAACAACAAAAGAAAAATTCACTGAGAATGCCGCAAATGATGTAACGGGGGTGACTGTCCCTGTTACTGAAAGGATTAGTGATGAAGATGTTTCTGTTATAAAGGAAGAGGAATTTGTTTTACCCTCAAGAAAAAAGATTATCAAGGATTACAGTAATTCTGTGGCAGTAAAATCAAAAACCATGAACGACTGGCGTGTCCACAACGGAGTTGATTTCAAGGCAAAAGAAAGTGATGAGGTCAAAGCAATACAGTCGGGTGCAATTCTTGCAATTTATAACAGCAGTCTGTGGGGGACAATAGTCGAAATTGACCACGGTGCAGGTGTTGTGGCAAGATATTGCGGTCTTGATGAAAAATTAAAAGTAGGTGTAAATGATGTTGTTGAACAAGGTCAGATAATAGGATATATAGGTAAAATTCCTGTGGAAGCGGCAGATGGTGCACATCTTCATTTTGAAATCCTGAAGGACGGTGCAATTACAGACCCATTGAGCATTTTTGAGTGAAGGCTGACTTGGTCAGAAGAAGTTGCTCCGCGGTAAAGTTTTGCTTCGCAAGTGAAGTATTTCCTGACGGAAATGTTTCGGGTCTGCGACGCGTATTTATAACAATGCCAACGGCTACACCGTAGGGAAGACCCTCGCGGTCTTCCGCAACATTACAGAAAACTAACGGTTGGCCGCCAGGGTCAACCCTACGATGTGAAAAAATATATACCGGCAAATTATAATTTAGCGGTGTACTTAAGTTTCAGCCTCCCCTCGAAAACGCAAGGGGAGGTGTCAAAATCTATGATTTTGACGGAGGGGATTTTTCGTTGAAAATTATAATTTGATAGTTTTGCAGTTGCATCAGCAACAGAATATGAAATTTACGGTTGAGATGAAAGTCTGACTCTGTTGCGACATTGAAATTTTTTACAAGGATGTTATATTATTGTAACCTTAGTGTTTCTTGACACATAAGGGTATTTTTGTTAAAATTAAGTGTAAAAATATAATGGAGTTATAGTGAATATCTTTGTAAAAGGTGATGTTTATGATTAACACAGATGAATTATGTATGAGTTGCATGAAAGAAATAGGTGACGAGAAACAGTGTCCCTATTGCGGCTTTCATGCGGATTCTCCTCAGATTGCACCTTATCTTCCTATCAGAAGCACAATTGCAAACAGATATCTTGTCGGCAAGCTTGTTGATTACAACGGTGACGGTGCTTCCTACATGGGTTGGGACCTGAGTACAAAAACAGCAGTTGTAATCCGTGAATTTATGCCTGATGCAATTGCGGGCAGAGACCTTGGAAAGACTGAAGTTATTCCTTTTCCCGGTAAAGAAGAGGTTTATTACGACTGTCTTCAGAGCTTTACCGAAATGTGGAGAAAACTGATGCGTCTGACGGGGCTTTCTGCACTTGTTGAAGTTTTCGGAATTATAGAAGAAAACAACACAGCTTATGTAATTCAGGAAAACATTGACGGAATTACTCTCAGAGAATATCTTCTCAGAACTCCTACAGGTTACATTTCTTGGGAAAAGGCAAGACCTTTGTTTATGCCTGTTCTTTCAACTCTCGGAAATCTTCATACTGCAGGAATTATTCACAGAGGCATTTCCCCCACAACTCTTATGATTGCACCTGACGGAAAGCTTCGTATCACAGGTTTCAGTATCAACAGAGTAAGAAGTGCAAAGAGTGAGCTTAATTCTCAGTTGTTTAACGGTTATGCTGCAATTGAACAGTATGGTTTTGACGGTCAGCAGGGTCCATGGACAGACATCTATGCTTTTGCAGCTGTTCTGTACAGAGCACTTATCGGCTCAGACCCTATTGATGCCACATCAAGAGTCACAAATGACAGACTCATGATTCCCGGCAGATTTGCAGAGCAGCTTCCGGCTTATGTTATCAACGGACTTATAAACGCTTTGCAGATTTATCCTGAGGACAGAACAAGAAACGTTGAACAGTGCAGAGCAGAACTTGCGGCAGCACCGAGCGCGGCAGTTCAGTGGGACGATAATCCAACACAGATGATGCCCAGAGAGAGCAGTAAAGTACCTTCAGATTTCCTTGACAGAGAAAATGCTGAAGAACAGTATGTTCCCGAAAAAGAGAGCAAGAAAAACGGTAAGACAATTGCTCTCGTACTTATAAGCGTGGTCATCGTTATTGCAGCGATTGTTTTCGGTGTTACATTCCTTTCAGAGGGTGAGAATGAAACAACTACAAATCCTTCCGTTTCTGCTGATAATGAAGGATATGTTATTGTTCCCGAACTTAAAGGGTGGCTTTATACAGACAGACAGACACAGCTCGGAGCTATATTCAATTTCAGTCTGAAATATGAATTCAGCGAAGATTTTGAAGAAGGTCAGATTATAAGCCAGTATCCCGAAAGCGGAGAAAAGGTTCAGAAGGGCTCAACAATCAGCGTTGTTGTAAGTAAGGGCCCCAAGTCAATTAAGCTTATCAATGTTATCGGTCTTCAGTATGATGAAGCAAAAAGTAAGCTTGAAGAAATAGGTTTTACTGTTGTTAAAGCAAGTAAACCTGTTGACAACGACGGCTCACATGCAGCGGATACGGTTTACAGAATGAGTCCCAGCAATTTTGACGGTGAATACGATAAAGGTGACGAGGTTATGCTTGAAGTCTGGGGCGAAATTGTAACAGTTACAGAACCTCCTGAAACTGAAGCACCAACGGAAGAGCCTACAGAGAGAGAAGAACCGACAGAAGAAGATCCTGATGGTTTCTTCCCCGGATTCGATTGGTAAAAAGTAAAAGACATCCATCTGATGGTGGATGTCTTTTTTTATGCAGAGAGCAGAATTTCGGGTCTGTGACGCAATTTTATAATGATACCAATGGTTTTATCGTAGGGGACGGGTCTCCCGTCCCGAATGAATTTTTATGAAACCTTGCGGGAGGCGGAACGCCGCCCTACGATAGGGCAATAAATATACAGATAAATTATAATTTGTATATGTTTCAATTCACCACAAAAAACTGAGGCACGCTTCAAAAAGAAGTGTGCCTCGAAATTTTTTATAAACTTATTTTGATTTTACAAGTTCATTGAATTCGCCGATGTAAACAACTGCTGTCTGGCTGCCGAGAGAAACAAATTCGATTGATTTGCTGTCTTCCCAGAGCATGGGCATGTAGTCATTTGTGGGAACGATGTAACCAACCTGGTCGTTGCAGAGACCGAAAACAAGGAGTTCTCTGTCGCCGACTGTCTTCTGCATTGAATCGTAAATCCAGTCTGTGCCGGTCCATGAGTTCGTTTTATCAAGTGCACCACCGAAAGCGATTGATGCTTCGATTTCACCGGGAACAAGTGCAACTGCTAGGTCTGTGCCAAGTTCCATGTAACCGATTTCAGAAACAACTTTAACATCTCCGCCGTTGATTACTGCCTGATTTTCAAAGAGACATGCTTTTGCAGCAAGGAGAATAATCTGGTTTTCGATGTTGAATTTTACTTCTTTGTGAGTGATGTTAAGAAGAGGAGCAACTTCTCTTTCTTCTGTAATGGAAACAAGTCTTTCACCAAGTTTTTCACCGAGAACCATGTAACCTTCCATTCCTTCGGGAATTTCTTTTTCAAAGGGTTCATGTCTCTGACCTGTTGCAAGTTCTGCACCCATAAGGAGCATGAAGTTTGCACCTGCCACATCGTTTACATATTTTTCCATGTAGTAGGGGTAGTCAGCAGTAATCTGTGTACCCTGAACGCCGTTACCTACACAATGAATTTCTGAAGTTGAGAACCATGTTTCTTCGCTGTTTTCATCATCAGGAACAAAACGGAAACGGTTGAGTGTGTTCTGAAGTGCATAGGGAGGACGTTTATCATTGAGATATTCTGAAACGTCAACTGTACCGTACATAAGCTTGCCGGGTTCCATCTGTGCTACTGCAGTTTCAATTGTATCAACTGTTACATTGAAAAGATTGTTCTGGAAGATTTCATTTTTACCGTTGAAAGGTCTGAAAACTTCTCTGTTGAACATAGCGTTTATAAGGTTGATAGCAGGATTAAGGAATACAGCTTTTATGATATCACCGTTCATACCGAATGTGTCAACTGCGCTGTGCTGATGAAGAACTGCAACGTTTACGCTGACAATATTATTCTTCTGTGCAAAGCTGTCGATTCTGTTACGGATTTCACGAACGTCTTTGTTTGAAAGACCGTAAGCATCGAGAACAGCAAAAACAACTGTGCCTCTGCCTGAACCATCATTCATTGCGATTACGCGAACCTTTGAATCGTCGACGATTTCTTCAGGATATTTGGGAGAAACTGCAATACCGCCTGAAACGTAATGAGTTTTATCAAGTACGTTCTGTCCTTCAAGGAGTGAATCCTGAGCATAACCTAATGACCATTTTGCATTTGTTGCAGGTGCGTCGAGGAATTTTTCTGTGCCTGTGGGTACGTATTCACTCTTATAATCTGCTTCGCTGATCCACTCAAGGGGAGCAGGAATAATTGCTGCGATTGCACTTACAAGACCATTTACAAGGTCATCTGTAAAATCGAAAAATGCTTTTTCAATTTTGCTGACTTCCGGAACTTCTTCATCTGCTGCTGATACGGGAACTGCCGCAGTACCCATAACAAAAACAAGAGAAAGAAGAAGAGCAAGGATTTTTACTGATTTCTTTTTCATCTTTTTTACCTCTTTGTCTTAAAATTTTTCGTCAATGTAATTACATGCAGCAAGGGCAGCAACTGCACCGTCACCTATCGCTGTAGCAACCTGACGTATTTTCTTTTGCCTGCAGTCTCCTGCAACGAAAATTCCTTCCGTTACAGTTGTGCAGTCTTCACTTGACTCAGCGTAGCCGTAAGAGTCAAGCTTTATGTGAGCCGCAAAAGGTTCGTTCTGCGGTATCAGCCCGATAGCAACAAATACACCGTCAACTGAAAGTGTTTTTGTTTCATTTGTTTCAGTATTTCTGATTTCAATTGAAGAAAGTTCATCTTCACCTTCAAATTTAGTGACAACGGTTGAAAGTACTGTTTCTACATTTTCTTTCTTCTCAAGGTCTCTTACAAGTCTTTCTTCACCTGTAAAGAAAGCGAGATTCTGGATTACGGTTACCTTTTTGCAGAGAGTTGAAAGAAGAAGTGCTTCCTGAAGTGCTGAGTTACCTCCGCCGATAACTGCAACTTCTCTGTCTCTGTAGAAAGCACCGTCGCAAACGGCACAGAAAGAAATTCCGTTGCCTACAAACTTTTCTTCATCTTCAAGACCTAACATTCTGTGACGGGCACCTGTGGCGATAATAACGCTTTTGGCCTCATATTCTCCGTCTTCTGTTACTACATTGAAAATGTCGTCTTTCTTTTCAATTGAAAGAACTGTTTCAGGTTCAATGTCTGCACCTTGTTCGAGAACCTGTTCAACAAGCTTTTCAGCAAATTCATTGCCGCTGAGAGTACCGGTACCGGGATAATTTTCGAGCTTCGGTGAGAAGGTTATCTGACCGCCGAATGCTCCTTTTTCAAGGACAATAACACTTTTATCTGCACGCAGTGCATAAAGTGCCGCAGTTAATCCTGCAGGTCCTGCACCGATAATTGCTATATCATACATAATTATATAAACCTCTTTTGTTGATAATAATGTATTATACCATTACTATTGTTTTTTTTCAATAGCAGAGGTAATTTTATTTCCACTTGTTGGGTGCAAGGTTGAAATCAACCTTTTCTGTATTGATATATCCGCCTGCTCCTTCGTTGAGTCTTGTGATACCGAATTTTACAAGGTCGTTGTAGAATTTCTCGTTTTCAACAACTCTGCTTTCAATGTCACGGAATTCACTTCTGTAGCCACAGGCTTTCCAATATCTCCAGCAGATTTCACTTCTCAGAACATTTTCAAGCTGTTCTTCAGTTTCTGCACCGTCTTTTGCGAACTTCCACATCGCATCAATTTTTGCAATGTCTTCATCGTCTGCACGAAGGACTGTAACGCTGGAAGCAGGAGCATAAATTGTAAGACCGTTTCTGATATCAATTCTGTTTGGAATAGGTGTTATCCACCAGTTTTCCATATCTACTGCAATACCGCCGTTGTTTTCATCTATGTAGTTTATGAAATCAACTATGCCCTGAGCACCTTTTCCGTAATATGCTTCACAGAAGTCATACATGTGTTTGTCAATATCACAGTAGGGGTCCCACATAAGTTTTGCAAGTAGATAACATCTCAGTTCTGCAAATTCACCATCAGATTCAATAGCAGTGTAGTTACCTTCCTCATAAATTCCGATAACATTATTTTCTGCAAAGAACTGAATGTTGTCCTGAATAACATCAAAGTTTCCGAAAGGAGAAAGGTAATGAGAATAGTTTGTTGTGTAGTCCCAGATAAAGAGGTTTTTACAGATTTCACTCCATTTTTTAATATCTTCAACAAATTCGTCATTCTCTTTTATCGCACCGCTGTCAAGAGGCGTTGAGAATCTGCACTCGATAGAACAGAGTCTTACAATAACGTTATCACGGGGGACAGTAATTTTCGGAGGTTTTCTTGTATACTGATAAGCAAAAGTATCTACCATAACATCGGGGTAATCTTCTTTGATGTTATCGGCAATTGCATTTACAAAACGGAGCATTGTACCTGCCTGACTGCCTTCTTCTCTGTCAATTTTTCTGCAATTCTTACATACGCAATAGTTCTGATTATCATTCTGTGTAACAGAAATAATTTTTGCATCAGGGTTCTCACTAAGCCACTTTCTCACACCCTGAATTGCAAGCTCCAGAGTTCTTGGATTTGTCAGACAAAGCTGATCCGTTGTCCTCTTATAGACGTCTTTACCGTAAGCAAAAAGTTCAGGTTCTGTTTCGAATAAATTGGTATCCACAAGATATGCCATTGTGTGGGCAAATGAACCGGCGTAAGTGATGGAAGAACCGTAGTCCTGTGAAACGATACCGTAAACACCGTCATTGAGCTTGTTTGCAGCTTTATATTCATTGCTTCGTGCAGGGCTTATCCAGTCAGTTTCTCTGAAAATAATTGAAGGAGTATATGTATAATCAATGACTTTCGGAATTTCAAGCTTTTCTGCCTTTGGAATTACAGTAAGGTCGTGAGTAAACCAATGGCAACCGAAATATTCTTCAAGGAAAGTGTAAACGGCATAAATCGCACCTCTCTGTTCAGCACCTGAAAGAACGATTTTTTCACCGACTGTTTTAATCACAATACCATCGTTTCCCAGATTTGTGCGGTCAATTGTAAAGGAATTACCTTCACGGTTTGTTTTACCGATGATGATTTCTTTTACTGTTTCCTGAGTTTTGTCTGTTATAATTGAGAGAGAAATACCGCTGATTTCTTCAAAATATCCCTTGAGCTTTTCTGCAGCGTTCTTTTCTGCAGGGGTTGCATTTTCTGAAATTACAATTACATAGTCTTCTGTAATCTGGAGCTTTTCACCTGAAAAAACAGGGCCTTCAGGCTTTGCAAAAGTATGTACAAGTGTTTCTGAGGAAAATGGTGCTAAAAGTGAAGAGAAAAAAAGTGAAAGCGTTACAAAAAGCGGTGCCATATAACGCGGTCTTATGAACTCCACTTTGTTAAGAAAATCGTTGAACCAATTCATGAAGAAAGCCTCCTTAAAATTCTTTATAATCAAATTATATTCTTTAATTTTTGTGACGTCAAGTAAATCAGCCAAAATAATCCTCGTAAATATCCTCAAAATGGCAAGGGTGAATTTTGCCCTCGTTAAGGAATTTACAGAAATTTTCGGTTACGTCTTTTTCACCTACTGCATCAATGGCTTTTATTTTTCTTCCGTTTTCGTCAAGGCAACATACAGAATAAAGGATATTATTATCACAGGGAATTACAGTATAAACAAAGTTGAAATTGTGTTTTTCGTTCATCTTTATCCCCCTCATCAGTTTCTGTGGATACTATATACTCTTTTTGACCCATTGTCAATGGAAAAATGTCAGTTTTCTGACATTTTAAACATAATGCACCAATTAACACGTTTTTGAAAATATAATTTTGTTATGTTTGACGTGGTTTTTGATGCAAATTAACGGTTACACCATAGGGGACGGGTTTCCCGTCCCGAATAAAATCCCACAAAACCTTGCGGGAGCCGAAACGGCTCCCCTACGATATGAAAATAAACGTACTGTTAAATTATAGGGGACCTCTAATTTTCAACATCCGAAATTGCGGTTTTGCATTCTGTTTTTCATTTTTCTTAATAAATATTCACAAATAATTCAATATTTTTCCAATTATACTTGACAAGAAGTGTATATAAGTATAAAATAACATAGATGGTGTATGTCTAAAAGTGTAAGTACATCATGTAGTGTTTTTATTCTGATTCTTTTGATGAATAGATTTACAAGTTTAACAAGAAGGAGGTGCGATCTATTTTGGATACAATCGTTTGGGTAATTCTCATCGTTGCTGCCGCAGTGGTATTTGGTGTGGCAGGTTACATCATCGGTGGTTTACATAGAAAAAAGGTTGCAGAAGCTACAATCGGGTCTGCAAACAAGGAAGCTGCTCGTATTGTCAATGAAGCTCTCACAGAAGCTGAAACTAAAAAGAAAGAGGCTATCTTAGAGGCTAAAGACGAAATTCACAAGCAGAGAACAGAAACAGAAAAAGAATTGCGTGAAAGACGCTCTGAAGTTCAGAGACAGGAACGCAGACTTATTCAGAAAGAGGAGTCTATTGATAAAAAGACTGAATCTCTGGAAAAGAAAGACGAAGTCCTCAGCCAGAAGCTGAAAGACGCAGAAGACAGATTAATCGAAATAGATAGCATCAAGAGAAGTCAGTTTGAAATGCTCGAAAAAGTTTCAGGTTATACTAAGGAACAGGCAAAGGATCATTTGCTTAAAGCTCTTGACGATGAACTTACAAGAGAAAAGTCCCTTAAAATCATGGAATTTGAGCAGAAGCTCAAGGATGAGCAGGATACTATGGCAAGAGAGGTTGTTGCAACAGCTATTCAGCGTTGTGCTGCTGACCATGCCGCAGAAGCAACAGTAAGTGTTGTTGCTCTCCCCAGTGACGAAATGAAGGGCCGTATCATCGGCCGTGAAGGCAGAAATATCAGAACTCTTGAAACAATTACAGGTGTTGACCTTATTATTGACGATACACCTGAAGCAATTACAGTTTCAAGCTTTGATCCCGTAAGACGTGAGGTTGCAAGACTCACTCTTGAAAAACTCATTACTGACGGACGTATTCATCCCGCACGTATTGAGGAAATGTTTGAAAAATCAAAGAGAGAAGTTGAACAGACAATCAAGCAGACAGGTGAACGTGCACTTGTTGATGCAGGTGTCAACAATGTTCATCCCGAAATTGTCAAGCTTATCGGTAAACTCAGATATCGTACAAGTTACGGTCAGAATGTTCTTAACCATTCACTTGAGGTTTCTTACATTGCAGGTCTTATGGCAGCGGAAATCGGTGCTGACGTGAAACAGGCAAAACGTGCAGGTCTTCTTCACGATATCGGTAAGGCTCTTGACCACGAAATGGAAGGCTCTCACATTCAGCTTGGTGTTGAATATGCCAAGAAGTATAAAGAAAACGACGCTGTCGTTCATGCAATTGCAGCGCATCACGGCGAAATTGAAATAAAGACTGTTGTTGCAGCACTTGTTCAGGCAGCCGATGCAATTTCAGCAGCAAGACCCGGTGCAAGACGTGAAAACGTTCAGAACTATATCAAACGTCTTGAAAAACTTGAAGAAATTTCAAATTCATTTGAAGGCGTTGAACGTTCATTTGCTATTCAGGCAGGCCGCGAAGTAAGAATCATGGTCAAACCCGAAGTTATTTCAGACGACGGAATGGCTATTGTTGCAAGAGAAATTGTTAAGAAAATCGAAAGTGAACTTGAATATCCGGGACAGATTAAGGTTAATATTATCAGAGAAAACCGTGCTGTCGATTATGCAAAGTAATTATTTTCAGACCGCCGAAAACCTCGGCGGTCTGTTTTTGGAATGGAGTTAATGTATGAAAATTCTCATTCTCGGTGACATTGTAAGTAATATCGGATGCGAACATGTGAGAAAAATTTTACCCGAATTAAAACGAAAAGAAAATATTTCCTTCTGCATTGCAAATGGTGAAAATTCTGCAGCAGGTAACGGAATAACACCTCACTCTGCACAGTTTCTTTTTGACAGCGGAGTTGATGTTATCACAACAGGTAACCACGTTTACCGCAGAAAGGAAATTTATGACTTTCTTGATGAAAGACTTGACATTATAAGACCTGCGAATTATCATGAAAATAACCCGGGCAGAGGTTACTCTGTTCAGGATATGGGACGCCTTAAAATCGGCGTTATAAATCTTGCAGGAACGTTTTCTATGGATAGTGCTGATAACCCGTTTAAAACAATTGAAAAGGTTCTTGAAAAAGTAAAAGACTGTAAAATTAAAATTGTTGATTTCCATGCTGAAACAACAAGTGAAAAACGTGCTATGGGATTTTTTCTTGACGGAAAGGTTACATGTGTTTTCGGCACTCATACTCATGTACAGACTGCTGATGAGCAGATTTTGTCCCATGGAACAGCGTATATTACAGATGTTGGAATGTGCGGTGTAAAAGAGTCTGTTCTCGGTGTTGATAAAGAAATTATAGTGAAAAAATTTATTGACGGTATGCCTGCATTCTTCAATGCCGCAAGCGGTGAATGTATGGTAAACGGGATTATTGTTGAAACTGATGATATGTCAGGCAAAGCATTATCTGTAAAGCGTGTTAATTTTTAAAGAAAAAGGAGTGAGAAAATGAAAAAAGTGAGTCGGATTCTGAGTCTTATTTTATGTGTGGTTATTGTTTTGACCGCTTTTTCCTCATGTTCTCAGTCTTTGGGTGAAGTGAAAGATGCAACGGAACAGATAGACGATTCTGTTCAGCTGAAGCTTCCTGTCTGTACTACGGATTCTTTTAATCCTTATCTTGCCACAACTCAGTATAACCTTGCTCTTACTTCTCTCATTTTTGAGGGACTTGTAAAAGTTAAGGGCGATTTCACGACTGAAAATGTTATTGCGAAAAGCATTTCTGTTATCGGAAATACGGTCAATGTTAATATGAACACATCTTACTGCTTCAGCGACGGTTCTTCCATTGATGCCGGTGATGTTGAATATTCCTTCAACATGGCGAAAGAAAGTGATAATTTTTCAAAACAGCTTGAAAACTTTGAGGATATTTCTGCATCAGGACACAGCGTTACTTTTACTCTTAAAAAGCCTGATAAATATGCATCCCTCTGTCTTGATTTTCCCATTGTGAAAGAACCTGCTGATGAAGAGGATAAAAGTGTTCTCGGCAGCGGTAAATATAAAATTGAAAATTCACAGTCGCTTATTATGAATGAAAGATGGCATTCGCCAAAACTTCCTAAAGTCAGACGTATCAGACTTATTAATATGCTTGATACTGCAAGTGGTCCTGAAAGCGTTGAAACGGGAAATATTTCTTTCTATTTTCAGGATATGAGCAACGGCTCTTACGTGAGAAAGAATGTTCAGGTTCATGAAACTTCCATGACAAACCTTGTTTTTGTGGGGATGAATTCACACAATGAACATCTCATGAAAGCAGAAGTCCGTCAGGCAATTTCTCTGCTTATTCCCAAAGAAACAATTGTTGAAGAGTCATATCTCGGCTACGGTCAGATTGCAGATACACCCTTCTTCCCCGGATGGAAAGAACTTAAAAGTGTAAGACCTGCAGAAAAGTCTGAGACAGTAAATGAAGCGAAAGAGCTTCTTGAAAGTGCAGGATATAAAAGAGGGGAAGATGTACTTTCAAAAATTATGAGACTGAGAATTATTGTCAATGACGATAATCCTTTCAAGGTTTCTGCTGCTGAAAATGTTGCAGGTGCTCTTAAAACTGTGGGCATTGATGCAGTTGTGGAAAAAGTTCCCTTTGAGTCAATGGAAGGCCGTCTTCTGAGAGGAGAATACGAACTCTATATCGGCGAAACAAAGCTTACAAAAAATATGAGCCTTTCTTCTTTCTTCTCTTATGGTGGAGGAGCGTCATACGGAATTGATTCGACTGCAAAAATTGTTTCTGTGTACGATGAATTCCTTGAAGGCAAAATCACTCTGCAGAGATTTGTTGACTTTTTTGATGTAGCGTCACCCTTTGCACCCGTTTGTTTCAGAAGCGGTATCGAAATGTACACAAATGAATTGACGGTGAAGAAATACGGTACTGTCACAGACAATTATGAAAATATTTATTCTTGGTATTATTGAGGATAGTTTATGCTTAATATAGTTTACGGAAAAGCAGGAAGCGGAAAAACAGAATATGTAAATAAAATCCTTACATCTCTCGCAAGAGAGGGATGTGAGGATTTGTTGCTTGTTGTACCTGAGCAGTTTTCTTTTACGGCAGAAAGAACAATGCTTGAAACCTTAGGACCTGGAGATTGCAACAAGGTTGAAGTTGTTATGAGCTTCAGCCACATTGCAGAAACTGTAAGGAAAGAATACGGAAGTCAAAAACTCCGTGAAATAAGTAGTGGTGAAAAAATTCTTCTTATGTCAATGGCTGTGAAGCAGGTTGAGGATAAGCTTCAGTTTTTTTCACGCAGAGTAAAATCAAAAGGCTTTGTAAAAGAAATGATTTCTCTCTGCGATGAATTCAGACAGAATGCACTTTCCCCCGAAAGTGCAGGTGAGTTCTGCGAAAATATTGAAAGCACAAATCTCAGAAAAAAACTCGAAGAAGTGTCACTTGTTCTTGAAAGCTATGATGCGCTTCTGAAAAACAGATTTTCTGACCCTTTTGACGTGCTGACAAGACTTTACGATGTGCTTGGTGAATACAGCTTTTTTGAAAATAAAACAGTAGTCATTGACGGTTTTTACAGTTTTTCAAGGCAGGAGCTTAAAATCATTGAACGCATGATGGCTCAGGCTAAAGATATTTATATTACTGTATGTGCCGATAAACTTTTTGCAGGTGAGGGAGAAGATTATGATGTTTTCTCATATCCCAGAAAAACCGCAAGGTCAGTTATTGAAATTGCAAAAAGATATAACAAAGAAGTCAAAGCAATTGAAGTGAAAAAAGAAAAAAGTATTTCTCCCGAAATTGCTTTCCTTGAAGAAAATATTTTCCGTGCCGATAAAAATATTTTTGAAAATGAAACCGAAAACATTGAAATAATAAGTGCAAAAAATATTGAAAATGAGTGTAAGTTTGTAGCACTTACAGTTAAGAAACTTCTGAGTGAAGGAAATGTAAGAAGCCGTGATATTGCCATTGTTTCACGTGATGGTGGAGAATATGATATCCAGGTGAAAGAGGCTCTCAGAAAATACGGAGTTGAAGTTTTCTCCGATAAATTACAGCCTGTGAAAATTCAGCCTCTCTGCACCTATCTTTTGGGTGCACTTGAAATTGCAGCATTCGGTATAAACGAAAGCCGTGTTATGAAATGCCTGAAAACCGGTCTTACAGACCTTGACACAGATGAAGTTTCAAAACTTGAAAATTATGCTCTGATGTGGGGAATGAGTGCACCTTTTAACCGTGAATGGACAGAAAATCCCCGTGGCTTCGGTGAAGAATTTACTGACAGTGACAGAGAAGAATTACATTCTCTCAATGAACTGAGAAAAGCTGCAGTAAAACCCGTTCTTGATTTCAGAGATTCAATCAAGAACGGTGTTTCAGGAGTTACGGCTGCGGAAGAAATGTACAGACTTCTCATTAATTCTCATGCTGATGAAAATCTTAAAAATATTGCAATAAAGCTTGAAGAACTTACAGAAGAAGAACTTGCTCTGGAGCAGGAAAGAATATGGGAAATTGTTATAAAAATTATTGACAGCTTTGCTTGTGTGGTAGCAGAGGACAAAAAAACTGCCGAAGAAATTTACAGCCTTTTTGATGCTGTTATCACAAACGAAGAAATGGGTGTTTTACCACAAGGTCTTGATGAAGTTCTTGTAGGTAACGCTGAAAGAACCCGTGTATCTTCTCCTGAAATTGTTTTTGTTGTAGGAGCAAATGACGGAGTTTTTCCGCGCATTCCCAAAGTAAACGGGATTTTCAACGACAGAGAAAGAAACATTCTTCTCGAGGCAGGGCTTCCTCTTAATGCACCTATTCTTGACAGAATACTTGAAGAAAGATTTATCGCTTACCATACTCTGTCGAGTGCGAAGAAAAAAGTTTATGTGTCTTTCTGTGCTCATTCACTTTCAGAAGAGCTTTATCCCTCTGAAATAGTAAATGAAATAAGAGAAATTTTCCCTGACTGCAAATTTACTGATGCTGAAAAAGTCAGCGTGTACGACTACGCTTTCAGTGATGTTTCTTCTTTTGATGTGGTTGCCGAAACATGGAAAAGCGATAACATAAAAACGAATGCTCTTAAAAAATATTTTTCGGAAAGTGATGAATATTCTGAAAGAATTCTTTCCCTTGAAAAATATCTGAATAAAGATAAAATCCATATTGAAGACACAGAAAAAGCAAAAGAACTTTTCGGCAGAAACATGTATCTTTCTGCGTCAAGAATTGAAACTTTTTATAAATGTCCTTTCCGGTATTTCTGTAAATTCGGACTCAAAGCAAAACCCGAAGAAAAGGCAGAAATTTCTCCCCGTCAGAGAGGTACCGTTGTTCACTTCTGCCTTGAAAAGCTTATCAAAGAATACGGCATAGAAAAATTAAAAGAGTTTGAAAAACAAGAACTTGAAAAGGTGATTTCAGGTTTCCTTATGGAATATGCGGAAACCTCAATGGGTGGTCAGGAAAACAAATCAAAAAGATTTGAGTTTCTTTACAGCCGTTTTGAAAAAACGGTGTACGAGCTTATTGTGGGAATTATCGAAGAATTTTCTGCAAGTGATTTTGTTCCCTGCGGTTTTGAACTTAAAATTGACAGAGACGGTGAAGTGCCTCCCTATGAAATTTCTCTTGATGACGGAAAAATTTTTGTCAGAGGTCTTGTTGACCGTGTTGACATGATGGAGAAAAATCATGAAAAGTATATCCGCGTTGTTGACTATAAGACAGGTGGAAAAGATTTTAAACTCCATGAAGTTCTTGAAGGTATCAATATGCAGATGCTTATTTATCTTTTTGCAATTGAAGCAAACGGAAAAGATAAGTATGAGAACTGTATTCCTGCAGGCGTGCTTTATAAACCTGCAAAGTTCGGTCAGCTGAAAACAAAGAGATATGCAACTGACGAAGAACTTGCAAAAGAAAGGAAAAAAGAAGTTAAATATTCAGGTCTTGTTCTTGAAAACGAAGATGTAATTTACGGCATGGATAAAAATGCAACAGGTGAAATTATTGATGTTACCGTAAAAGAGGGTAAGGATAACAAAATCACTTTCAAAGGCTCAGTTGCAACACTTTCTCAGTTAGGAAAACTCAAAAACAGAGTTGACCGTATAATTGCATCAATGGGTAATGAGCTTCATTCAGGCAAAGTTCAGGTTCTGCCTTTTGAAAGCAAATCAGGTGATGCATGTACATTCTGCGATTATAAGGATGTATGCATGAGAAATGATGAAGACGAAAAACGTCAGTCAAGCGGTCTTGATAACGCAGAAATATTTAAAATCTTTGAAGAAGAGGAGGGAGAAGAGAATGCCGGCAATAAAGTGGACTGAAGCCCAACAGGATGCAATTGACGCAAGAGAGGGAACGGTTCTTGTTTCAGCAGCAGCAGGTTCAGGTAAAACGGCAGTTCTTGTAACAAGAGTTATTGAAATGATAACCGATGACAAAAATCCCTGCTCAATTGATGAGCTTCTTATTGTTACTTTCACAAAAGCTGCAGCAGCACAGATGAAAGAAAAAATCAACGAAAAATTATCAGCGATGATAAAGGAAGAAAAAGATATAAAAAGAAGAAGCTTCCTTATCCGTCAGCAGATGTTACTTAAATGTGCAAAGGTTTCAACAATTGACAGCTTCTGCAGTGATGTTGTAAGGAGTAATATTCAGGCAATTCCTCTTGACAGCGATTACAGACTTATTGATGAAAATGCAATGAACGTCATTAAAGACTCGGCTTACGAAGAAGTTGCAGAAGAATATTATAACAATGGTGACAAGGATTTTATGCTTCTTGCCGATATGTTTACGAAGTCAAATGACGATAAGCTTCTGAAAGAGCTTGTGCTGAGCCTTTATGACTTTGCATGCTCTTACAGAAATCCAAAAAAGTGGATTGACGAAATTGACAGAAGGTTCAGAACGGAAAAAACTGATTGTACAAACTCCTATGCAGTCACTCTCATAAATAATCTGCGTGATGATATTTCTTATTGTCTGACTCTTGCAAAAAGAGCATATAACATTTCTCTTGAAGACAGTGCGACAAACGCTGCATACACGCCTGCAGTTCTTAGTGACATTGAAATGTTTGAAAATTTCCTTTCCCTTATGCCTGAAAATTTTTCAGAAAAAGAATGGGATGAAATTATCGAACTTGCAAAAACATCTTCCTTTGCGAAACTGAAAAGTATAAAAAAAGCTGACGTTTGTGATGAATCTGAAACTGTAAAGCTTCTGAGAAACGTTTACAAAAAACATTTCGCTAAAGCCATTGATTATGTGGGAGTTTCATCTTCTGACCATGCAAATGATGTGGAAAAGCTTACTCCCGTTATGAAAAAGCTTTCAGAGTTCACACTTGCTTTTTTCGACAGATTCAATGAACTTAAAATCGAAAAGAACTGTGCAGACTTTTCTGATGTTCTGCACATGGCTCTGGGACTTCTTGTAACAGAAGAAAATGGTGAAGTGAAAAAGACTCCTCTGGCTGAAGAATATTCATGTCAGTTCAGAGAAATTCTTATTGACGAATATCAGGATACAAATGAAGCTCAGGATGTGCTTTTCAATTCCATTTCAAAAGATGGTAAAAATCTTTTCTTCGTAGGTGACGTGAAGCAGAGTATTTACGGCTTCAGAAAAGCAATGCCTCAGATTTTTCTGAAAAAGCGTAAGGAGTTTACTTCCTTTGACAGAGAAAATCCTGTGTACCCTGCAACAATATCACTTGACAAAAACTTCCGAAGCCGTAAGGAAATTACGGATTTTGTAAATTTCACCTTCTGCCAGCTGATGAGTGAGGGTGCAGGTGAAATTGAATATGATGAAAAGGAAACTCTCAAAGCAGGAGCGAATTATCCTGAAAGAGAAGAAACCTTCTGTTCGCTTCACATTATAGAAAAAGATGTTTTCGAAGAAACCGATTCTGCAACTGCACAGGCTATGCACATTGCAGGTGAAATCAGAAAAATGAAAGAGAATGGTTCCTTTGATTACGGAGAAATGGCAATTCTTCTCAGAACAAAAAAGGATATTCCTCTTTTTGTTCAGGTGCTTAACGATATGGGCGTAAAAGCCCATGCAGATGAAAGTGAAAACCTTTTTGATACCACAGAAGTAAGAACTCTGATGTCAATTATAAAGGTTATTGATAATCCCGTAAGAGATGTGCCTCTTCTTGCGAGTATGATGTCACCTGTTTTTGGTTTTACTGCAGATGAACTGACGGAAATAAGGATTAATTCAAAAAGCGGAAGCTTCTATTCTGCAGTATGTCATTCAGCAGAAAACGGTAATGAAAAGTGCAAAAATTTTCTTGAAAAACTTGCGTCTTTCCGTCTTGTATCTCAAACAGTTACCCCGGGTGAGCTTTTAAGACATGTTCTTTTTGAAACGGGGTATAAGTCAATTGTTCTTTCTATGGACAGAGGTGTACGCCGTCAGGAAAACCTTGATATACTTAAAAACTTCGCAGAAAGCTTTTCTCAGGAAAATGATGTTGGACTTTCGGGCTTTATAAGACAGGTTGAAAGAATGGAAAAGTCGGCATCCGTTAAAAGTGCAACAGACTCCTCAGGTAATGAAAACTCTGTTGCAGTTATGACAATCCACAGAAGTAAAGGTCTTGAATTTCCCGTATGCTTCCTTGCAGAAACTGAGAAAAAATTCAGCACAACTTCTCTTTCAAACGATTTGCTTGCACATCCTCAGAGCGGTGTAGGTATTGTGGGAATTGATACTGAGCGTATGGTGAAATACGAAACTCTCAGCCGTACTGCAATAAAGCTTGACAAAATCATCACTGATTTGTCAGAAAACATGCGTGTGCTTTACGTTGCAATGACAAGAGCAAAGGAAAAGCTTATTATTACAGGTGCACCGACTGACTTTGACAAAACTATACAGTCTGCATCAGTTATGGCTTTCGGTGACAAAATAAATCCGGTTGCAATTAAAAATGCATCAAGCTATCTTGACTGGCTGACGGCAGTTATAATGCGTCATCCTGATGCGGGATGGATGAGAACAAAGACAGGCTGTCTTGATATAAAAAAAATAGAAACAGATTTCCCCCTTGAAATAAAACTTGTAAGAGAACTCCCCGAAATCACAGAGGAAGAAATAACAGAATTTTCAGAAGAAATTGACGAAGAATATTTAGAAGAAGTAAGAGAAAGAAATTCCTTTGTGTATGAATTTTCTCCTTTGTCAGGTGTTCTTGCAAAAAGAGGGGCTTCAACTGCTTTCAAGGAAACTGTGAATCGTGAGTTTTTTGCATCTGACAGACCTGCTTTTATGAACAAAACCTCACTTACTGCTGCAGGCAGAGGTACTGCAATGCATGCATTTATGCAGTTTGCAGACTATACAAATGCGAAGGAAAACCTTGAAAGCGAAATTGAAAGACTTGAAGAAAAAGGCTTCCTTGACAATCTCCAGGCAGAAAGCCTTGACAGAAAGAAACTTAAAAATTTCTTTACATCAGAGCTTTTTGAAAGAATTTCTTCCTCAGAGAAGGTTTACAGGGAGAAAAAGTTTATTATCGGAATGTCTCCCACGGAATTTGATGAAACTTTACCTGAAAAATTCTCAGATGAAAAGGTTATTGTTCAGGGTATTCTTGACTGTGCTTTTGAGGAAAACGGAGAAATTATCATCGTTGATTATAAGACAGACAAGGTTTCTTCTCCCGAAACTCTCAGAGAGAGGTATTCAGGTCAGCTAAAGATTTATGAGAAGGCAGTACGTGAATGTTTGGGCAAAACTGTTAAAGAAACACTCCTTTACTCATTCTCACTTGAAACAACTGTCAAAATCTGAAAAAATTTTAAAAAACAGTTGCATTTTATTTTCATTTGTGTTAAAATGACATCTGTTATATTGCTACTTTATGAAAGAGGTGACAAAAATGAAGGAAGGACTCCATCCCAACTATCAGGAAACTGAAATCAAATGTGCTTGTGGCGCAGTTTACAAAACATGTTCAACTAAAGCTGATATGCACGTAGATATTTGTTCAAGCTGTCATCCGTTCTTCACCGGAAAGCAGAAACTTGTTGATACAGGCGGACGCGTAGACAGATTCAAGAAGCGTTTCAATCTTGATAAATAATTGCTTTTTGCAACTAACAGAAGATAACGGCAGACAATTTTTTAAGAAAAGTTGTCTGCCTTTTCTGTGTTTCAAAGGAGAAAAAGGTTATGCAGAGTTATAAAACAATTTCGTTGTGTGCATCGGATGAATTTGTTGAAAAGAAATCAAGGTTTATCGGTTACGTCAAACCTGCCACAACTTCAGAAGAAGCAATGGAATTTATAAATGAAATAAAACAGAAGCATTGGGATGCAACCCACAACGTCTACGCCTATGTGCTCAGAGACGGAATGACACGCCGTTACAGTGATGACGGAGAGCCTCAGGGTACGGCAGGTATACCTGTTCTTGATGTTCTTCTCAAGGCAGAAGTAGTTGATGTTGCTGTTGTTGCAACACGTTATTTCGGAGGAACTCTTCTTGGTGCAGGAGGTCTGGTGAGAGCATATTCCCACACGGCAACAATTGCCCTTGAAGCAGGTAAGGTTGTTACAATGAAGCTTTGTGCCATTGCCGAGGCTAAGTGTGACTACTCCTTCTACGGCAAGCTTCCCACTCTTGTTGAAGAAGCAGGCGGAGTAATTGACGATACTGTTTTTGCTGATGACGTGAAAGTTGTTTTCCGTATTGCAGATACGGATTTGAAGTCTTTCAGCGATAAACTTTTTGATATAAGCAACGGCAGATTCCGTGCAGAAAAAACAGGTGAAATTTTCTGTGCAATGTAAGTTTTTACAGGGGAAAAAACGACTTTTTGTTGTATATACAGATAAAAGGGGTGTTATGTATGGAAAAATCTATAAGAGAAATTACAGTTGACATCGAACATCAGACTTTGTCTCAGTTTGCCTGTTTCTCAGATGAAACAAAGGGCAGAAAAAGAGAAGAGGAGCTTTGCCCCGTAAGAACGGAATTTCAGCGTGACCGTGACAGAATTATTCACTCATCA
>JAFXFI010000019.1 GCA_017520635.1 Clostridia bacterium
AATTTATATAAAACTAACGGCTCGTCGAGGACGCCGAGCCCTACAACGGTTAAATTGACCTCAACTATAAATTATAATTTATAAAGATAAAACGAAAAAAATGCATTAGAAGTTTTAAATTTAAAACTTCTGATGCATTTAACTTTATTGGGACGCCTGATTCTATTGGCTTTTCAAAGATTATGTTTTTTACAGCCCCTTAATTTATTGGTTCTCTTTGAAAATCACGATGGGTTTTTCCCCGTTTTCAACACATTCTTTTGTAATCTGCACACTCTGTACGTTATCATCTGATGGAATATCGTACATTATGGGAAGAAGAATGTTTTCTGTAATTGAACGCAGTCCTCGTGCACCTGTTTCCTTTTCAAGAGTTTTCTTTGCAATTGCACAAAGTGCATCGTCGTCAAAGATAAGCTCAACCTCATCCATTGAGAACAGTTTTTTGTACTGTTTTACAAGTGCATTCTTAGGCTCACTCATAATTCTCACAAGGGCATTTTCATCAAGCTCCTGAAGAACAGTCACAATAGGAAGTCTGCCCACAATTTCAGGAATAAGTCCGAATTTAACAAGGTCCTGATGAATGACTTTGTTTCTGATGCTATCAGCTTTTTTCTCTTTTTTACCCTTTACATCTGCACCGAAACCGAGAACGCCGTTGTTGCCTGTACGTTTTTCGATAATCTTTTCAATGCCGTCAAAAGCACCGCCACAGATGAAGAGAATGTTAGTTGTGTCAATCTGAATAAATTCCTGCTGAGGATGCTTTCTTCCGCCCTGAGGAGGAACGTTTGCAACAGTACCTTCAAGAATTTTGAGAAGTGCCTGCTGAACACCTTCACCGCTGACATCTCGTGTGATTGATGGATTTTCAGATTTCCTTGCAATTTTATCAATTTCATCAACGTAGATAATTCCTCGCTGAGCCTTTTCAACATCAAAATCTGCCGCCTGAATAAGTCTGAGAAGAATGTTTTCAACGTCTTCACCAACATAACCTGCTTCTGTGAGAGTTGTGGCATCTGCAATAGCAAAGGGAACATCAAGAATACGTGCAAGAGTCTGTGCAAGCATTGTTTTACCCACACCTGTTGAGCCCAGCATTATGACGTTACTCTTCTGAATATCAACGTCACCATCATCAATTGAATTAATACGTTTATAATGGTTATAGACAGCCACGCTCAGAACAATTTTTGCATCATCCTGACCAATAACATATTCATCAAGCTTTTCCTTGATTTCACGGGGTTTTGGAAGCTGAGGTCTTTCCTCAGGCTCACTTTTACGTACACGTCTTCTGTTTACGCCCATTTCTTCTTCGATAATGGAACGGCAGAGGTCAACGCATTCGTTACAGATGTAGACACCGTGACCGGCTATCATTTTACGCACCTGAGCCTGACTTTTGCCACAGAAAGAGCAAAAAACAGAACTTTTTGTGCTATCGTTCTTAGACATAATATTTTACTCCAATTATCTCTTGTAAATAACCTTGTCGATGAGACCATAGTCCATTGCTTCCTGAGCACTCATGAAGTTGTCACGGTCTGTATCTCTTGCGATAACATCAATAGGTTTGCCTGTGTTTTCAGCAAGAATTCTGTTAAGATTTTCTTTAGTTTTGAGAATGTGTTTTGCGGCAATTTCAATTTCAGTTGCCTGACCTTTTGCACCACCAAGAGGCTGGTGAATCATAATTTCACTATTGGGCAGAGCAAATCTTTTACCCTTTGCACCTGAAGACAGAAGAAAGGCGCCCATTGAAGCAGCCATACCCATACAGATTGTTGAAACATCGCATTTGATGTACTGCATTGTGTCATAAATTGCAAGACCTGCAGTTACTGAACCGCCGGGGCTGTTGATGTAAAGGCTGATATCCTTATCTGCATCCTGACCTTCAAGGAAAAGAAGCTGTGCTACAACAATACTTGCAGTTGCATCGTTTACTTCATCTGAAAGAACGATAATTCTGTCGCTGAGAAGACGTGAAAAAATGTCGTATGAACGTTCTCCTCTGTTTGTCTGTTCTACTACATAAGGTACTAAACTCATGTGTATTCCTCCTTCGTAAGGTAAGTACAGACACTTATTTTTCTGTCCGTAATGAAGAAATTTAAGTGTCTGTAATAATTATAATTAGATTTTAGGAAGAATTTGCCTTAATTATTCAGCTACTTCTTCTTTTTTCTTTGTTGTTTTCTTTGCTGCAGGTTTCTTTTCTGCTTTTTCTTCACCTGAAGCTTCTTTTTTTGTTGCAGTTTTCTTTGCTGTTGTTTTCTTAGCAGGTTTTTCTTCACCGTCAGCTGCTGCTTTCTTTGTTGTCTTCTTTGCTGCAGGCTTGCCTACTTTTGCATTTTCAACGATGAAATCTACTGCCTTACCGATTGCAAGGTCTTTTTTGAGTTCTTCGGGGTTGATAAACTTCTTGAGAGTGTCAACATCCATCTTGTACATTTCAGCATATTTTGCAAATTCTGCGTCAACATCAGCATCTGTTGCTTCGATTGCTTCAACTTCAACAATCTTTTCAAGTGCAAGACGAGTCTTAACCTGAATTTCAGCCTGTGCTTTAAGGTCTTCCATGTATTTTTCCATGGGAAGTCCCATGTACTGGAGATACATTTCGAGCTGGAGACCCTGCTGAGCCATCTGCTGTTCTGTCTGCTGTTTCATTTCCTGAGCTTTATCATCGATCATAACCTGAGGAATTTCTGCTTTTACGCCTTCGCAAACCTGTTTGAGAAGTGCTGATTCAAAAGCGTCCTTAGATCTCTGTTCCTTGCTTTCACCGATTTTTGCCTTGATGTCAGCCTTAAGCTCATCAAGTGTATCAAATTCGCTTACGTCTTTTGCAAATTCATCATCAAGCTCGGGATATTCCTTAGCCTTGATTTCGTTAACTTTAACTTTGAATGTAGCATCTTTACCTGCAAGTTCAGGAGTATATTCTGTGGGGAATGTAACGTTAACGTCAAATTCTTCACCTGAATTTTTGCCTATAATCTGATCTTCAAAGCCGGGGATAAACTGACCTGAACCGATTTCAAGGTCGAAGTTTTCACCTTTACCGCCGTCGAATGCAACACCGTCAACAAAGCCTTCAAAGTTAATGTCTGTAATGTCACCTGACTGAACTGCTCTGTCTTCGATTGTTACAAGACGTGAGTTTCTTTCAAGAAGATTTTTGATTTCTGCATCTACTTCTTCATCTGTTACAGCTGTCTCTTCTTTTTCTGCTTTAAGTCCTTTGTAAGCACCGAGTTCAACTTCGGGTTTTACGATAACTTTAAGTGTAAGAGCAGCGCCTTCTTCGTCAAGCTTTGTGATTTCAACATCATAGGGAGCAGCAACGATTTCAAGCTTTGCTTCTTCGATTGCAGCGCCTACAACTTCAGGATAAAGAATGTCAAGTGCATCCTCATAGAAGAAGTTTTTGCCGTAAAGTTTTTCGATCATTGCTTTGGGAGCTTTACCTTTACGGAAGCCGGGGATAGCAATTTTCTTCTTGTTCTGGTTGTAAGCTTTTACAGTAGCTTCTTTGAGCTGTTCTGCAGAAATTTCAACCTCAACTGAATAAACATTTGTTTCAACTTTGTTAGCTGATTTCAAGCTCATTTTTTAGTCCTCCATATCCTTTTACGAGTAAATAATAACTGATTTATTTTACCAAATAATTTCCAATATTTCAACCTTTTGTTAACATATCGTCATTTCGTCACAAAAAGTCAATATTTTTCAATGAGTTTTGGGCAAAAGTTAAGGAAATCTCCCGAAATTAGTGAAAATTTGATGCCGTCACGCTCACCTGTGAAGGCAAAATTCTGAGACACGCCGTGAAGATGTGCATAATAACAACGCTTTATGCCCTCTTCAACAAGCACATTGTAAATCTCCTCGCACACCTTTTCCTGATTAAGTGGCGGATAATGGAGAAAAACAACAGGCTCTCCCCCAAGCTTCTTTGCCTCACTAATCGACATCCTCAGTCTGCCCGCTTCTCTGAGCAAAACTTTATTGTCCTTTTCTCCGTCGTAGAACCAGCCTCTTGTACCGCAGACAGAAATGTCTCCCAAACGGTAAGCGTTATTGAAAAGAATACCAAGTGTAGAAAAACCGTTCTGTTCAAAAAATGTATCGGCTTTTTTCTTTGTACTCCACCAATAATCGTGATTACCTTTCATAATAAGCTTTCTGCCGTTTAAATTATCAAGAAATCTGAAATCCTCTTTCGCACCTTCAATATTCATCGCCCAGGAAATATCTCCTGCAATAACAACCGTGTCCGCATCAGTTACAAGACTGTTCCAGTTTTTTTCAAGTCTTTCTTCAAAATTCTGCCAACCGCGGAAAATATCCATTGGTTTGTCAGTACCGAAAGACAGGTGTGTGTCACCGATTGCATATAAGGACATAAGCCGTTTCCTTTCTTATACCACTCAAGCCACTGTACCAACGTAGGGGCGTCGTTTCGGCGCCCGTTAACCTTCATAAGAATTTATTCGGGACGGAAAACCCGTCCCCTACGGTATGGACGATAGTTTTGCAAGTATAATAATAAAATTTTTGCGAACAATAAAAGTGCTTTGAAAAAAGCAAATTTAAAACGGAGGCGAAATAAAATGGAAAAAGATGTTATCAAAGAGATTTCTTGTAACGCTAAAAACTGCGTTTACAACGAAGACGGTCAGAAATGCGTTGCAGGTCACATCAACGTAGGCACAAGCACAGCTTGTTCATCAAGCGAAACATGCTGCTCAACATTCAAAAACTGTGAGTCCTGCAAATAAACACTTCTTTAAATTCCTAACATTTTAAAGACGACCTCAGTCATCTCGGGTTTCTTGCAGATATCTGTAAATCTTGGCTCTTTACCTTTAAGATTTGCCAACTGCTCAGGGCATTTTACGCCTGAAACCCGAGCAAGCTCGCTTACAGTTTCAAATTCATCTGAACATACATAATCTTTTTCGATTGATGAAAGAACTGCTTTTGAGAATTTGTAGGGGTTTGCAGTTGCAGCGATAACTGTTACTGTGTCGTCACCTGTTCTCTGTACATAATCTTCATAAACCTTGATAGCAACTGATGTGTGAGTATCGGGGAGATAATCTTTCTCCTTGAAGCTCTTTTCAATTGTGAGAGAAACCTCATCATCAGAACAGCAGCCTGCTTCAAAGTCTGCCTGAAGAGCACCCAGCACTTTTTCGCTTACTGTGTATTTACCGTCGCTTGAAAGTTTACTCATCATGTCAGCAACTGCTGTATCGTCACAGTCTGTGAGGTGATAGAGAAGTCTCTCAAGGTTTGATGAAATAAGAATATCCATTGACGGTGAAGTTGTTGTGAAGAACTCACGGTTCTTATTGTATTCACCTGTTTTGATGAAATCAGTAAGAACATTGTTAGAGTTTGATGCGCAGATGAATTTATTCACGGGAAGTCCCATCTGTTTTGCATAGTAAGCTGCAAGAATGTTACCGAAGTAACCTGTGGGAACAACGATATTGATTTTTTCACCTGCAACAATTCTGCCGTCTGCAACCAGATCGCAATAAGCGGAAATATAATATACAACCTGAGGAACAAGTCTGCCCCAGTTGATTGAGTTTGCTGATGAGAACTGCATGTTATTTTCAGCAAGTTTTTTACCGATTTCCTTATCTGTGAAAATCTTTTTAACACCACTCTGTGCATCATCAAAGTTACCTTCAATTGCACATACTGAAACGTTGTTACCTTCCTGAGTTGTCATCTGGAGTTTCTGCATGGGGCTGACACCGTCTGACGGATAGAAAACAAGGATTGATGTATTTTCAACATCCTTGAAGCCTTCAAGAGCTGCTTTACCTGTGTCACCTGAGGTTGCAACGAGAATTACGATTTTTTTGCCGTCAGCAGTTTTCTTTGCAGAAACTGTAAGCAGATAAGGAAGAAGCTGAAGTGCCATATCCTTGAAGGCGCATGTAGGGCCTCTGAAAAGTTCAAGTATATAGGAAACATCTGTAAAGGGCACAACAGGTGCAACCTTACTGCTATCAAATTTACCCTCTGCATAAGCACCGTTTACACAGCTGTCAATTTCTTCAGCTGAGAAATCTGTAAGGTAAAGTGACAGAACCTCCTTTGCTCTTTCAATGTATGACATTTCTGACATCTTTTTAATGTCATCAAGTGAAATCTGCGGGAACGACATCGGAACGAAAAGACCTCCGTCTTCTGAAATTCCCTGAGAAATCGCTTTTGCAGCGTCAACTGACACTGCCTTGTTTCTTGTACTTGTGTACTTCATTTAACATCCCTCTTTTTGGATATATTCGTTATATTGTAACATAAATTATTTATTTAGTAAATACGCATTTGCATTTTCATAAAAGATTTTATCAGTAAGTTGCTCACCGAAATGCTTATTGAAAACGCTGTACAGATTTTCCATTTTTTCAATACCCTTCAGTTCTTCATCAATTGAACAGCCGTCAAAATCACTGCCCATGCAAAGAACATCTTCACCGCCAAGATTCAATATATGTTCTGCATGTTTTATCAGCATTTCTATAGCATTTCCCTCACCTAAAAATTTGTTGTAAAAATTAAGGCCGATAAGTCCTTTTCTCTCCACAATAACTTTAATCTGTTCATCTTTCAGATTTCTCACATGAGGATTTAAGCTGAAAGCATCGGAATGACTTGCAACAAAAGGAAAATCTGTTTCTTCGCACAAATCGTAAAATGATTTTTCTGCAAGGTGTGAAACATCTGGAATAATATTTCTTTTTGTCAATTCTTTTACGGCTTCCTTGCCGAAAGAAGTCAGACCTTTATCTTCTTCTGCAAAGCAACCACTTGCAATTTCGTTTTCACCATTCCACGTGAGAGTAAGAATTTTCACACCGTCATTATGCAGTTTTTCAATATTTTCAAGCTTTCCGTTTAAAACAGCTCCGCCCTCAACCGCAAGAACAGGATTTACGTTTTCTGCATTTTTTATTTCTTCCTTGTATTTTGCAAGAACTTTTTCATAATAAGTTTCTGCTTCATTTCCTCTGATTGTGTCAGGAAGCCATATTGCAAAAACCTGTGTCCACTTTTCTAAAATTTTTCCTCTATCAAGAGAAATATCAAGGTCGTTATTTGTCAGAGATTTATTCTGATTATAACACTCAGTTATTGTGTCACAATGCAAATCAAAAAATTTCATTATTGCACCTCAAACGCATTTTTAATGTGGTTAACCTGAATTTTAAATTTATCTTTTTTTACTTCCACCACATCAAAACGCGGTTGCTTTTCTGTAAAGTTTTCAGAAAGATAAATTTCAGCAGTTCTGATAATTTTCCTCTGTTTTCTTATATCCACAAATTCTCTGGGCTCAGCAATGCTCTTTTCACTTCTTGCCTTAACTTCCACGAAAACAATATATTCTTTATTTTCTGCAATAATATCAATTTCACCAAAACGAGTCTGAAAATTTTTTGCAATTATACTATATCCTTGCTTTTTAAGATATTTTGCAGCTTTTTCTTCACCCTCAAGACCAAAAAGACCTAAATTCATTGTTTTCTCCTGTGTTATTTTTCACCTGTAATCTTCTTAAGAAAGCTTCTTCTGTGGACGGAAGAAATGCCGTGTTCCATGATTTTTTCGTAGTGAAGCTTTGTGCCGTAGCCTTTATGTTTCGAGAATTCATATTGAGGATATTCTTCTGCAATTTCAGTCATAAGTCTGTCCCTTGTCACCTTTGCAAGAATTGATGCTGCAGCAATTGAGGGACTTTTCGCATCACCTTTAACAAGAGTTCTTGCCTGAATGTCAAGATTCGGTTTCTGATTACCGTCAACTAAAGCAAGGTCAGGTTTTATGTTCAGACTTTCAACGGCTCTTTTCATTGCAAGAAAAGTAGCCTGAAGAATATTCATTTCTTCAATTTCCTCAACACTTGCAAAGGCAATTCCGTAAGCAATTGCCTCATTACAGATAACATCATAAAGTGCATCACGCTTTTTTTCTGTCAGTTTTTTACTGTCATCAAGTCCTTCAATTACAAGTCCGTCAGGCAATATTACTGCTGCTGCACATACAGGACCTGCCAGAGGACCTCTCCCTGCTTCGTCAACACCGCAGACAACATTGAAACCTTGTTCATGTGCCTGATGTTCAAATGTATAATCCATAAAAACCTCCTGATAAATAGTCCAAAAGGGAACCCCTTGCGAGGGTTCCCTACGAACTTTTGAAAAAGTTCGATCAAAACTTTAATATTGCGGTACACTATCCAGTGTGATTTTACCAAGCTTTCCTCCACGGTATTCGTCGAGGATTGTTGTTGCTGCACGTTCGGTATTAATTTCTCCCCCTGAAATGAGCATACCTCTTTTTCTGCCTATCATTTCAAGAATTTCATAAGGCTCTTTATCTTCAAAGCCTGTTATTTTGTAACGCTCTGTCAGTCTTTCAGGATAGTCCTTTTTCATGACCTCAAGAAATCTGACAGCAAGACTTTCAACATCGAGAATATCATCTTTTACAGAACCGATAAATGCAAGTTTATCTCCTACTGCAGGGTCTTCGAATTTGGGCCAGAGAACTCCGGGAGTGTCAAGAAGCTCAATTCCGTCACCGATAACAAACCACTGATTATGTCTTGTCACACCGGGTCTGTCAGCAACCTCTGCCCTCTTTTTACCTGCCATACGGTTGATGAATGAGCTTTTTCCCGTATTGGGAATTCCAACAACCATGACGCGCAAAGCTCTGCCCTGCATATTTTTTTCTTCATAGGATTTTATTTTGTCTGCAAGAACTTCTTTAATCAGAGGACGGTATAAGTTAAGTCCTTTACCGCTTTTACAGTCTGCAGCAATTGCAGCAACTCCCTGACTTTTGAAATACTGTATCCATTTTTTTGTTGCATTTTCGTCTGCAACATCACATTTGTTGAGAATTACTATTCTCGGTTTGCCTGAAATAATATCTGAAATTTCAGGATTGTGACTGCTTACGGGAACTCGTGCATCAACAATTTCCGTAACTGCATCAACAAGAGGAAGACTCTCCTTGATTTTACGGCGTGTTTTTGCCATGTGCCCCGGAAACCATTGCACAACCTGATTCTGAAAATCACTTGCCATCCTAATTACCTCAGTTTACATTCCAGCTACCGGGAGGTGAAAGTCTGCCCACAACTGTTCCGTAAACGTATCTTTCATCAATAAGTCCCACCATATTTGAACGGCTGTCGGTTGAGTCGTTTCTGTTATCTCCCATTACAAAAAGGTATCCTTCGGGAACTGTAACGGGACCTTTGAAATCCTCATGTTCATTGGTGGGTGAATTAAGTGTGTATGTAACTTTTTCAGGCTGACCGTCAATGTAAACAATACCCTCTTCAAAGTTAATGTCAACTGTCTGACCGCCTGTAGCAATAATTCTTTTGATAATGGGTTCATTGAAAGCGTTGGGCTGAGTTATAACAACTATGTCTCCTGCTTCATGAGTGTTGTCAAAGGCAGTTACCATAAGCATATCACCGTTTGACAGTGTGGGAAGCATTGACCTGCCGCTTACGGTTGCAGTTCTGAAAAAGAAAGTAAACACAACTGCAATTGCCACAATACCTGTCATTACAATTGAAGCAAAATCAAAAAGTGAAGAACCTTTTTCGGATTTTGTTTTAATCTTTTTATTCTCTTCCATGATATTGCCTCCTTATCTAAAATTAATATAGTCAATACTTTTCATAGGAAATACTCTCAGAATTACTCTGCCCAGAACATACTTTTCATCCACAAAGCCTATCTGTGTTGAACGGCTGTCAAGAGAACCGTTTCTGTTGTCTCCCATAAGAAAAACTGAATCTTCGGGAACAACAATGGGAAAATCAACATCATAACTGACATTTGTAGGTGTATTTATGTAAGGCTCATTCAGAACAACACCGTTGACAAGAACTTCGCCTCGTTCAAAGTCAATGTAAACCTCGTCACCCTCCATGGCAATTACACGTTTGATTACAGGACCGCCTTCATAAGCGGGAGGAGTCGCAACAACGATGTCACCAACTTCAACCTGTCCGATACTGCTGACCAAAAGCCAGTCCTTATGCTGAAGAGTCTGGAGCATAGATTCACCGCTGACCTGAACCACTCTGAAAAGGAAACAGAAAATAATAAAAATCACCACAAAAGATGCCATAACGGAAGAACACCATTCAAAGAAGTTTTTCTGCTTCTTTGTGGCTTCGGTTTCAGAGTTATAAATTTCCGCAGGTCTGCCTTTGGAATTGAAAATATATACTGTTTTTTCAGTTCTGCGCTTCATAAAATAAATATTTCCTTGCTTGTAAAAAGTAAAAGGGCAAGCCTGTAGCTTTACAGGCATGCCCCAATAAATCCATATCGAGTTATAGGGCTGAACCCTATGTTACGAAAGAGATTAGCCGATCTGCTCTTTAACTTTAGCAGCCTTACCAACTCTGTCACGAAGGTAGTAGAGTTTGCTTCTGCGAACTTTACCTGTTCTGATTGTTTCAACCTTAGCAACGTTGGGTGAGTTAACAGGGAATACTCTTTCAACACCTGTACCGTAAGAAATACGGCGAACTGTGAATGTTTCTGAAACACCACTACCGCGTTTTGCGATAACTGTACCTTCAAAAACCTGAATTCTTTCTCTTTCACCTTCACGGATTTTAACGTGAACTCTTACTGTGTTACCTACTTCGATAGCAGGTTTTTCAGCCTTAATGCTGTCCTGTGCAATCAATTTGAGTGCGTCCATTTTCTTTTCCTCCTTAAATAGTTTGCGGCAATTCCGCTTTTTTACAGTCGTTCGTGCTCATTTACAATGGCAGAGGACCGACAGCTTCGTTGTCTTTCGGCAATGAATACAGTCTGTTAAGTCAGACCTATACAAATGCTTTGATAGTATATCACAAGCAATTGGAAAAATCAAGTGTTTTTTGAAATTTATCTGAAAATTTCGAAATTTTCTGTAAGCAGACACTTTTTCTCAAACTTCTTATACAGAGGAAGTACACGAGACTCCTTTTCAATTGCACCGATAAGGAGATTCGGTGCAATATTCACAGGATTACCTGCTGATAAATCAACACTTATAATAAGTGTATTTTCCTTTACTTCTGTACTGAAATTGAAGATATGTTCACCTAAGGGCACTTCTTTCATGACCTTCTTGTGTCCCTTTTTACCTTTTTTCTCACATACAAGGCTTTTTTCTTCAACCAGTTTTTCTGAAAGCTCTGCAAAGATCTTTGCGTCAGTTTCCTTTTCAAAATCAAGTGTTACAACGTATCTGCCGTATTTTATTTCCTTTGCGTTACAGAAAGGCTCATCAACACTTATCAGATCAAGACCTTCAGGCATCTGGTCAAAAAGTTTTTCTTTCACTTCCCATGGTGTAACACCGTCTTCAACACGGATGTCAACACATTCACTTTCGCTTTCTATTCCTAAAGAAAGAGGTAAGGGAAAGACGATATAGGCATGAGGATTAAATCCCTCTGTATACCAGACTTTAAGACCTGAACGCTTAATAGCTTTTGTCATTGAACGCATTAAGTCAAGGTGAGAAATATATTTTGCTCTTCCTACCTTTTTGAACCATATTCTAAGAGAGTTCATGACATTCACCTCCGCAAAGTTTGTTTGCAGAACAACCATTGCACTTTTCTCTGCAATTCGGTGTAGTTACACCCTCATGGGCTTTTTGGTTTTCTTTCTCAAAGAATTTTTTAGGAATACCATAATCCATGTGGTCCCATGGGAAAATCTCGTCAAATGAACGTTTTCTGTTAGCATAGAATTTCGGGTCAAGCCCTGCCTGTTCAAAAGCAGTCATCCATTTATCAAAATCAAACTGATCATCCCAGCTGTCAAATTTACAACCAAGCTTGTATGCATTGTAAATTACCTGAGAAAGTCTTCTGTCACCACGGGCAAAAACACCTTCAAGCATGCTCATTCTTGAATCATTCCAACCGATATTGATTTTCTTTGTTTTCACGCTGTCTTCAAGAAGCTTCTGTTTGCGTTCGATTGTTTCCATATCATCCTGTGCTTCCCATTGGAAAGGAGTAAAAGGTTTGGGAACAAAAGATGCAACGCTGATGTTGACGTTAACTCCTCTGCCCTTGGGCTTATCAGGATTTTTATAATATTCATTCACAACATTCTGAGAAAGTTCTGCAATCGCCTGTACATCTTCATCAGTTTCTGTGGGAAGACCTATCATGAAATAAAGTTTCACGCCTGTCCAGCCACGCTGAAAAGCTTTTCTTGAAGATGAAAGGATTTCTTCTTCCGTAACATTTTTATTGATAACATCACGGAGTCTCTGTGTACCTGCTTCAGCAGCAAAGGTAAGACCGCTTTTTCTGATTTTTGCAAGCTTTTCTGCAATTGAAGAACTGAAATTATCTGCTCTCAAAGAGGGCAGAGAAATATTTATTTTCTTATCAAGTGTCCAGTCAAAAAGTCTGTCCAGCAAGTCTTCAAGACCTGTGTAGTCACTTGTACTCAGAGAGCAAAGCGAAATTTCCTCGTAACCTGTTTTTTCGCAGATTGACTTACACTGTTCATTGACAACTTCGGGACTTTTTTCTCTGATTGGTCTGTAGAGGAAACCTGCCTGACAGAATCTGCAGCCTCTGATACACCCTCTGAAAATTTCCACAACTGTTCTGTCATGAACAGGTTCAATGAAAGGCACTATAAATTCTTTAGGTGCAAACATTGTATCGAGATTTTTAACAACTCTCTTCTTCACCTTTTCAGGAGCACCGTTTGTAGATTTTATTTCTTTGATTGTGCCGTCTTCGTTATAGCTTACATCATAAAAAGCCGGAACATAAACCCCTTCAAGCTGTGCGGCAGCTTTGAGAAATTCTTCCTTTGTACTGCCTTTCTTTTTATGCTCTTTGAGAAGGTCAATAAGCTCATTTGTAACTTCTTCACCTTCACCGGGCAGAGTAATATCCACAAAATCTGCAATAGGCTCAGCATTGCAAACACACGAGCCACCTGCAACTATAATGGGTGTGAGTGACTTTCTTTCCTTTGCATAAATCGGAATACCTGCTAAATCAAGCATGTTAAGTACGTTTGTATAACTCAGTTCATACTGCATTGTAAAGCCGATAAGGTCAAAATCCTTTATAGGGTCTCCGCTTTCAAGAGCATAGAGAGGAATGTTATTTTTACGCATTTCCTCTTCCATATCTGTCCACGGCGCAAAAACTCTTTCACACCATGAATCCTTTCTCTCATTTACAAGAGAATAAAGAATTTTCATACCAAGGTGCGACATACCTATTTCGTAAGTGTCAGGGAAACAGAATGCATATCTGATATCGACTTTATTTTTATCTTTAATTACACTGTTAAATTCACCGCCCGTGTATCTTCCGGGCTTCTGAACATATTGCAATATATTTTCTATTTCTTTTGAAAGCACTTAATCACTTCACTTTCACAATTCGGAATTCTGCTATTTCTATACCGTCAACGGTTTCACCGATTTCGAGCTCAAGGCAACCGTTGACAAAAACATCTTTCGGAAGAATATAACTTGCAGAGAAGTAACCGGGTGCAAGGAACATCTTGTCAAATTCTTCGTTTCTTTCACCACCGTAAGTGTTGCCTGAGAAAATTGTTTTTCCGTTCGCAAGGACTGTCTGAACACCTTTTCTTTCAGTATCTTTTGCATGATAAACAACGATAAGCTTATAATCGCAATCACCTGTGAAACCGCCGAGATTTGCATTGAGAGTATAGTGGTCGTAGCATTTGAGAAGTTCTGTCGGAATGTTGCCGTTTTTATTATCATTTCTGTCAGACATTACATTCATATAGGGCTCGCCGTGCTGCTGAGTGCAGTCAAGAGGTGCATAACCGTGCTCTGCAAATGAGAAGAACATTTCGTCTGCTTCAACTTTGTTTCTCAGCATGATTTTCTTCATGTACTCATCAGCATTGTCAGTCTGCTTTGCTTCTGCAATTTTGTTAAGATACCAGAGTTTGTTTGTAACAGGCTGGTCAATATGGTCAAGAACTGCACCACGTTCCCAGTTGAGTGCATCGTGTCTTTCAACACTTGTCTGCATACCGATAATATCGAAAAGTTTGTCACCGATTGAGAAAATTTCCTTATGAAGTGCATAGTAATCTTCATCGAAATCAACTGAGAGAATTTCTTCTGCCTTAAGAATGTCATTTCTGAAAATATAGTCTCTTGCTTCATCAATAAGGTCAGTTTCAAAACGTCTTCTCATTTTAACAAGCATATCAAATTCTGCTCTGTAAAGATGCATAAGGAAACGCCAGTTATCGTGAAGTTCAGGGTTTTCTTTTACAATGCTTCTGAATAAGCTGAGTGTGTTTTCAATGCTTGGGTTATCAAGAGGATCACCTATCCAGTTATATTCAAGACCTGAAATTGCCTGAGCACATTTTACATAATCTGCGCCATAGAAGAAAAGTCTTGCATAATCTTCAAGAATTGCCCTTACTGACTGTTCTTTTTCCCATTCAAGTCTGCCCCATACAAATTTGTTCACATCATCAGTTACACCTTCTGAATATGAAACACTACCGACTGTATAGGGTGATTTTATTGAATGAATTCTCTTGTATTCCTGAGGTCTGGGGTTAACACTTTCACGGCTGTTGACTGCCTGAAGTGAATAATGCCATGCTTCTGTAGGATACTGAACTGAATATTCACATCTTAAATTATGAGTGATATCAGGATAGAAACGAAGTGGGAAGCGTGAGTCAATTCTTCTTCTCAGTTCATAAACCTCCATTGCTCTGTTGGGTCCCTGAATAACACCTGTAATAATACCGTCTTCGGTTTCGTTTATTTTTTCAACAAACATATCCCCCCAACCGGGAATACCGCGGGGCATCTGTGCAGAAGGCCACATCTGAACATCAGGCTTTACTTCTCTTACCGCTTTTGTGATTTTCACGCAACGTGACACAAACTGGTCAGCAGGATAATCACCGGGGTCTCCTCCGGGCGGGAAAATAATGTCAATTCTTTCTGCATTTCTGAGAGTTTCCTTTCTCAGTTCTGCAGATTCATCTTCAGGAAGGTCATCGTTGGGATACCATAAGGAAACGTCCATATCAAGTTCATTTGCATAGTGAGAACATTTTTCCATGTGCTCCTTCATATCCCACTTCATAAGACTGTTGTAGCTGTCTTTTGACTCAGGATATTCGGGAGGAAGAAGTTCATTTGTGTTTGTGCCGAAAAGCATAAGATTTATGAAGTGATCACGGAACTGTTCAGGACTCCATGCATCATATGTATTGGGCATTTTTCTGTATGCGTTCTGATGACCTCTGATTCTTTTTTCGGGAATATGTTTACCACCGATGTCACAGATAAGTGTAATCTTTTCGCCGTTGTAAACAGTTTTCATCAGGAATTTACCCATACCGAAAAGAAAACCTCTTACTGTATAAGCGTAAATTTTAAGTTCTCCCTCACAAAGTTCAATTTCAAATGAGTCTTTATGGGGAAGTCTTTCTTCACCACACTGTACAAAAGTAACAGAAGGCTTACCTTCTTTTAATTCAGGTTTTTTCCCTGTTCTTTTTTCTATTTCAAGACTGAAAAGTTCGGCTGCTTTTAATTCTTCAGCTGTCTTTGCGTTAATAGATAAATTTGTAAAATCAAATTTCATCAGTTGTCACTCCCTTATTTTATGTTAAACAAATCTTCAAAAAATCTTTCAATCTGAAGCCACAGATATTTGAAAAACAAACTTACTTTGTAGAAGAAATAATCGCTTCTTTCTGCTTCACTTTTTATCACGACGGTTGAACCTGTATCTTCAAGTTCAAGGAAAGCTGCGTGAGTCATCACTTTCTCGCCTGAATTAGGAGAATGAATTGAAAGCATCATTTTCCCGTCAAGTGTTTCAAAAATCATACCGTGACCGCCGTCAAGTTCGTGGTACATTCCCTCGGTATAAAGGGGGAACATATCATGAGTCCATTCACCGTCAATTTCACCGGTTACACTTCTTGCAATACCTACAGCATAACCTGCTGTAGGAATAAAATTTGACCACAGCATAATAAGACTTCCGTCCTTTGTTCTGTAAGGGCAAGGACCATCCGTAACATGGTTAGCTGTCCAGAAGGGATCGTCTGCCTTGAACATTCTCACAGGCTCGGTTGTGAAGCTTGTTAAATCATCACTTAATTTTGCGTAAGACATGTCACCTACACCGTCAGGCATACTTGTCCATTCATGGACAAAAATCATCCACGGCTCGCCCTTTTTATCAACGTAAAGAGTGCCGTCAATTGCATCCCAATCGTGAGGTGTGATGTGTCCGTCAGTAATTTCTTCAAAAGGACCTAAAGGACTTTCACTTCTCATTATGCTCACACCTCTGTGAGAAGTAAAACCTGATTTATATGTTGCGAAAAGGTAGAAAAAGCCGTTGTAATAATAACATTCAGGTGCCCAATAATCACCGATACCGTCAAAATTTTCAGCATTTTCCGCCTCAAAAACATTAACGGGACCTGCCCAGTTTTCAAGGTCTTCACTTACATAACAGCCGTAACCCGCTTTTGTTGCAGCACCTGTGCCATACATGAAATATTTGTTTCCGTACACAAGAATACAGGGGTCACGGATGAAAATATCTTCTGTTTTTTTCGTCTGTGTCATGTCAACTTTATCTGCAGGAACATTGAAAATAAAATCATTATTTCCCTCTGCAGACGCTATTACACCAAAACTTTCAAAAATCATAACAAACGCCATAAAAAGTGATAAAAGTTTTTTCATTCAAATCACCCTTTGAAATTAGTCAAGGAAATCTTTAAGTTTTTTGCTTCTGCTGGGATGACGGAGTTTTCTCAGAGCTTTTGCTTCAATCTGACGGATTCTTTCACGTGTAACGTCAAATTCCTGACCTACTTCTTCAAGAGTTCTGGGATGACCGTCATCGAGACCGAAACGAAGTCTGAGCACTTTTGCTTCACGGGGAGTGAGAGTTTTGAGGACTGCTGCAAGCTGTTCTTTGAGGAGGAGCATTGATGCTGCATCCTGAGGAGCAAGTGCATCTTCATCAGGGATGAAATCACCAAGATGGCTGTCTTCCTCTTCACCGATGGGAGTTTCAAGTGAAACAGGCTCCTGAGCAACTCTCATGATTTCACGTACTTTGTCAACAGGAAGGCCCAGTTTTTCTGCGATTTCTTCTGCTGAGGGGTCTCTTCCGTTTTCGTGGAGAAGCTGACTGTTTGTCTTTTTAACCTTGTTGATTGTTTCAACCATGTGAACGGGAATTCTGATTGTTCTTGCCTGGTCAGCAATTGCTCTTGTAATTGCCTGACGGATCCACCATGTAGCGTAGGTTGAGAATTTGAAGCCTTTTGTGTAGTCAAATTTGTCAACCGCTTTGATAAGACCCAGGTTACCTTCCTGAATAAGGTCAAGGAACTGCATACCTCTGCCCACATAACGCTTTGCAATGCTGACAACAAGACGAAGGTTAGCTTCGGCAAGTCTTTTCTTTGCGTATTCATCATCATCAGCTATGCGCATGGCAAGCTCAATTTCTTCCTCGGGAGAAAGAAGAGGCACACGGCCGATTTCCTTGAGATAGACCTTAACAGGGTCATCTGCGCCCTGGTTTTTGTCATCAACGCCAACGTTGTCAAGCTCTGCAGATTTGGGCAAATCAACGTTGAAATCAAGGTTTTCGAGAGAATCGGGAT
>JAFXFI010000020.1 GCA_017520635.1 Clostridia bacterium
GACCCGTCATACCGATGTCTGTTATATAACCTGTGCCGTTCGGAAGAATCTGTGCATCGCTTGTCTGCACGTGGGTATGAGTGCCGAAAAGTGCTGAAATTCTGCCGTCAAGATAAAAGCCCATTGCTCTTTTTTCTGCTGTGGCTTCTGCGTGAAAATCAACTATTTTTATTCTGCAGTCAGAAACTTCACTGAGAATTCTGTCAATACACTCAAAGGGATTTTCGTTGCTGTCAAGATAAACTACACCTGCAAGATTTATGACTGCAATTCTGATAAAGCCTTTGTCTATTATGTAGTAACCTTTGCCGGGGGCTGTCCTGTGGAAATTGGCAGGACGGATAAGAGGATAACCCTCTTCGTCAAACTTACCGTATATTTCCTGACGCCTTAATGCGTGGTTGCCCGTTGTGATGACATCTGCACCGCTTGCGAGCAGATGCTCGGCAGAGTGGGGATGAATACCGTTGCCCTGAGCCGAGTTTTCACCGTTTACGATACAAAGGTCTATTGCGTTGAATTTTTAGAACTGTGGCAGAGTACGGCGCAGAAATTCGCATCCGTTATCTCCCACAACATCTCCGATTGCAAGAATTCTCATTGATTTCACCATTTAAAAAGTATTAAATATATAATACTAAAATTGCATTTATATGTCAATGCAAAAAAATACCGGAGAATGTGACTTCTCCGGTAAAATATTTTATTTTGCGTAGTCGAAAGCTCTGCTTTCTCTGATGATGTCGACTTTAATCTGACCGGGATATTCAAGTTCATCCTCAATCTTCTTTACGATGTCTCTTGCAACAAGAATCATCTGGTCATCAGAAACAACTTCGGGCTTGACCATAATACGTACTTCACGGCCTGCCTGAATTGCAAATGACTTTTCAACACCGTTGAATGACGTTGCGATTTCTTCAAGCTTTTCAAGACGCTTGATGTAGTTCTGAACATTTTCACGTCTTGCACCGGGACGGGCTGCTGAAATTGCGTCTGCTGCCTGAACAAGACAAGCAACAATTGTCTTTGCCTCAATGTCGCCGTGGTGAGCCTGGATAGCATGAACAACTGCATCGTTTTCTTTGTATTTCTTAGCGTATTCAACACCGAGCTCGATATGTGAACCGTCATACTGATGGTCAAGAGCTTTACCGATATCGTGAAGGAGACCGGCTCTCTTTGCCATCTTGACATCTGCACCGATTTCTGAAGCCATAAGGCCTGCGATGTAAGAAACTTCGAGTGAGTGGTTAAGTACATTCTGACCGTAGCTTGTTCTGTACTTAAGTCTGCCCAGGAGCTTGACAAGTTCACCGTGAAGACCGTTGACGCCTGCGTCAATAACGGCTCTGTCACCGGCCTGCTTGATTGTATGTTCAACCTCTTTCTTGGATTTCTCATACATTTCCTCAATACGTGTGGGATGGATTCTTCCGTCAGTAATGAGTTTTTCAAGTGTGAGTCTTGCGATTTCACGTCTTACGGGGTCGAAGCTTGAAACCGTGATTGCTTCGGGTGTGTCATCAATAATAAGGTCAACCCCCGTGATAGTTTCAAGAGTTCTGATGTTTCTTCCCTCTCTGCCGATGATTCTTCCCTTCATTTCATCGTTGGGAAGAGTAACGACTGAAACTGTTGCTTCTGCAGCGTGGTCTGCTGCGCATCTCTGGATTGCAGATGTGATGATTTCTCTTGCGAGGGTTTCTGCTTCATCCTTTGTCTGCTGTTCAATTTCAAGAATCTTGAGAGCCTTTTCGTGTGTCAGCTCACCTTCAAGGTTTTTGATAAGATGTTCCTTAGCCTGTTCTTTTGTAAAGCCTGAAATTTTTTCAAGCATATCAAACTGACTTTTTTTGAGAGCCTCAACTTCAACGAGCTTGTTTTCAGCTTCTTTTATTTTCTTATTGAGGGCTTCATCTTTCTTTTCAAGGTTGTCTGCTTTTTTGTCAAGATTTTCTTCTTTCTGGACAAGGCGTCTTTCCTGCTTCTGGACTTCATTACGGCGTTCTTTGATTTCTCTTTCGAGGTCATTACGCTGCTTATGTATTTCGTCCTTTGCTTCAAGGATGGCTTCCTTTTTCTTGGATTCTGCCTCTGAAACAGCCTGGCTTACAATTCTGTTTGCTTCTTCCGTTGCTGAGCCTATGGCTGCTTCTGCAACCTTTTTTCTGTGAAGTCCGCCGAGTACAAAACCGACAACACCGAAAACAACTGCCGCACCAACGATAAGACCTATTGCTAAGCCTAAATTCATTACTTTATACCTCCGTGTCTTTGATTTTTTTACTGAAAAATAAATGACCAGCGTCATGATAATAATTTCAGAATAATAACGCAAAAAGAAAACAATAATGCATTATCCATAATATATTATAACTAATTTGTTATAATGTCAAGTACTTTGATTGTACTTTTTTGTATAAATATGATATATTTCTGTATAACTATCTTTAAAGAAAAATTTGTTATTGCAAAAAACAGCAAAATAAATTACAATATATAACAAATACTTGAGTTTAAAGGAGAACCTTTATGGGTGAAAAGCAGACACCTGCCGTTGATTCTGAACAGTCAAGGATTGACCGTCAGCTTGAACAGCAACA
>JAFXFI010000021.1 GCA_017520635.1 Clostridia bacterium
CTTTTCAGGCTGACGGAAAATAACCTCTGTTGTTTCCTTTTTCGGCTTTTCCTGAACGGAAGTTACCTGTGGTTTAACAACCTGAGGCTTTGGTTCAAATTTAATCTGTTCGCCTTTTTCAGGAACAAATACCTGAGGCTTTGCAAATTTAGGATTAGACATCACCTTTTCAAGCTCAACCTGAGGTCTTTCTCTGTCCTGACTCAGAGCATTTTTTACTCCGTAATAAATACAGTCATAAATTGCTTTTTCATTGGCAAAACGTACTTCCAGTTTAGATGGATGAACGTTAACGTCAACTGTTTCATTGGGGACTGTAAGATTTATAACACATGCAGGAAATTTACCTGCCATAATTGAATTTTTGTAGCTTTCAGAAAGCGCTGCAGAGCCTGTCTGTGTTTTAACAAGACGTGAATTTAGGAAAAACATCTGCATATTTCTGTTTGCTCTTGCATAAACAGGCTTTGAAATATACCCCTTTGCCGTTACTCCGTTTAAAGAATAATCAATAGGAATAAGGCTGTTTGCAAATTCTTTTCCGAAAACTGCATAAATTGCTGAGGTCAACTTTCCGTCACCGGGAGTAAGAAGAGTTTCCTTACCGTCACGGATAAATCTGAAGCTGATTTCGGGGTGAGAAAGTGCAACCCTGTCCATAACACCTGCAACTGCATTTGCTTCGCTGACATCCTTTTTCAGGAATTTCATTCTTGCAGGAGTATTGAAAAACAAATCACGGACAATTAAAGTTGTACCGTCAGGACAGCCTGCATCATCAAGGAGAATTTCTTCCCCTCCCTCGATACGGTAATGAGTGCCGATGCTTTCTTCAGAGGCTTTTGTCATTACTTCAACCTTTGAAACAGCACTGACTGATGCCAACGCTTCACCTCTGAAGCCGAGAGTACCTATGGCATCAAGGTCCTCCTGCTTTGCAATTTTACTTGTTGCATGGCTGACGAAGGCATTTCTTATATCTTCCCTTAAAATTCCGCAACCGTTATCGGTAACTCTGATGTAAGTTATTCCGCCGTGCTGAATTTCAACGGTAATAATTGTAGCACCTGCGTCAATTGAGTTTTCAACCGCTTCTTTTACAACAGATGACGGACGCTCAACCACTTCACCTGCTGCAATAAGGTCTGCTATATACTTTGGTAACACATTGATTTTTGCCATTTCCGTCACCTCATTTCTGTATTTTAATTAGAATTCTTTTGCTTTTCCCACAAGCTCATAAAGCTTTGAAAGAGCCTCAATGGGTGTCAATGTATTGACATCAATCACCTTAAGCTCGTCTATGATTGCATTTGATGAATTTGCGGTGAATGAAAATTGAGGATTGTATTCGACTTCGGCAGGAGCAAGCTCAACCTCACCGCTGATGCGCTCACCTTTACCGTCAAGAAGCTCAAGTTCTTCAAGAATTTCTCTTGCACGTTTTACAACACTTGAGGGCACACCTGCAAGCTTTGCAACTTCAATACCGTAGCTTCCGTCTGCTTTTCCTCTGACAATTCGCCTGAGGAAAGTTATATCGTCACCGCGTTTTTTAACTGCTATATTGTAATTGACAACGCCCTGAACCTTATTTTCGAGTTCAGTAAGCTCATGATAGTGAGTTGCGAAAAGAGTTTTTGCACCAAGTTTCTTTTTATCAGCAGTAAATTCAAGAACTGCCCTTGCAATACTCATACCGTCAAAGGTTGAAGTACCTCTGCCTATTTCGTCAAATATAATAAGACTTTTTGAAGTTGCCTGACGGAGAATCTGAGAAACCTCACTCATTTCAACCATGAAAGTTGACTGACCTGCTGCAAGGTCGTCAGATGCACCTACACGGGTATATATACTGTCGCAGATTGAAATTCTTGCCCTTCTTGCAGGAACAAATGAACCTATCTGTGCAAGTAAAGTAATAAGTGCCACCTGTCTCATGTAGGTTGATTTACCAGCCATATTAGGACCGGTAATTATATTACAACGGTTTTCATCGCTGTCAAGCAATGTATCATTAGGTACAAAAGGCTGAGAGCCCAGCATTGCTTCAACTACGGGGTGTCTGCCGTCTTCAATCTGAATTACACCGTCGTTTGAAATTTCGGGACAGCAGTAATTTCTGCTGACTGCTACATGCGCAAGTGAACAGAGTGTATCAAGCTTTGCAATATTTTCTGCTGTTCTTTGAATACGTGCATATTCACGTGCAACGGCTTCTCTTATTTCTGTGAAAAGCTCATACTCAATTCTGACAATTTTCTCTTTTGCACCGAGGATTTTTGTTTCAAGCTCTTTAAGCTCCTGAGTAATAAATCTCTCGCAGTTTGAAAGAGTCTGTTTTCTTATGTATTCTTCGGGGACAAGCTCTTTGAATGAATTTGAAACTTCAATGAAGTAGCCGAACACTCTGTTGTATCCGATTTTAAGCTTCTTGATGCCTGTTTTCTCCTGCTCTCTGAGAGCTATTTCGTTGATATAACCTACGCTGTCTTTTTCAATTGAACGTAAGGCATCAAGCTCTTCGTTATATCCCTCTCTTATCATTCCGCCTTCACGAACTGTCAGAGGAGGCTCGTCCACAATTGCATTCAGAGTAAGTGAGCAGATATCTTCAAGCACATCAAGGTTTTCGTAAATATTTTTAAGTTTTTCGCTTTTGCATGAAGAAATAAGACTTTTCACCAACGGCAGTTTTTCACAGGCAAGTCCGAGAGAACGGAGCTCCTTTGCATTTGCTGTGCCGTAAACAACACGAGCCATAATTCTCTCGAAATCGTAAATTCCGTCAAGAGAGTCTCTGATTTCAGAACAGAGAACACTGTTGTTGCAGAGTTCTTCAACTGCTCTGTTTCTGCGGACAATTGATGCAAGATTTGTAAGAGGATTTTCAAGCCATCTTCTTATCATTCTTCTGCCCATTGAGCATTTTGTTTTGTCAATTACCCAAAGGAGTGTTCCTTTTTTGTCACGGCTTCTCATTGTTTCCACAAGTTCAAGATTATTTCTTGAAGAAGCGTTAAGGAACATGAAGCTTTCGCCTTTGTAGAAGTCCACATTTGTTATGTTTCTGATATCGCTTTTCTGAAGCTCACTCAAATATCTTATACATGCACCGAAAGCGCATACAGCAGTTTTTTCTTCAGAAAATTCATAATCTTTTATGTCTTTATTTAAACGCTGAGAAATTGTATCAACGCATTTTTCAAAGTTAAAATATTCATCATCAAGTACTTCTTCAGTTGAATGAAGGACATCTCTGATGTATTTGGAAAGTCCCTGCAAAGATTTTGCTTCACCACCAAGAATTACTTCGCTTGGTGAGAATTTGCAGAGCTCATTGACTATAGGTGAAAGAAGATTTTTGTCTTCAAAGCATGTTACATGAATTTCACCTGTTGAAATATCGGCAAAAACAATACCGGCAGACTTTCCGTTACATACAACAGATGCAAGGTAGTTATTTTTGCTTTCGTCAAGCATATTGCTTTCAATTACAGTACCCGGTGTCAGCACTCGGGATACATCTCTTTTTACAATGCCTTTTGCAAGAGCCGGGTCTTCCATCTGTTCACAGATAGCAACCTTATAGCCTTTTGCAACAAGACGTGCAAGGTAGTTTTCAACGCTGTGGAAAGGAACACCGCACATAGGTGCTCTTTCCTCCTGACCGCAATCACGGCCTGTGAGAACAAGTTCAAGTTCTTTCGAGGCAATTTTTGCATCCTCGAAGAACATTTCGTAGAAATCTCCCAGACGGAAAAACAAAAGTGTATCGGGATAATCTTTTTTTATCTCAAAATATTGCTTCATCATAGGTGTAAGTTCTGCCATTTTTGTTTTCCCTTCCTTTCTCTTTTTCACACCTGACAGAACCCGTTACAGCTCTGTCAGATGCTTGATTAGTTTAAATTAGTGACAGTCTGAACCGCATGATGAGCAGTTACCTGAGCACTGATGAGTGGGGTTGCATGTTTCGGGGTCTTCACCGCATGCACACATGCTGATGATGCCTGTGAGGAATTTCATAAGTTCGTCAAGGTCATTTCTTGCAATTTCGAAGTTTCTCATGTTTTCGTTTGCCATAACCTGTGTGTAAACATCATTAAATTCTTTTTCATAAGCTTCAAGCTTACCCTGGTCTGCTTCTTCACCTTTTGATGCTTCGTGGTTGTAAGACATGTGAACAAGCTGAATTTTCTGCATCAATTCATTGAGTTCTTCGTCTGCTTCGTTCTTATCTCTTGCTGCCATAAATGCCTTATAGCGAGCATCTTCCTGAATTGCAGCACCAAGCTGTCTTGCAAGTTTTTCAAGTTCCATTGTTTTTTACTCCTTTATAATTAAAAAATTATTAACCTATTAATTCGCCCTTAACAATCCAGTTAAGAGGCTCTGTAACAAGAACATCAACAAAAGTTCCGATTACATTTTCATCTGCAGGAAATTCAATTATAACATTGCCTGATGTTCTGCCTGATATCCAGCCCTCAGTTTTGCTTTTTCCTTCCGCAAGAACACGGAAAGTTTTACCGTTCATTGAGGCTGTTCTTTCTGCAGCAATTGACTCCTGAAGTTTTAAGAGTTCATCAAACCATCTGCCCTTTTCTTCACGTGTTACGGGGTCAGGCATTTCTGCGGCTTTTGTATTTCTTCTCGCAGAATAAATAAACGTATAAAGAGAAGTGTATTTTACTTCTTTTATGAGACTGAGTGTATCACAGAATTCCTCATAGGTTTCTCCGGGGAAGCCTACGATGATATCACTTGTAATTGACAAATCAGGCATTACCTTACGAGCATATTGGATAAGTGACAGATATTTTTCTCTGTCATAATGTCTGTTCATTTCTTTGAGGACTCTGTCATTTCCGCATTGAACAGGAAGATGAAGATGCTTTGCGACTTTATCACATTCTGCCATTGCATCAAGAAGCTCATGAGTACAGTCCTTCGGATGTGAAGTCATGAAACGGATTGTGAAATCCCCTTCAATGTCATTTATCATTCTGAGAAGCTTTGCAAAGTTTATATCTTCTTCAAGACCTTTTCCATAGGAATTTACATTCTGTCCGAGAAGTGTGATATCCTTGAAGCCCATAGACACAAGATGTCTTGCTTCTTTCATTATTTCTTCGCTTTTACGGCTTCTTTCTCTGCCTCTTACATAAGGTACAACACAGTAAGAACAGAAGTTATTACAGCCATACATAATGGGAAGCCAGGCACGGATTGAACCATCACGCCATACGTTATTGCCCTCTGCAATTTCAAGATTTGTGTTGTCGGTATCGTAAACTCTTTTGCCTGTGTTCAAGGCTCTGTAAATAAACTCAGGAAGTTTATGAATTACATGAGTTCCGAAAACAACAGTCACAAAAGGATAGCTTTTGTAAATTTTTTCTTCAATATGCTTCTGCTGAACCATGCAACCGCAGACACAGATAATAAGGTGGGGTTTTGCCTTTTTCAGGACTTTGAGTCTGCCTATGTTGCCAAAAACTCTGTCCTCCGCATGCTCGCGGATTGCACAGGTGTTGAGAAGTATTAAATCAGCCTCTTTTTCGTCATCAACAAATACGTAGCCCATATCACTGAGCATACCCTTCATTCGTTCACCGTCAGATACATTTCCCTGACATCCGAAGGTGTGGACGTAAGCTTTAGGGGCTTTTTCACCGAATCTGTAAGAAAGTAAAGACTTAGCAAGAGATGAGAATTTATTCTGTTTTTCAACTTCGTTTTTCATGTTCAAAACCTCTGAATTATGAATAAAGAGTCATCGCTTTTTCACATAATGCGTTTTAACCCATTTTAACTTATATATTATACTATAACAAAGCAAAATGTGCAATAGGAAAAGTAAGGTTGTAACATATCTGTAACAATAAAATCGGTATGTAAATTATACAAATTATAATTTGTCTTTATATTTATAGTTATATCGTAGGGTTGACCCTGGCGGTCAACCGTTAATTTGCATATAATTTTACGGAAGACCGTAAAGGTCTTCCCTACGGTATAACCATTGATATTATGCGACTTTTCGTAGGGACGGGCGTCCTCGACCGTCCGCGAAATTTATATAAAACTAACGGCTCGTCGAGGACGCCGAGC
>JAFXFI010000022.1 GCA_017520635.1 Clostridia bacterium
GACGAAGCAGTAGCACCTGATTGTGTAAATACAGGTCTTACAGAAGGTAAACATTGCTCAGTTTGTAACGAAGTTCTTACAGCTCAGGAAGTTGTAGATGCACTTGGTCACACAGAAGTAATTGACAAAGCAGTAGCACCTGATTGTGTAAATACAGGTCTTACAGAGGGTAAACATTGTGAGGTTTGCGGTGAAGTAACTGTTAAACAGGAAGTTGTAAATGCACTCGGTCACACAGAAGTAACTGAAACTATTGATGCAACATGTACAACAGACGGTAAAGTTACAGTAACATGTTCAGTTTGCGGTGAAGTAATTTCAGAAGAAACAATCACTGCAACAGGTCATGATTATGAAACAGAAGTAACAGCACCCACATGTACAGAACAGGGTTATACAACATACACATGTGCTTGCGGTGACACATACAAAGATGACTATGTTTCTGCAACAGGTCACTCAATGAGCGATTGGGAAGTAGTGAAATATCCCACATTCGATGCAGAGGGTTCAAAGGTAAAATCATGTGCAAACTGCGATTATTCAGAAACAGAAGCACTCAATCCCGTAAAACTCAGACCCACACGTATTCTTTCTACAGAAATTGAAGAAAATAACATTACAATTGTCGGTTATACAAATGCTGATTCAATTGCTTTCTACCGTACAACTGCAGCAGGTGAGGATATCATCTTCGATATGTACTATGACGAAGAAGATCTTGCAGACGCTCCCACACCCATCAAATACGGTGATAACTCACCCAGATGGATTATCTATAATTCAAGATGGTCACAGTACGCTGTAGACGGTGAGTATAAAGATACAATTACAATTGCAGGCGTTGAATATAACCTTACGGTTGTTATGAACAGCAGAGAGCTTGAAGAAAACGATGTCGTTCTTAAAGAAAAATTCACAAATATCTCAGTTGATAACGATAACAAGATTATCACACTTATCGCACCCAAGAATGCAGAGTCTCTTACACTCCAGCAGACTTCAAGACAGTATGACGAATTCACATATACAATTGATGCTGATAATTACGACAACGTAACTCTTAATGAAGTATCAGGTGCATACAGAGGTTCATACACAATTGAAGCCAACGGTGAATTTGAAACTGAAATCACAGTAACTGTCAACAAAGACAAATACTGTCAGGAAGATTACACACTTAAAGTAATCTTTGTTGACTTTGACCTTGTAAATGAGCTCAAGCCTCTTCGCGGTACAGTTTCACTTGAAGCTTACGAGGACGGCAGAGAATATCTCAAGGTTACAATGGCTGAGGGACAGACCTCAACAGGTATCTACAAAACAGGTAAAGGCACAGCTGTTACAGATGTAAAAGTTGAACTTTCAGGCGGAAACATGACTGAAAAAGATGATCTCTATGTAGGTTATGTATCATCAAACAAAGAAAATCCTGCAGGTAAAGTGACAATTTCACTTTCAAACGGCAGTGTTCTTACTTACGATATCGTATTTGATATGGGTATTGTGAAAACCGAAATCAATCCCCTTTCAGAACTCAGATTTATCCGTTCAACAGCATCGTTCGATGCAGACGGCACACTCCGTATCACAAGAAACTCAGGCCTTGCTCAGTCAGCAGGTGCAGGTATCTATTCAACAACAACTGCAGGTGAAACTGTAACATTCACAGCAGAACAGGGTACAGTTTATGCAGGCAGAACTGACGCGTTCATTGCATACCTTACACAGAACACATCAAATATCAAAGGTACAATCAGCTACACACTTTCAGACGGTACAGAAGTAAGCTGTAAGGCAGTAATTGACCTTGGTCTCGGTGATGAATATGTTGAGCCCGAAGAACCTGCTTATGATCTGGCTAAAGACCTCAGAGCAATCCGCGGTACAGTAAGCGTAACAGATGATGTAGTTACAATTAAGGTTGCAGACAGCAAAACAATGACAGGTGTCTACAATACAACTGCAAGCGGTGCAACAGTAGAAATCACTACTGAAAACGGCACATTTGCAGACAGAACAGACGCTTATGTTGCTTACAAATCATCCAACTCAGCAAATGTTGAGGGAATAATGACAGTAACATTTGCAGACAACTCAACGGCAGAATACACAGTAATCTTTGACCTTGGTCTTTGATTCGGATTAAAGCAAAAGGGAGAGAAAGCGAACAGAAAACTTTCTCTCCCTGATTTTTATAGGGGACCTCTAAAAACCCCTTGCACGAAACTACATTTGCTCTTTTTCCGTCATATGCACCGAAAATTCTTGTTAATGCGAACACAGCACTAAATTATTAATTTAGCAGTAACCAAATTTGCCTTTTTGCATTTGAAAATCCCCGACTAGATTCTTCGCTTTGGAAGAACTCGTCGGGGTTTCTTTTACATTTCAAATGTACCGCTGTATCTGACAGGCAGATAGAGGCTTTCCTCTTTACCGCCGTTTTTAAGATATAATTCGTACATTTCTTTTTTATATTCGTCTGTGTAGTCATAGCCCCACATACGTTTTATTTTTCCGAAATCTTCAAAGGTTTCATCAGGAAGAGTTGTTACAGTTCCTTTTTTATAGGGAAGCGGTACTACGACTGTTCCGTTTGATGAAACATAATATTCATCTGCAAGGTCAATTGCAACCTTATTTGCAGGAACCTTGGGCATTGCCTCGTCAAACTTAATCTGCGTTATGGGGAACAAGGCAAGCTTGCCTTTAAGAAGCTCATAGCAGTCTGAAAGAAGACCTCTGTGACCGTGGTGTGAAATCTGAACAACATCACACTCAAGATTTTCACCGAAACGCCGGGCTAAAATTTTACTTTCAAGACCTGATGCATCACCGGGAATAAAAACTCTGCACCCATCAATTGTCATCATTACAACAAGAGATGAATCGTTATATTCCTTTATAGTTTCGGGATAAACGTCTTCATGTGTGCACAGAACATCAAAGCATGCATCCCTTACAAAAAATCTCTGTCCGCTGTGAAGCTTTACCTTTCTGATATCGGTGCATCTTTCAAGCATTGCAAAGAACTTTTCTGCAAGTCCTTTTTCTTCAACTCCCCACTCATCTGATGCATAATCATTTGAAACAAGGTTTGAATAAATCGCTTCTATCACCACATCATGACGGTTGTATCTGAGAAAATCGAAAAGCTTTGAAATATGGTCTGAATGAGCATGTGTTACAAGCCATCCGCTGACAACAATCTTTTCACCCTCAGGTGTTCTTTCTCGCATGAAATTGTAAATTCTGTCGTTATCGTTAAACTGAAGATAATGACCGCTGTCTACAAGGAAGAAGCTTCCGTCTGAAAGCTGAGTGATAAGACACATTCCGCAGTCAATATATGTATGGTCATTTTCAAAAACATAGAAACAGGGATTTATTTTTCTCTCAGTTTCTTTCTTTTCAAAATCAGGGAAACGTCCGTCATCTGCCACGGTAAGACGGAGTGTTTTGTCGCAGGATGTGAAATATACACTCAAATCTTTTTCACCTTTAAGGGCAGTATAGAAGTTACCTGAAAATGTGTTTTCACTGAGAATTTCATAGCCTTTTTCTTCAAGAGACAGAATATAGTTTCTGTATTCTTCTTCGCTTACATTTCTGTAAAGGTACATTTCACAGCTTTCACGGCAATTGTAAATCCTTTCATCTGTGTTTTCACGGAATTTAAAGCTCATTTACGCTTCCTCCTGAATTTCTTCCTCAATGACTCTGACAATTTTGCGTATTTCCGTTCTGTCATAAAGCTTTCTGAATCTCACATTGACCTGATATTTCACATCACAGTCTGCGCAGTAATACTGCGCTCTGAAATACTGATTTGAATATTTCCACTTTGTAAGTGCTTCACAGGGTTTTCCGCAGCCCTCACAGGTACAGTTAAGATGTGTTTTATCAACAAGAGGATTTTTAAGTGAACTGATAACCTTATTCTTGAAAATAATTCTTGAATAGAAATCCTCGTTGCATTCTTTGATATATTCCTTGATGATTATATCTTCTCTGATTTTCGCAAAGCATTTTGCAGTAATTTTACTGTCGTCAAGTGCTCTGTGCAGAGAGTAACCGTCGTCACTTATTCCAACCATTTCCGCTGCTGCTGACAGCCCTATCTGCTGAGATTTTGACGTACCCTTAAGACGCTGAAAATATCTCTGCAGGTCCATGTAATTTTCAAGGAAAGGAATTGTATCTCCGCAACCGAAATATTTGCAGTTATCAATAAGCACACGGACGTCACCGTCACCCCATGTCATAATTACGCTTTCTTCCTTACCTATCCACTTTTTGAAATTGGAAACAGCCTGAGGAAAAAGAACGCCTGTTTTGATTTCGTCATTTGTGATGTGGGTAAGCTCTTTCGTATTGGCACGGAGTTTTTTGCCAACCTGAGTGTTTATAAGGCATGTGAACTCATCGTAAATGTCGCCCTTTTCATCAACCTTTACGGCACCGAATTCTATTATTTCATTGAAAAAACCGTGAATTTTTTTACCGTAAACGTTGTTCCATTCAAGGTCAAGAGCAATAAACTGCATAACTGATACTTCCTAATCTACTATTTTAACATACTGATAAGTGCATTTTTGTAGGTTTCATTTGACATTGCGAAGGCATAGTTAATCATCAGCACTTCACCTATTGACTGATTTTCCACAAAAGAAGAAAGGTCAAAATTTGTTTTTCTCGGGTCAACGACATAAACCTCTTCATAGTTATCGCAGAGGAAAGGTACAAGTGCATTGCCGTAAGACTCCTTGATAACGAGGATTTTTTTGCCGTTTTTGTTGCTTGTAACAATCCTTTCAAGAGGCTGGTCACCACCGATGAAGGCAAGATATTTGTTATCTGAATTTACAGCACGTGCAACCACAAACACCTTCTGTCCGTTCTGCATTCTGCTGTCAGAATAAACCTGAGCATCAACATCAACACGTGTTTTGAAATATTCTACATAGTCGGGGTTCTTTTTAAGCACATCAGCGTTTGATGCATTGTAAAGACTTCCGACGAAATCTTTGATTTTGCCTGTTTCAAGCTCGTCTATGGGAACAGGCTCATTTCCTGAAGCCTCACAGAAAGCAAGATAGCCCAGATATGCTCCTCTTGCTGTCCAATGATGGTCTGTTCTGAAATAGATGTATTCTTTCGTTTCTTTTTCAAGACGTGAATACGCATCTACTGTGACAATATTTTTGTTCATCTGAGAATAAGATGATTTGATGATATTCTTCTGGGAATGAACACCTGAGGAATATGTCTCACCGCTGTAAAACTCTGCAGCAGTAGGCACAAGCATGTTATAAAATTTAACATTACCGGGCATTGACGATGCTGTTTTATTCACAAGAGATGCATAGGATTTGCTCATTGAAGCACTGCCTGTGAAAATTTCCAGAGCACGTTTCCCGCTTATGAGAATTGAGCCTTTTACAGAGCCTTTATCTTCAGTCTTTTTCTTGGTTGTTTTTTCAGGCTTCTTTGTAGCCTTTTCAGTCACTTTTTCTGTTTCCTGATTTTCCGTTTCGTTTTCGTTTTCGCTTTTTTCTGTTGTCAGCTCAACACCTTCACCCACAAAATCTGAATCCTGCTTATCGTAACTGATAATGACATTATCTTCCTTACCTCCGAACCTTGTAAGGAAAGATGTAATTTTATTACTCAGCTGCATAAACTCTTCCCTCATGGGGAAAGTATCGGAATAATAGTTTTCAAAGTCCTGAGTGTATGTGCCCCCAAAAAGTGCTGAAAATGAAAATTCAGGCTTTTCTGCCAGCTTTCTGTTTTCGCTTTCAGATACGGTTGCATCAACATCAAGGAAGCTGATAACACCGAAAAATGCAAGAATAACCACAAAAAACAGTGAACTCAGCACGGCAAAAAGCTTTTTATAAATACGTCTTTCTCTGTCCATTCTCCACACCTCCTAAAATCTGAAGTACAAGAACGGATTGTAGGTTGAGCCCACAAGACATGCAGCACAAAGAACAAGCACTGCAGCCTGGAAAGCAAAGGTCATTACTCCGTTAACAATAACACCGTTTGGTGTTTTTTCGAGCCTTCTGTAAACACCTGATGAAATATTTTTCATGAAAGGTGTAACTGCAATCACACATATTCCGAGAAGGAAAATGTTATTTGTAAGAGTAGTAATATCAGCGGGTGAATACAATGCAAAATCGTTTATTCCGAACATTGTTCCGAACATTTTTCCCATTGATGACATATCCTCGAAATAGAAGAATACCCAACCGATAATGACGATAAAAATTGAATAAATATGTCTGAATATTTTCGGCAGCTTTTCAAGCGCCTTGCCGTATACATATTTTTCAAGCATGAGCATTACAAAGTAGTAAAGTCCCCAGAGCACAAAGTTCCAGCTTGCTCCGTGCCAGAAGCCCGTAAGAAGCCATACAACAAACATATTTCTCAGCTGAAAACGTCTGTTACCGCCCAAGGGAATGTAAACGTAATCCCTGAAGAAGCTGCTCAGAGACATGTGCCATCTTCTCCAGAAATCAGTAATTGACAGAGAAACATAAGGATAATTGAAGTTTTCTCTGAAATTGAATCCCAACATTCTGCCGATGCCTATTGCCATATCAGAATAGCCTGAGAAGTCAAAATAAATCTGGAAGAAATAGGCAACAATTCCGATCCATGCACCTAAAAGAGTCAGGCTTTCCATATCCCCTGCAAGATAATTTTCTGCAAGCTTACCTACGAAATTCGCAAAAACTGCTTTCTTTGTAAGACCGATAAGGAATTTTGTAATACCGTCTGAGAAATCAGTAAAATGAACCTTTCTGAAAGCAATTTCATTTGCCACGTCAACGTACCTGACAATAGGTCCTGCAATAAGCTGAGGGAACATGCTGACATAAAGAAGGAGATTGAAATAATTCTTCTGATAATCCACATCTTTTCTGTAAACGTCAATGACATAGCTCAGTGCCTGGAAGGTATAGAAAGAAATACCGATAGGCAGAACAAGGTTTGTCTCGGGTATATCAAAAGGTAATATTAAATTCAGGTTTGCTGTGAAGAAATTGAGATATTTGAACACGACAAGAAAGCCGAGAGTCACCACAACCGACAAAGCAAGAGCAAGTTTACGTACACCGTTACTCTTTGCTTTGCCGATTACGACACCGGCTAAGTAATCTATAAATGTTGTTAAAAGCATTACAACTATCCACTTCGGCTCACCCCATGCATAAAACACAAGGCTTGCAAGCAGAAGTATTGCATTTTTTCCTTTTAAGAACGGACATAAATGATATAAAATCAGAACCGCGGGAAAAAATATGCAAAGGAAAAGAAGACTTGAAAATACCATATTTTTCTCTCTTTTTCGACCAATATTTCATACTATAATATCATATCACTAAAAAGAAAAAAATCAAGGGTATTTACAAAAAATTAAGAGACTTTTTCCATTTCCCTTTTTATTTTTTCAATAATCCTTTTTTCTAATCTTGAAATATAACTCTGAGAAATTCCGAGGATGTCAGCAACCTCTTTCTGAGTGTGCTCATGAGGCATTCCGATACCGAAACGCATCTTCATAATTGTCCTTTCTCTTTCTCCCAGAGAATCAATAAGAGAATGTAGAAGTCTCAGCTCATCTTCCTTTTCTATAGGCTGACCGACAGTATCTCCCTCACTACCGAGAACATCAGAAAGAAGAAGCTCATTTCCGTCCCAATCCACATTAAGAGGCTCATCAATTGATACCTCCGTTTTAAGGACATTTGTTTTTCTGAGATACATGAGAATTTCATTTTCAACGCATCGCGAGGCATAAGTTGCAAGCTTTATATTTCTTGACGGACAAAAAGTATTCACCGCTTTTATAAGACCTATCGTTCCGATTGAGATTAAATCCTCCGTAGGAACACCCGAATTTTCAAACTTTTTAGCGATATACACCACAAGCCGCAGGTTATGAACAATAAGGGGCTCTCTTGCACTGTCGTCCCCTCTTTCAATTCTGTCCATTATTTCCTTTTCCTCTTCCTTTGTAAGAGGCGGTGGCAGAGTTTCAGGGCCGTTGATGTAATGGATTTCCTGCGGCATAAATTTATATTCAAGTTTTTCAATTATCAGATACAGTTTTTGTTTGAGAAACCATAATATTCTCAGCATTTCTTACCATTCCTTTCAGAATAAATTGGGATTTAAAAGCATGTCAAAACTTTCGTTTATATATTTTTTACGGCCGATTACCGCCACAAAAACCTTGTCTGTTTCAAAAGAGTTTTTAACAATCAGTCTGTCAGGACGAAAAGAGGGCATTGTACCTGTCTCAGTTACAGTAGAAAAAGAAACAAGCCTTACTTTCCTTTTCCAGTTTTCATCTTCTATTTCACCAAGAGCAGTTACTTCTCCTTTGAAAAAGCTTTCAGAATTGCAAGGAAAAATGTCTTTGAGAAAATCATAAGTACACACAACTACAGGATATCCCGAAAAGCTCTCTGCAAGAATGTTTCCCGTATCAAGCATTGCCCTGCCCTGAAGCTTTTTGCCGTCAATTTCAAGAGTGAAATCAAAAATTGATTGCTGAGGTTTATTTTTAAGTATTATACGGAAAATCACTCTGACAAGGACATAGCATACTGCAGTTGACACAATAAGCACAGGCAGACTTATGCCGAAATAAACGGTTGAATTGTTAATGAGCATTCCCGACGGTCTGAAAATCATCCAAAGACCTATCATTACACCTGCAAAAGCAAATGTTATCAGCAAAAATACAGATAATGTTTTAAGAAAGCGTTTGTATGTTTTAAAGCCGAATGATATGTAGGTGATAATCACAGCTGCAATAAGACGTGAAAGTATGTTGAGAATCATTCCCATTTCAGGAAGAAAAACCTGCAAGGAATAAATGCCTCCTGCCAATGCACCGAGAAAAAGACGCCACCCGTAAGCTTTTTCTCTGAGGAAAAATTCCGTTGCCGAAAGAAGAAGGAAGGTTATTATCAGGTTGAGAATTACAAGTACATCGACATATATTATTTGTTGCAGGAAAATCACCCCCTGATAAATTATAATTTATCTGTATATTTATTGTCATATCGTAGGGGAGGCGTTCCGCCTCCCGCAAGGTTTGATGAAATTTTATTCGGGACGGGAGACCCGTCCCCTACGATTTTACCATTTGTATCATTATATAATTGCGTCGCAGACCCGACATTCTGCACTCTGCATTTTGCATTAATTAATTTGCCGTGCAAATTATAATTTAACAACAACCATTATACCCTTATCTCTCAAAACATTTTGTCATATTGTGGGTGAAAGAAAAAAGTCTTACGGACATTTAATATCCGTAAGACTTTTAAAATACTTATCAATAAAGAATTCTTTTCAGCTCATCTGCAAACTGACGGCTGTTTACGTTGCAGAGTTTATGAGCATCTGTACCTACATTGAAAACGCATCCCACTTCTTTACCAATCTGAAAATAGCGGTGATAAAATTCAGGATTTCCTAAAACTGCACTTGTGTTAAGCTCCCATGCAATTTCCTTTTTATTTGCCTTTTCCATTATATCGCCAAGTTCGTTATCGGTATATTCGTTTGTGACAAGTGTTTTGTCTTCAAAGCATTTGATATATCCTGCCATGAAAGGATGAGCAAAACAGTCCGCCTTTCTCATTTCAATTACACTTTCTGCCATTTTAAGCATCTGAACTGCATAACCTCTGGGTGATTTATCCTCGGGCTGATCCCAGCAGGATACATGAAAATGATTGAGAGTGTAAAGCTTATAATCCATCTGCAAATCGCACTCCTCATCATTGAGAAATTTCCCGATACCTGTGCAGGAAAGCTCACCGCCCACAAGGATTTTTATATCCTTTTCATCACCGATTTCTTCAAGAATAATCTTTCTCTCTTTTGCAAGCTCATTCTTTTTTGAAGCACCGTCGTGGTTTGTAATAGCAATAAGCGAAAGTCCCGCTTCCTTTGCAGTTTTTATTATATTACTCACCGTCATTTCAGGCTTTGCACAGCCTGAAAATGTTGAGTGAATATGCATATTATGTCTGACAAGTTCATCAATGTCATAGGTCTTTTCATGAAAAAACATTTTTAACGTCCTTCCTGTTCAAACTGAATTTCAATATCTGCCGAAAGTATCGGCTCAATTTTTTTATCTTTAATTTTTCTGTCGATATAGTTCCTTGTGATTTTCACAACCTGACCTGACAGAAGAAGTACACCCATAAGGTTGGGAATTGCCATAAGTGCATTGAGTGTGTCGGAAATTTCCCACACAAGGGAAAGATTCATTGCAGCACCTGCAACAATAAACAGAGAAAATACAATTTTGTATATTACGGTTGCTTTTTTACCGAAAAGATATTCCACACTTTTTGTTCCGTAAAATGACCAGCCGAGAATTGTAGTAAAAGCAAAGAGAGTAATTGAAACTGCAAGTATCATTCCTGCAACATTTCCGAAAACACCTGCAAAAGCTTCGCCTACAAGAGCTGAACCTTCAAGTTTACTTGTCTCGAGAACTCCTGTTGAAAGCACTGTAAAAGCTGTAAGAGTACAGACAACTATAGTGTCAAAGAACACTTCAAAAACGCCCCACATCCCCTGCCCGACAGGTTCTTTTACATCAGAAACAGAGTTGACGATTACGGCTGAGCCGAGACCTGCTTCGTTTGAAAATACGCCTCTTTTGAAGCCCATGGTAATCGCATTTTTCACAACTGCACCGCTTACTCCTCCACCGATTGCAGAAAGTCCGAAAGCATTTCTGAAAATAGAAGAAAACACAGATGGTATACTCTCAATGTTAATCACAACTACACTTAAAGTGAGTATTATGTAAATAATTGCCATGAAAGGAACGATTTTTTCTGCAACAGCACCTATTCTTTTTACACCGCCAAGCAATATAAAACCAACAATTACTGCAATAACTATACCCACTGCCAAGGGCGGTATATTAAAAGAATTTTCAAGAGACACGGCTATTGCATTAACCTGCGACATGTTTCCTATACCGAAAGATGCCAATGCGCAGAAAAGTGCAAACAACACAGACAGAGGCTTTGCAAAATGCTTTACGATTTTTTTCTCTTTCAGACCTTCGCTTATATAATACATCGCTCCTCCTGCCCATTCACCGTCCTTGTTTTTCTTACGGTAATAGACACCGAGAACATTTTCGGCAAAAGAGGTCATCATTCCGAAAAAAGCCGAAACCCACATCCAGAAAACTGCACCGGGACCGCCTATTGTCAGGGCAGTTGCAACACCTGCAATGTTACCTGTGCCGATTGTTGCAGCAAGTGCAGTTGACATTGCCTGAAACTGTGAAATTGATTTTCCGTTTTCTGACTTTTCTTTCTTATTCTTTCTGAAAGCAGAAAAAATTGTCATCTGAAGCACATGCTTAAAGCGTGTGAGCTGAAAAAATCCCAGTCGGCATGAAAAATAAATTCCCGTGCCGATTATGAGAATGAGCATGGGTACACCCCATACAACTGAATTTATACTGTCATTTATGCTTTTGATTATTTCCATCAGACACCTCAACGTTTACTTTGGGTAAATCCCATCTGAAATATGCCGCTAACATTCTGATAAGTACCACAAGTAAAACTGAAGCTACAAGTGAGACTGTATAGTTCACATCCATCTTATCAAGATAATAGAAAAGAAGTCCGCCTATTATGGCTGCAAGAGCGTAAATCTGTTTTACAAGCACAAGGGGTTTGGCATGGCTGAGCAAGTCTCTCAATATACCGCCACCGATACCTGTTGTCATACCAAGAAATACACAGAAGAAAACATTATCACCGAAGCCTGCATTCAGACCTGATTTAACACCAACAATCGCAAAAGCTCCAAGACCTACCGCGTCAAAAATGTTGATAACTTTATCAATGGCAGCTCTGTTTCTGAAAAATCTTTCTTTAAGAATTGAAACTACCACAATTACAGTAACTGCACAAATTGCAACATAAATAAGATATTCATAGTTATAAAACATTTTCGGAGGTATTTCTCCGATGAGGATATCCCTCATAAGTCCGCCGCCGAAAGAGTTTACAAACGTTATAAACACAACTCCGAAAAGATCAAGCTTTCTGTCAATGGCTATCATTGCACCTGAAACTGCAAAAGCAATAAGTCCGATAACCTCCGCCACATAGAAGATAATATCTGAAATTTCCATAAATTACTCCCTTTTAATTGCACATTGCAACACTGAGAGCTGCAATATCACCTAAATTTTCTTCAAGCTCTGCCGGAACAATTTCACAAACATTTCTTGCAAGACTGAGACTTTCTGCTTTCAGTGTTTCTTCCATATATTCACGGAGAAGCTGTTCACTACGCTGAAAAATTGAACCGATAATAATTCTCTCAGGATTTAAAATATCAACTAACACGCTGAGACCTCTGCCAAGCTGTCTTCCGCATATTTCGTAGACTTTCTTTGCAGTTTCATCACCTTGGGCAGCACATTCAGCAATCTCTTTTGCAGTTATATTTTCAAGCTCTTCCTTGTTTTTGCAGAAAGAAGTGCTTTCACCCATCTGAAGCTTTTCGAGAGCAAGTTCTTTTCCAAGCTGTGCAATACCTCCGCCTGAACAGAAGCCTTCGAACGAACCCTTTTTGCCGTATCCCACAGGACCGAAGCTTTCAAGTCTGATGTGACCTACTTCACCTGCCATATCATTTGTACCGCTGTAAAGCTTTCCGTCAAGTATAAGTCCGGCACCCAGACCTGTGCCGAAGGTAAGGAAAATCATATTCTGTGTGCCTTTACCTGCACCGAATTTCCACTCGGCAAGTGCACATGCATTGGCATCATTGCAAAGATAAACAGGCACGGGAAATTCATTTTTAAGTATTTCGCAGACAGGAACATTATCCCAGCCCACAAGATTAGGCGGTGACATAATCACTCCCTTTTTGGAATCAAGAGGACCTCCGCAGCTGATTCCTATTGACTGAAATTCACCCATTTCACGTGCAATTTCAATAAGCTTTTCAATTGTACTGTCCTTATCCATGGTTTCAAAACGGACTTTTCTGAGAATTTCACCTTTTTCATTTCCAAGAACAACGGCACATTTTGTACCGCCGATATCAATACCGAGATACATTCTTTTCACCTTATTTCTTGTCTGTACTTCCGAAACCGCCGTTTCTTACGTCTGTTACATTATCATCTTCCGTAATTCCGAAAGGAAGAAAAATTCCCTGAGCAAAACCGTTACCTGCTTTAACTGAAACAATTTTATCTTCAAAAGAACAATTTGTGACTTTTATAAATATATGACCTTCGTTATCAGAATTATAATAGTCAGCATCAATAATTCCCACGGTATTGTCAAGCTGAAGTCTGAATTTGAAGCCAAGACCGCTTCTCGGAAATACTGCAAGCACCCAGCCGTTGTCAATTCTCGCCCTTATTCCTGTAGGGATTTTCACGGTTTCCCCTGATTTCAATTCAAAATCAACGGGAGTAGAGAAATCATATCCTGCAGAGCCTTCCGTTGCACGGACAGGAATTTTAATATTATCATAAATTTCCTTTATTTCGTTTTCAGGTAAGTCAAAAGCTTTTCTGAATTCGTCAAAGCTTACCTTTTCAAATTTTGCTATTCTCTGCATTTTCAAAACTCCTTTATTTTACTACACTATATTTTACATTATATTAATTAATCTGACAAGTTATTATTGCAAAAAAATCGGTACAGCAAAAAATTTACTGTACCGACCGTATTCAGATTAATCTTCATCCTCGTCTTCTTCTGATTTCGGAGGATCTATAAAGCATACAAGGGTTTTTACAATTCTGTGTTCTGCAATTTCTGTAACCTTTATGTTAAGCCCCTGTGACTGAACTTCAACCTGTGTTCCGTCTTCGGGGATTGTGCCGAGAACACCGAAAACATATCCGCCGAATGTATCATTATCGTATTCATCATCAATATCAATACCGAGAGCCTTTTCAACATCCTCAACCTCGGCTTCACCGCCGATCATCCATGTTTCAGAGTCAATTTTGATAATTTCTTCTTCAGGCTTTTCTTCAAACTCGTCATCAATATCGCCGACTAATTCTTCAAGAAGGTCATTGATAGTAACGATACCAGTCATTCCGCCGTATTCGTCAAGAACAACTGCGAAATGGTCACGCGAGTGCTTCATTCTTTCAAAAAGAACGTCAGCCCTTACACTTTCGGGAACAAAATATGCAGGACGTACAGCCTCTTTCATTACGTTTTCACGTGATTTATCTCTGAGACGGAAATAGTCCTTTGTATTGAGAACACCGATAACATTATCAACGCTTTCTTCACATACGGGATAGAGAGAATGACGGCTTGAAAAAATTGTTTCTTCCCATTCTTCTTCCGTTTCTTCACTCCACAGGAAAGAAATATCCGTTCTGTGTGTTGCAACCTCACCTGCTGTGATGTTGTCAAACTCAAAAACGTTTGTAATAATTTCCTGTTCATCAAGGTCGATAGCACCGGTTTCCGTACCTGCATCAACCATAAGACGGATTTCTTCCTCAGTAACCTCGTTATCCTCTGAGTTGGGGTCAATGCCGAAAAGGCGGAGAATAACATTTGTTGACTTTGTAAGAACCCATACAATAGGTGCAAAAATTTTAGCACACACACCCATAAGTCCCGAAACACCGAGAGCCATTTTTTCAGTCTTTTTCATAGCAAGACGTTTCGGTACAAGCTCACCGAAAACAAGTGTGAAATAAGACAGAATGACTGTTATCAGGACAACAGCAATTGTGTCCAATGCTCTATCTGAAAGTGGAAGATTGAACTGTTTTGCCCATTCTACGATTACTTCCGAAAAGTTGTCAGCAGCAAACGCACTTCCTAAAAATCCCGAAAGTGTAATTGCAACCTGAATTGTTGCTAAAAACTTTGCAGGCGGGTCGGTAAGTTTAATCAAACGCTTTGCTTTCTTGTTGCCGTCTTTAGCCATCTGAGCAAGCTTATTTGAATTAAAAGAGATTACCGCAATCTCCGCACTTGCAAAAACTGCATTAAGGAAAATCAGTACAACCTGTAAAATTAGCGGCCATATAGGATGGTCGTCCATTTTAAATCATCAGACCTTTCAATATATATTTCTTACATTTTATCATATTACAAAAATTTGTCAACAGTACTGATAAAAGATTTTTTAATTATTCACACTTTATTTCAGCCAGCCTCTGTGAAATCTCTTTAAACACAGGTCCGCAGTCCTGAGAACCGCTGACTCCGTTTTCTTTGAAAACAACAATTGTGTAAACTTCATTTCCTGTTTCTGCAAATCCTGCAAACCACGAATGGAGAATTTCCTCACCCTTTTCGTCAATCCATCCTGTCTGTGCAGTTGAGGTTTTACCCCCTGCAACACAGTTATGAGGTTTTGCATCTACGCATGTTCCTTCATTGAAATTATTAATCAGAAGATCTTTCATTTTTTCTGCTTCCCGTTCTGAAAAAGCCCTGTATCTGTAACCTTTTTCTTTTATCGCATTTTCTGTACCGTCAGAGTTTACTGTTGATATGACAAGCTTCGGAGAAATATACTCTCCTCCGTTGACCGCCGCAGAATAGCATGATGCTATCTGCAAAGGTGTTGCAAGAAGATTTCCCTGTCCGAATGAAATATTGGCAAGTGCACCGTCAGTTGTTATTTCTTCCGTTGACGGAAGCTTACCTTTATCGGGATATATTCCGTCTGACAGATAAAAGCTCTTTCCGAATCCCAGATTTTCAGCAGCTTTCAGAATTCTGTCACGTCCGATTTTCAAAGCAAGACGTATAAAATAAGTGTTACAGGAATATGCAAACGCCTTGCTCAGATTAACACTTCCGTGAGCAACCGAATTTGAACAGGCAAAAGTTGTTCTGCCTATTTTAAGACTGCCGGTACAGTAGCTTTCAAAATTTTCTTCATTCGCTTCTATAGCAGCCATGGCCACAACATATTTAAAAACAGACCCTACACTGTATGCACTCACTGCGCGGTTCATAAAAGGTGAATTTTCATCATTCAAGGACAATGCCACATTATTCTGATTAAACCGCGGAAAACTTGCCATAGCCCTGATTTCGCCGTTTTTTGAATCAAGCACCACACAAGCACCTTTCTCCGTTTCGTAAAGTCTCATAGCATTTTCTGCAATTCTTTGGATATCAGCATCAATTGTCAGTCTGACACCCTTTTGGGAATAATAATTTTCGGAGACAAAGCCGCATTCTCCTCCTGCCAGCATTTTATTCAATGCAGTTGTATTATACTTAAAGAGAAGCTGTCTTTTTTCAGATTTAAGAAGTGTATCATAACTTTTTTCAATTCCGTACACCCCCTCGTTATCCGACTGATTTATATAGCCTATTACATGACAGCAAAAGCCGTCATCTGTGTAACGCTCAGCCCTTTCGCAGACTTTTATAAAATCATTTTCTTTTTCATAATCGCATACACACATAAACGGTTCTTCGTTATCAATACTGCAAAGTAAAGATTTGTATTCTTCCTCTTCAAGATAATCTTTCAAAACTTTTGCAGATTTTTTATAAGGCATTGCAACAACGGTCTTTTGAAGTTTTCTGTTTACAAGAGGTTTCATGCTGCAGTCATAAATCTCACCTCTCAGTTCTGACACAACAATACTCCGTATTGAATTTGTAACAGCAGGAAATTCATTCGTATTGAAAACAAGATAAGCCATCCTCACAGGCAAAGACACAAAAAGAAAAATCATAGCGTATAACACAATAAACGGTCGTTTCATAAATCCTCCGCAAGTTTTTATCCTGAATATTATTTACCTTTATTTGACATATAAACGTAATGAAGATATAATAATTATGAGGTGATAATTATGTTTCTTGATTTAGTAAATAAAAGAGAAAGCTGCCGTCACTTTCTTGAAAAGGAAGTTGAAAAGGAAAAGCTTGTAAACTGCATTGAAGCTGCACGTCTTGCACCGTCAGCATGTAATTCTCAGCCGTGGAGCTTTGTTGTTGTCAACAAAAAAGATCTTCTTCCCGAAATTGCAAAGTCTGTTCAGAAAATCGGTATGAATAAATTTGCTGAAAAAGCAGGTGCATTTATTATTGTCTGTCAGGAAAAAGCAAATTTTACAGCAAAGGTAGGTTCTGTTCTTCAGGAAACTGCGTTTCAGGAAATTGATATCGGCATTGCAACATCACATATCTGCTACGAAGCAACTGCTCAGGGACTTTCAACCTGTATTCTGGGAATGTTCGATGACAAAAAAATTATAAAGGCTCTCAACTTACCCAAAGGAAAGAAAATAAAACTTGTCATTGCAGTAGGTTATGCCGCAAGTGACAGGCTCAGGAATAAAGTGAGAAAAACCTTTGAAGAAGTCGCATTTTTCGCTGAATAAAAATTTTTTGAAAAAATCAAAAAAATTTGCAAAAAAGTGTTGACATTCTCGAAAAAGTATGGTATATTAATCGAGCGTTGAAGTTGCTGGTGTAGCTCAGTTGGTAGAGCAGCTGATTTGTAATCAGCAGGTCGGGGGTTCGAGTCCGTCCACCAGCTCCACTTTTATGCCCAAAATCAAATATGTGGGTGAGTTCCCGAGTGGCCAAAGGGAACAGACTGTAAATCTGTCGTCAGTGACTTCGGTGGTTCGAATCCACCCTCACCCACCAAAAATCCTCGTATCTCAAGATACGGGGATTTTTACTTTTTCACTATTACCCTTTCACTCTTCACTTTTCTCTTGTTTACTCGAATTTTTGGAGAGTAATAAGTAATAGTAAATAGTAAAGAAGTGAGTTTCAAATCTGTGATAATTTAACAATCTAATCCGAATTAACAACGTAGGGCGAGGGCTTGCTCTCGCCGTGAAAATATGATGAACCTGATGGCATGACCAAGGCCCTGCCCTACGATACTTTCTTCGGCGCGATATAAATCAGCGTCGCAGACCCGACATTATTATCTTTTATCTATCATCTTTTATTTATTATCTGAATTTCCAAACGGCTAGTCGAAGATGCTAAGCCCTACGAATGTTAATTGGAATACACGTATAAATTATCAGTGGTCTGATTTGAACCTCCCCTTGAAATGCAAAGGTAAATGTCTGCATCAGCAGGCCGGTGAGATTTTTCGTTGAAAAAATTTGAAGAAATTTAGCGATTTATCTTGATAAAGTGATTTTATTATGCTAAAATAACATTTCAAAAAGAAAATCCCGGGGGCGATACACATGATTAAATTCGGTACAGGCGGTTGGAGAGCCGTTATCGGAGAAGATTTTATTGAGGCAAATATCCGTCGTGTAGCAGCAGGTGTTCTGGAACTTGCACGTGCAGAAAATAAAACGGATAAGCCTGTGATTGTCGGTTACGACAGACGTTTTCTTTCAGAAAACGCAGCAAAATGGGTTGCAGAAACATTATCTGCAGGCGGAATGGAAGTATGGTTCTTAAACCGTTCAGCACCCACACCTCTTATTATGCACACAGTAATGAAGGAAGGTCTTCATTACGGTATAGAAATTACTGCAAGCCACAACCCTGCCAATTACAACGGAATTAAGCTTATTGTTGATGAGGGCAGAGATGCACCTCTTGAAACAACGGAAAAGCTTGAAAAGCTTATTGAAGAAATAAAAGAGGTTTCTTTTGAAGATTTTGATAATGCAGTAGCGTCGGGCAAAATTGTTTACAGAAAAAATCCGTTCAATGACTTCCTTGATGATATTATCGGTCTTCTTGATATGGATGCGTTGAGAGAAAGGGGACTTCGTGTTCTTTTTGATACAATGCACGGCTCAGGTGCATATCCTCTTCACGTTATTTTCTATACAGCACGCTGTACAATTGATGCGATAAACGATAACAAGGATGCATATTTCGGCGGAAGAATGCCTGCGCCTACAGAAGAAACTCTCAGTATGCTCCGTCATTCTGTTGTAAAAGGCTCTTATGATATGGGTATTGCAATGGACGGTGACGGTGACAGACTGGGTGTTATTGACAAAACAGGCAGATACATTGATGCCAACGAAATTCTCTGCATGCTTTACTATTATCTTGTAAAGTATAAAGACTGGAAAGGACCTGTTGTCAGAAACCTTGCCACAACCCACATGCTTGATAAAATTGCAGAAAGCTTCGGTGAAAAATGTTACGAAGTACCTGTAGGGTTTAAATACATTTCATCAAAGATTGACGAAGTTGATGCAGTTCTTGGCGGTGAAAGTTCAGGCGGTCTTACAGTAAGAGGACATATTCACGGTAAAGACTCTGTATATGCAGCATCACTTTTTGCAGAAATGGTCAGCGTAATCGGAAAAAGCCCTGCAGAAATTATGGATGAGCTTGAAGCAGAATTCGGACATTATGAAATGGTTGAAGATAACCTTCGCTTCGCACCTGATTACAAGCCTGTAATCGAAAAAATTGTTTTTGAAGATAAAAAATTACCGTCATTTGAAAGTGTGATTGAAAAAGTAAACTATGAAGACGGGTGTAAGGTTTATTTTGAGGACGGAAGCTTCGTCATCTGCCGTTTCTCAGGCACAGAACCTCTTCTCAGAATTTTCGCAGAGGCAGATAATAAAGAAAAGGCAACAAAGTACATAAAGGATTTCAAAGAGTTTTTGAATATTTAAAAGAAAAGCGGGGATGTTTGATTAAAAACATCTCCGCAATTTTTTTGTAAAAAACACAAAAACACCGCTGAAGCGATGCTTAAGAACGGATTTGAAACTCACTTCTTCACTATTCATGCTCTGATATCTCTGCAAAGAAACAAAAACGGGTAAAAATCGGTGTCGTGTGAACACTTTCCCCTCTGCTCTTATCATAACTCCAGCAACAACTTAAAATAGCGCGCGAAATTTTTGAGCCGTTTTTCAAGAATGGTCGTGCAAATCACACAAAAC
>JAFXFI010000023.1 GCA_017520635.1 Clostridia bacterium
GTCTGCGACGCAAATTTATAATGATACCAATGGCAACACCGTAGGGGACGGGTTTCCCGTCCCGAATAATTTTTTATGAAACCTTGCGGGAGGCGGAACGCCTCCCCTACGATATGATAATAAATATGCAGATAAATTATTAATTTATCGTTGTGCTTTGACAGAGAGGATTTTTCGTTGAAATTTATTATATCACATAATGAAACAAATTTCATCAATAATATTGAAAAAATTCAATCTTAGTAGTATAATATTGCAGTAATAAATTTTAGGAGGATTTTCAGATATGAAAAAGTTAGTTTTAGTTGAAACATCTGCTCGTCACGTACACGTAAGTGCTGAAGACCTTGCTATCCTTTTCGGTGAAGGTTACGAGCTTACAAAGAAAAAGGATCTTTCTCAGCCCGGTCAGTTTGCTTGTGAAGAAAGAGTTCAGGTTATCGGTCCTAAAGGCTCATTCCCTGCTGTTTCTATCCTTGGCCCCACACGTCCTGCTACTCAGGTTGAACTTTCAGCATCAGACGCTCGTTCAATCGGCGTTGCTGCTCCCTGCCGTGAATCAGGTGACACAGCTCAGTCAGGCGCTTGTAAGCTTGTAGGACCTAAAGGCGAAGTTGAACTTGCTGAAGGCGTTATCGTTGCAAAACGTCACATCCACTGCACACCCGAGGATGCTGAAGCTTACGGTCTTCAGGACAAACAGGTTGTTTCTGTTAAAATCGAGTCAGAAGGCAGAACACTTACATTCGGCGATGTTATCTGCAGAGTAAGCCCCTCTTACGCTCTTGCAATGCATATTGACACAGACGAATCAAACGCTGCATTTGCAACACCCGGTCTTGAAGGCGAAATCATTGCTGACTAATTTCTGAATACATAAAACATAAAAATCTCCTCAGATCCTTCGCTTACGCTCAAGGATGACAGAGGAGATTTTTTTATCTCATAAGAACAAATTGTGCGATTGCAAAATATATCGAAAGTGTTGCTGCGTCAACGATTGTTGAAAGAAGTGGTCCTGCCATGAGTGCCGGGTCAAGCTTTACAAGACGTGCAAGTATGGGAAGTGTACAACCGATGACGTTTGCAATAAGAACCGTCAGGAACATTGCTGCCGATACCACAAAATACTGGAGATAATCTCCTCCGCCTACAATCATGAGTCTGAGGAAATTGAGGACTGCAAGGACTGTTGCACAGCAAAGAGCAACTCTGATTTCCTTGAATACAATCCTGAAATAATCACGTATTTTGAGTTCACCCAATGCAAGACCACGGATGATAAGAGTTGAAACCTGACTTCCTGCATTACCGCCTGTACCCATGAGCATGGGCATTGCCGAAATGAGGAATGCAAAATCTGCAAGGAGCATTTCTTTTTTGCTGATTATCTGTGCAGTAAGGGTTGCCGAAATCATAAGTATAACAAGCCAGATAATTCTGTTTTTTGACATTTTGAAAACGCCTGTTTTCAGGTAAGTATCATCTGAAGGACTGAGAAGAGCCATCTTTTCAAAGTCTTCCGTGTTTTCTTCTTCGATGATATCAACGATATCGTCAATTGTGATAATACCGACAAGTCGGTTTTCGCTGTCTGTAACAGGTACGCTCAATAAGTCGTATTTTCTTGCTAAGTCAGCTACCGTTTCCTGGTCATCATGAGTTGTAACGGAAATAATCTGCTTGTCATCATCCATTATATCCGTCAGTTTTGTATTAGGCTCACACAAGAGCAGATCTTTCAGGTCAAGAATACCTACAAGATGTCTTTTTTCATCAATACAGTAACAGGTGTAGATAGTTTCTTTATCTATGCCTGTTTTTCTTATCTGCTCAATGGCTTCAGATGCATTGAGATGTGTGTGAAGCTGAACCATTTCCGTTGTCATGATACTGCCTGCAGTATCTTCTGCATAATTGAGGAAACGGTTGATTGTTTCACGTGTTTTCGGGTCAGTTGCTTTGAGAACTCTCGTTACTACGTTTGCAGGTACGTCTTCAAGGAAGTCAACAGTATCGTCAATGTACATGTCTTCAACAAGTCTGTGAAGCTCGCTGTCTGTAATTGAACGCACGATATTTTCCTGAGAGTCCGAGTCCATGTAAGAGAAAACATCTGCTGAAATATCCTTTGGCAGAATACGGAAAGTTACCACAAGGTACTTTTCATCAATTGACCCCAGGAAATCCGCAATATCAACAGGGTTCATCTCTTTGAGCAAGGAATGAAGAACGGTAAATTTATTTTGCTCAAGCAATGCTTCCAATTCTTCAAATTCTTTTTCTTCCATAAAAATAACTCCTTTCGTCAGGAACGAAAAGAGTTATGTCATATCCTTTATTAAATACCGAAACGATACTTAATAAAAAATACGACTAAGTCCTTTCATTCCGTTTTTCATTAAATAACACCCTTCAGGTTCCACTATTATTCCTCCTTTTTTATTTGGGGTTAAGTTTATTTTACGCCTGAATACGCTCTTAATTGTGAACATTTTGTGAACTTTTAGCCTTTTTCTGAAAAATTGGAGTAAAATCGCTCCAATTTTGCCTCAGTTTCGCCTATATGTGGGAGAACAAAATCTCAAAATCATTTTCGAAAGGACAAAACATGAAAAAAGGAAAACTCACAAAAAAGGAACTTCTTTTCTGTCATTACTTCGCAATGTGCGCCAATGCCCGTGAAGCGGCATCGAAAAGCGGATATGCAAGCCCCGAAAGAGCGGGGATGAAGTTGATGGCAAGAAAAGAAATAAGGGAAGAAATCAGCTCCCTCAGCACACAGAATGCTGAGAAAAAAGAAATTATCTCAGGTCTTAAAAGACTTGCTTTCGGCTCTGTTGCCGATTGTCTCAGACTTATTCTTGCAGACAGGGAAGAAAATTTTGAAATTGAAAACATGGATTTTTTCAACATTTCTGAAATCAAAAAGCCAAAAGGCGGAGGTCTTGAAATCAAATTTTTTGACAGGCTCAAGGCACTTGAAAAATTATCTGTCATCTGCGAAAGCGGTGATGAAAGTTCGTCAATGCCATTTTACGAAGCCATAAGAAAATCTGCAAAGGCCCTGGACGGAAAAAATAATGAGTAAAAACACATTTTCTCCTTTCTCAAAAAAACAGCTTACTGTTCTGTCCTGGTGGCATCCCGAATCTTCTTACAGTAATTACGACGCTCTTATCTGCGACGGTGCTGTAAGAAGCGGTAAAACACTTTGCATGTCAATATCCTTTATTGCCTGGTCTTTCTTTGCGTTCAGTGACACAAGCTTTGCAATATGCGGAAAAACAGTTCAGTCTGTCAGACGTAACATTGTTACGCCTATTATCCCCCTAATCAGACAACTTGGTTTTTCCTGCGAAGAAAAACTGTCAAGAAACGAAATCACTATAACCTACGGCAAAAGGACAAACAGATTTTTCTTGTTCGGCGGTAAAGATGAAGCCTCAGCATCACTTATTCAGGGCATGACTCTGGGCGGTGTGCTTTTTGACGAGGTTGCACTTATGCCCCGTTCATTTGTTGAACAGGCTCTTGCGCGATGCTCTCTTGAGGGTGCTAAATTCTGGTTCAACTGCAACCCTGAAAATCCTCAGCATTGGTTCAAAAAGGAATGGATTGAAAAGGCTCAGCAAAAAAACTGTCTTCATCTCCATTTTCTCATGAGCGATAACCCATCTCTTTCCAAAAAAGTAATTGAAAGATACCGTTCGCTTTATTCGGGCACTTTCTATGAAAGGTTTGTTGAAGGAAAATGGGTTGCTGCTGAGGGAATTGTCTATCCTCAGTTCAATGAAAAAGACCATGTAATTTCTCCCCCTTGTGACACCTTTGAAAAGTATTATATCTCCTGTGACTACGGCACGGTCAACCCCTCCTCTTTCGGTTTATGGGGAAAGCATGACGGTATATGGTACAGAATAAACGAATATTATCACTCGTCACGCCGTGAGGGTTTTCAGAAAACTGACGAAGAACATTATTCTTCTCTGGAAAAATTAGCCTCAGGCAGAGAAATCGAGGGTGTTATCGTCGACCCCTCTGCGGCAAGCTTTATTCAATGTATCACCCGTCACGGCAAATACCGTGCAATTCCTGCAAAAAATCAGGTCATAGACGGAATAAGACTTGTTTCTGACGCTTTACTTCAGAAGAAAATCAAATTCTCTCCCCTTTGCCGTGATTCGATACGTGAGTTTTCTCTTTACAGATGGGATTCGTCTTCCTCTAAAGATTCTGTCAGAAAGGAAAACGACCATGCTATGGATGACATACGCTATTTTGTTTCAACTGTCCTTGCAAAACCTGAAAATGAGTTTTTTGTTCTCTCAACTGAAAGGAGGTAAAACTTGAGTCTTAAAGATTTTTTTACAAAGAAACAGACTGTTTCACCTGTTGCAGAAGTCCAGACTTCATCAGGCAGAGGTATTATGAATACCTTCCAGAGTTTTTCACCCATGTCTTCTGCGGGCATCCGTCTTTATCTGGAGTTGAGAAATTCTGTACCTATTATTGACGCTGCCATTGAAAAGCTTGTACGCCTTGTATGTTCTTTTGAAATTGCCTGCAACGACAGAAATGCAGAAAAAGAAATGGCGAAGTTTTTCAAAAGTGTTCCCGTAAACGGAACTTCCCATGGTATCGAAGCTTTCATTTCCACTTATTTTGACGAGCTTCTCACTTACGGTACAGCAGTAGGTGAAATTATCCCTACAGTTTCAGGCTCTTTCGGTGCACTTTACAACACCTGCCTTGATGATATTCTTTTCAAACGTGCTGATAACGGTTTTGATGTTGAAATTTACCTTGCGGGGACAGGAAATACAAAGCCTCCACGTCCTGATTTGCTGATGATGTCTTCTCTCAACCCTGCTCCCGGCAGAATTGAGGGTACATCAATGCTTCAGGGGCTTCCCTTTGTAAGTTCAATTTTGCTTAAAATTTACAATACTGTGGGCACAAACTTCGACCGTGTGGGAAATGTGAGATACGCCGTAACCTACAAGCCTTCAAACGACGCTCTTGACAAGGCTTACGCCAAAGACAGAGCCGTTCAGATTGCCAACGAATGGAGTAAAGCAATGAACTCCAACGGCACTGTTCATGACTTTGTTGCAGTAGGCGATGTAGAAATCAAGGCTATCGGTGCTGACAATCAGATACTTGACAGCGAAATTCCCGTACGCCAGATGCTTGAGCAGATTGTGGCAAAAACAGGACTTCCTCCCTTTATGCTGGGACTTGCATGGTCTTCCACAGAAAGAATGTCTACTCAGCAGGCTGACATTCTCACAAGTGAACTCGAACACTACAGAGGTATCCTTGAGCCTGTCATACTTAAAATTGCAAACACTTTCCTGAGAATGAAAGGCTTCACTGCAGAAGCAGATGTAAAATGGCGTGACATCTGTCTTCAGGATGCAGTTGAGGAAGCAAAGGCAAGGCTTTACAACGCTCAGGCTGAAAAAATCGAGAAGGAGGTAGAAAAAGCATGAAGAAAAACTTTGACAATGCAATTGAACTTTTTACATTAACCGAAGAAGAGCTTGCAAAAATCAACAAATATTCTCTTACTGAATTAACAGAAAAAGATATTTTCGCATTCAACGTGATTCTCTGCGACAATGAAATCGACAGAGATTTTGAATGCTTTGACAGAGATGCTCTGGAAAAACTTGCCGAGCTTTTTGTCGGCAAAACAGGTATTCTCAACCATGAAATGAAAGCAGAAAATCAGGTAGCAAGAATTTATTCTGCCGAGGTCGAAACAGAAGACACTCACTCACGTCTTAAAGCACGTGCATATATGCTCAGAAGCGAGAAAAACAGTTCACTCATTGACGAGATTTGTGCAGGCATCAAGAAAGAGGTCAGCGTAAACGTAGCTGTGAGCGAAATTGTCTGCAGTGTATGCGGAGAAGATGTAAAGCATTCTCACTGCGAACACATCAAAGGAAAAGATTGTTACCACATTCTGAAAAATCCCACAGATGCTTACGAATGGTCCTTTGTTGCAGTACCTGCTCAGAAAAATGCAGGAACGGTAAAAAGCTTCGCAGAAAAAGAAGACCTTGAAAAGTATGTGCAGATTGCAGAAAAATACAAGAATTTCCTCAGGCAGGAGATTGTGAAGCTGACTGCAGTTGTATCACCTGAGCTGAGTGTAAAAAGCGTTGAAAACATCTGCAAAAGTCTTGATGTTGACGGACTTGAGCAGTTAAGACGTGACTGTCTTGAAGCTGAAAGTAAGCATTTTACACCTCAGCTTGTAAAGAGCAAAGAAGAAAATTCTAACAACAATTTTTTAATTTAAGAAAGGAAATTTTATATGAACGTATCATTTAACGGTTTTAACGAAACTGCACTCACATTCAAATGTGCAGATAAAATCACAAAACTTTATCCCGTAAAAATTTCAGACGATTCTACAGTAGCAAAATGCAACTCAGGTGACCAGTTTATCGGCTTCTGCCTTGACAGTGACAATGAAAATGCAGTAGTACAGATGTCAGGCTATGTAAAAACAACTTACTCTGACTCAGCACCTGCTCTTGGCAGAACAAAACTTGTTTCTGACGCTGCAGGCAGTGTAAAAACAGGCACATCCGGTGTACCGTGCATCGTACTTGCTGTTAATTCAACTGACTCTACTGTTGAATTTTTGTTTTAAGAAAGGAGATTTAACACAATGGCAATATTTGACAATATCAAACTTGAAAAAGGACTTTACAACACATCTTCATCTTTTACTGCTGAGCTTGAAAAGCTTGACCCCTCTGAAAACTACAGAGGTACAAGCCTTGAAGGTCTTGACGCTTTCCAGAGACAGCTTAAAAGATTTGATATCAAGGTAAGCGGTCCTCACAGCGACACAATTGAAAAATTCTTCCGCACATCAGATTCATCTGCACTTTTCCCTGAATATGTTTCACGTGCAGTAAGACAGGGTATGCAGGAAGCAGATGTACTCCCCTCTATTATCGCCGCTACAACCAACATCAACGCTCTTGACTACAGAGCAATTACATCTACTCTTTCTGACGAAGACAAAGCACTTGTGCGTGTAGGCGAAGGTGCTTACATTCCTGAAACTACAATCAAAACTCAGGAAAACCTTGTAACTCTCAAAAAGAGAGGCAGAATGCTTGTTGCATCTTACGAGGCTATCCGTTTTCAGCATCTTGACGTGTTCACAGTAACACTCAAACAGATTGGTGCTTACATTGCAAGAGCACAGCTCAAGGATGCAATTGACACTCTTATTGCCGGTGACGGTAACGAAAATCCTGCAGAAGTTTTCTCAGCAGAAACTAAAGGCACACTTACATATTCAGACCTTATTGATTTCTGGAACAAGTTTTCACCCTATGAAATGAACACTGTCATTGCAGGCGCAGACGTTACTGCAAAGATGCTCAAGCTTCCTGAATTCAGAGATGCAACTGCTTCTCTTGATTTCCACGCAACAGGCAAGCTTATTACACCTATCGGAGCAAATCTTATCAAATCAACTGCTGTAGGTAACGGTACACTTATCGGTCTTGACAAAAGCTGTGCCCTTGAAATGGTAACTGCAGGTGATGTTTTAACTGAATATGACAAGCTCATTGACAGACAGCTTGAACGTGCGGCAATCACTTCAATTGCAGGTTTTTCAAAAATCTTCACAGACGCATCTAAAGTTCTTGAGGTTTAAACTATGACTACCAGTTGGAATGTTTTATCACGTTTCAGACAGTTCGTTAACCTTGAAGAATATGAGGCAGAAAAAATTCTGCCTCTCTGCGTTGTCAACTTACAGAGAATTCAGGCACAGCTCCGTGATAACGTAAACCCTGATGACATCCGTATTCAGGAGGCTGCAGCATGTCTTACTTACTACGACTACACGGTCAGACTTTCCTCTGAAGCTGACAATGTTACAAGCTTCAAAGCCGGTGATATTACCGTGAGCAAAACCACTTCTTCTCTCAAAGAGGATGCAGAAAAAATGAAAAAAGATGCACTTCTTGAGCTTACACCTCTCATGAAAGACACACGCTTTGTTTTTCTCAACATTTAAGGAGGTTCTGAATGAATATAGACAGACTCTTTTCTCTTTACGGCAGAGAAGCTCAGCTTCACTCCGAAGACGGTTGGGAAAGTGAAATTTACCACTGCTTCATTCAGCCTCTCAGATACAAAAACAAAATGTATCTTGACGGAGTAAACACTCCCATCGGTTACAACAGTCAGGGACATTATCTTTACATAGGTCCTGCCTGCCATGACCTTTCAGGAGTTACCGATTCAAGCACATTCATCAGCTCTGACGGAATAAAATTCAAGGTTGACAGAAGTGAAAAGGTTTACTTTGGAAACGAGGTTCTTTATGTCTGGGCGATTATAAAAACTATTGTTGAGGTGTAAAAAATGAGCAGTAAAATAAGCGTAATGCCTCAGTCAATTGTAAACTGGCTGAGTAAAATTTCAGATCTTAAACACATTACTTTTATGACTGAATATCCACCTCAGGCAAAGGCTGTACCCCTAAGAAACTCCATTGTTTCCGTAGGTCTTGCAGAGGTTAAAATAACAGATATTTTCAAAGAAAATGAAGACGGTGAATTAGTCCGAGATGAATACTGCCGTCAGGCTGAAATTCATATCGTTCTCGGTATTCACGTTCCTGATTCTCTGGGTGGCAGCATGTGTCACGACGTTTTCTCAAAAATCGTTGACTACATGACCTTCTCCTCTGACCTTGACATTGTTTCCTCCACATGCGGTCATGTTACCTCTGACAGAAACACGGAAAGCCTTGTTATGGATGCCGACATTCACCTGAAAGCAGAATTCTGTCCTGCAGATGCAACGGGACTTAATTTTGAATCTTTTTCAGCAAAAACGTTTTTCTGCAAGCACCATACAGACGACACCGACCTTCATTTAAGAGAGGGTGAAAGAGAGCTTCTTCTCAACCCCTGCTCAATCGGAACTTATGTAGGAAGCGGTACTGCCACAAGAAGCTTCAACTCAGGCTTTACTCCGAAATTTGTTTTTATATTTGCTCTGGGCGGCGGTCCTATGGCAATTGATTTTGAAAACGGAGAAGCTAAGGCTTATTTCGGATATTCAACGTCTAATAACGGTTCAAGCGGAGTTGAATGTACAACAAACGGCTTCAGGGTTCACAACGGTACCTCCTATAAAGCAGGAAATGTTTACCCTCTACTTAATGAACTGGGATATACTTATGTTTTTTATATGGTAAAATAAAATTTTCTACAAAAAATCCCCACCGTAAGTTTTAGCGCCTCTTGCAGAAAAAGCAAGGGGCGCTAAAAACTAAAATTCAGTGTTATATTTATTATAGGGGCAAGAAGACTCTTCCCTACGCTAAACTATCAGTACAATTATATAACCAACAGTTTTTTCACATTAAATATACCAAAAGAATAACTGAATAAAAAACAGGTATACTTTTTTAAAATAATCTTTTACTGCATTGGCAAATGTATATTCAACCACAACCTCTACCGTTTCAACAACCTCACCGCTGTACGAGCATACATCAAAGGATGTTTTCCCCGGACCATAAGCGATAACGTTTATTTCACCTTTTTCGTCAATATAAGCGTTAGCAACGTCGTAGTCCATATCCTCACTTATATAAACATCTTTGAAGGTTGCATTGTCAGGCTTCACAACAGCCGTGATTATACTTTCCTCATCCTTGTCGAGAACAACTTTTTTCTCTGACAATTCGATTGATTTTACATCCACCTTACTGTAAATAAACGAATACACATCAACAATTTCATGGTCTATAGAGTAAGGATTTCCCTCTTTTGAATACTCAACATAAAGCTCGGACTTATTGAGTGAATAAGATTTAACATAGTTGTTTTTGTTGATTTTTACTGTATATGTCCATGTAGATGTACATTCATTGAATTCTGAAAGGTAGACAAAAGTAAGTATTACATCACCGTTTTCAGCCTTTGAATATTTTGAACTTTTAAACTTGAGATTCGACCTTCTGATATCCCTTTTTATGCTGAAGGTATCTATAAAATCACTTCTGCCTTCCCAATAGAATTCTTCATAGGCATCACCGTAGTAATATTCTGTCCACTTTTCTTCGTTCCATTTGCCGTTTCCGTAGCCTGTTACGTCATTAGCTGCTTTTGTATCTTCAAGGTCCTTGCCTTTGAGAACTGAATAATCTGCGGTACTTCTTTTTCTGTAAGATTCAGTTGCTTTCACAGCATCTTCTTTCGCAGATGTTGTGATAATACAGTCTTCATAGTAATCGAGAAGCTCCTTTGCTGAGCTTTTACTGCTTATGGCAGATGACACAATAATGAATGAAGACATCAGTGTAATAAGCGCTAAAAAGATTGCCAATAATTTCATTGTTTTCCTCATAAAGAACTCCCCTTTCGCATAAATATTTTATTTCACTCAACGGCTCGTCGAGGACGCCGAGCCCTACAAAGAATACGGGAATTTTATACCTCTATTACACCACCGCAATAATCCTATTCCACGTAAGTTACTTCCTCGTAAATTTCTTCTTCAAAATCTTCGTAGTAATCTTCTGTGTAGAAAAGGTCTGCGATAAACCATGTGATTTGATCAAAGATACTTCCAAAGAACCCTGTGATTTCATTTGAAAGAGTTTCAAAAAAGTGTACAATTCTTTCAAGGAAAGTAAATTCGACAACAACTTCTACAGTTTCAACAATATCACCGCTGTATGTGCAAACATTGAATGTTGTTTTACCCGGACCTGCTGCATAGAGAATGTATTCATCATTTTCATCAACATACCAGTCTGCAACATCCCAGTCCATATCAAAATCTTCTATGTAGAAATCCTTGAAGGTTGCATTATCAGGTTTAATTGTTACATCAAGCTTGTATTCCTCATCTTTACCGAGAACAATTGTCTTTTCAGGAATTTCAATTGCTTCTGCATCAACCTTATTATACACAAATTTGTATGTACTGATTGATTCGTATTTTACGTTATAAAAATTCCCCTCAATTGATTCTGCTTCAAGACTGCCTACCGTTTTATATTTAAATGATTTCAGATAACCGTTTTTGTTAATTACAGCTGTGTATGTTATGGTTTCAGTTTCTTCAGTGTCGTATTCATAAAGATAAACAAAAGTAAGAGTTACATCACCATTCTGTGCCTTTGCATATTTTGCACTCTTGAATTTAAGCTCGTATCTTCTGATTTCTCTTTTGATACTGAAGTAATCTATAAATTCACTTCTGCCGTCAACATAGAAATCTTCATATTTGTCGCAGTAGAAATATACATAGGAATTATATTTATCCCACTCTCCTGTATAAATTTCCCAATCCTCGTTATCCTTCTTTGTTGCTTCAAGGTCTTTGCCTTTAAGAGAAGAATAATCTGCAACTTCTCTGCTTTCATCGACAGTATCAGCTTTAATGATATCTTCTTTCGCAGAAGTTGTGATGATACAGTTTTCATAGTAGTCAAGAAGCTCTTTTGCAGAACTCTTACTGCTGATTGCTCCTGACATGATGCTCAATGATGACATCAGGGTAATAAGTGCTAAAATAACTGCCAATAATTTTGTTGTTTTTCTCATAAAAAGCTCTCCTTTGCTCTTTTTCTTCATTATATCATTTCACCAATAAATATGCAAGAAAAAATTTCAAATTTATGGAAATTTTATAAGCATTTTATCAATAACGTAAGAAGACACAAAAATCAGCACAAGTGAATACACAGCACTTTCGATTTTCCCGTAAACAAGTCCTGACAAAGCTATCACAAAGAAGTCGCATATCAGTATAAGTCTTCCCATTGACATCTGTGGTTTACGGAGTTTTATAAGCTTTGCAAGTATGTCTGTGCCTCCTGTTGTAAGATTTCTCAGAAAAACAAGGGACATAGAAAATCCCGACAAGACACCGCAGAGAATTGAAGCCGTCATTTTGTCACCTGTATACGCAGGTAAAAAGTTAATTATGTCAATTGCAACTGACAGAAAAACAGTTACAAGAAAGGATTTTGCAATAAACTTACCTCCGATTTTTCTCCATGCAACAATAAACAAAGGAAGATTGAGAAGAAATGCTCCCGTACCTATAGGAACAAAAGGAAAAAGATAATTTATGAGCATTGCAATGCCCGTAACTCCCCCTTGTGCAATATCATTATTTTCGGCAAAAATATTAATGGCGGCACTGTAAACAATACAGCCGCCGCCACAATAAATTATATCAAGAAAAGTTTCTTTAAGTTTGTTTTTCACAGCGACACAACCTTATAAATTATGTATTGCTGTAAAAAGCTCTCTCAGTCTTTCACTTTCTCCTTTAAGATAAAGATATCCGAAAAGTGTTTCAAGTCCAGTTGCATAGTGATATGTCATAACATCTGCACTTTTCGGAACATGTCCCGTGTGTGCATTTCTGCCACGCTTGAAAATATCTGCTTCTTCTTCTGTAAGCATGTCCTGAACTGCTTTGATTTTCCTTGCCTGAGCAGATGCAGAAACCTCTTCAACTGCAAGAGCATGAAGTTTTTTTACAGGTCTGGGACATTCTGTAAGAAGTGTTTCACGTACAAACAAATCGTAAACCGTGTCACCGATAAACGCAAGCATCAAAGGACTTAAATTGTTGGGGTCACATTTATTATCAGTAAATCTCATCTCTGAAACCTCTTACAGAACAAAATCAAATTCAAGGTCATAAATGCAGACTGTATCGCCTTCCTGAATTCCTCTTGCAAGAAGTGCATCGATAATACCTGATGAA
>JAFXFI010000024.1 GCA_017520635.1 Clostridia bacterium
AATTTGCTCCTTGCAATGAGCGTTGATATCCGTGTTATTATCATCAAGCTTGCAGACCGTCTTCATAACATGAGAACACTTGAATTCATGCGTCCTCAGAAAAGACGTGACAAGGCTCTTGAAACAATTGAAATTTATGCTCCTCTTGCTCACCGTCTCGGTATCAGAACAATCAAGGAAGAGCTTGAAGATCTTGCTATCAGCTTCCTTGATCCTGTAGGATATGAGGAAATCGAACAAAAACTTGGTTCTCAGATGGAAGAAAGACAGCAGTTCCTTGAAAATATCAAGGTGAGAATAAAAGAGAGAATTTCCGAAATTATTCCTGAACCTCACATTGCAGGCCGAATCAAGAGTGTTCACGGCATTTACCGTAAGATGTATATGCAGAACAGAAATTTCGGTGAAATTTATGATATTTATGCTGTGAGAATTATTGTGGATTCAGTTATTGACTGTTACAACTGTCTCGGTGTTATCCACGATATGTTCACACCTATTCCGGGCAGATTCAAAGATTATATTTCAACTCCCAAGCCCAATATGTATCAGTCTCTCCATACAACCGTTATCGGTAAAGAAGGTATTGCATTCGAGGTTCAGATAAGAACATGGGAAATGCACTACACTGCAGAGTACGGTATTGCTGCTCACTGGAAATATAAATTGGGTGAAGGCTCAAAGGCTAAAATTGACGAGCGACTTTCATGGGTAAGACAGCTTCTTGAAAGTCAGAAAGAGTCAGACGACGTTGAAGAAATTGTATCAACAATCAAAAGCGACTTTGTTCCCGAAGAGGTTTACGTTTTCACTCCCAAGGGAGATGTTGTGCCTCTTCCTGCAGGTGCTACTGTTATTGACTTTGCCTACGCAATTCACTCTGCGGTAGGTAACAAAATGGTAGGTGCAAAGGTTGACGGAAGAATTGTGCCTATTGATTTTGTTGTCAAAACAGGTCAGATTATTGAGGTTATGACTTCATCTCAGCAGGGCAAAGGTCCCAGCCGAGACTGGCTCAAAATTGTCAAAACAAGTGAAGCACGTACAAAAATCCGTGCATGGTTCAAGAAAGAAAGAAGAAAAGAAAATATTGAGGAAGGTAAGGCTGAAATCGAAAGAGAATTCAGACGTAACAGAATTGTTCTCGATGGTGATGCTTTTGACGAGTTTGTTAAAAATCTTGCTGAAAGACAGCACATGCCAAGCGTTGAAGATTTCTATGCTGCTATCGGCTACGGCGGTATCAGCGTTATCAAAATGCTTCCTCAGATAAAGGAAAATTACACAAAACTTGTCAAGGCAAAAGAACCTGTTGCCGATGAAATTGTGGTTACTGCTCCTAAAAAACATTCAAAGAGCAGTGAAGGCGTTTCTGTTGAAAATATTGACAACTGTCTTATTAAATTTGCACGTTGCTGCAATCCTCTTCCCGGTGACGAAATTATCGGATTTATCACAAGAGGTCACGGTGTTTCAATTCACAACAGAAGCTGTCCCAATGTTCCCAAAGAAATTTCCATGTCTCCTGAGCCTGAAAGATGGGTCAGAGCAACATGGGATAACAATATCAAAGAAGATTTCATTGCAACTCTTTCTGCCGTATGTATTGACAAGGTAGGACTTCTTGCTGAAATTTCAGGTAAGTTTGCCGAAATGAGAGTTATGATTCACTCTGTAAATATGCGTGCAATAAAAGACGGCAGAGCAATTATGAATGTTACAATTTCCGTTGAGGGTACAGAGCATCTCAAGAGTGTTATGGCAAAAATCGAGAAAATTGACGGCGTTCTTCTTGTAGAACGTACAGGTGCATGAGGTTAAATTATGAAAGCAGTTATACAGCGTGTTACATTTGCAAACGTTAAAGTTGACGGTGAAACAGTAGGCGCAATTGAAAACGGGTTTATGATTCTCCTCGGTGTTGTTGAAGGCGATACAAAGGCTGAAGCAGAGCTTCTTGCTAAGAAGACTGCAAACATGAGAATTTTTGAAGATGAAAACGGTAAAATGAATCTTTCACTTATTGATACCGACGGAGAATGTCTCGTTATTTCTCAGTTTACTCTTTGTGCCGATTGCAAAAAAGGCAACAGACCTTCTTTCATCAATTCTGCAAAGCCAGATGAAGCAAATGAACTGTATGAATATTTTATGGAACAGTTGAAAGTAAACGGAATAAAACGGGTTGAACACGGAATTTTCGGTGCAGATATGAAGGTTTCACTTCTCAATGACGGCCCCGTTACAATTGTTCTTGATACTGATTTGTGGGCACAGAAATCATAATAATTAAAATTGCAAATTGACAATTATATTGTAGGGGGCGGGTTTCCCGTCCTGAATAAGTTTTCAGAAAACCGTGCGGGAGCCGAAACGGCTCCCCTACGTTGAGACCATTAGAATGCAGATAATAACATCATCTGAATACACCAACCAAAAAGGATGACAAAATGAAAATCACAGGTTATGCAATCGGGGAAATGCAGGTTAATTGTTACATTCTTGAAAATGAAGAAACAGGCGAGGGTGCAATTGTTGACCCGGGCAGATATGCTCCCGAAATTATAGAAGAAGTAAAAAAACTTAAAAAAGTAAAATATATTCTCCTTACTCACGGCCACTTTGACCATGTGTGGCAGGCAAAGTTTGCAAAGGAAGCCACAGGTGCGGATATTGTAATCAGCCACGAAGATGCAGGTTGTCTCAATGATGACCCCCTAAATCTCTGCCACGAAGTAGGAATTGAAATGAATAAATGTGAAGCAGATATTTTAGTTGGTGAGGGAGACGAACTTTTCCTCGGTGACGAAAAAATCAAGGTTCTTCACACTCCCGGCCACACAAAAGGCTCAGTATGCTTCCTTATTGAAAGCTCACGTGCTATTCTTACAGGTGACACACTTTTCTGCAGAACATGTGGAAGAACTGACTTGGCAGGAGGAAATAAGGATGATATGCTCATGTCTCTTAAAAGACTTAAAAATCTTGAGGGTGACTATAAAATTTATCCCGGTCATAACAGAGCAACCACCCTTGATGAAGAAAGAATAAAAAACAGATATTTGAAAAGAGATTTAGAAGAATGGTACTGGTAAATTTAGGGCACACCTTCAATTATGAAACTGAAAATCTTTGCCGTGTTTTCTTTCCTCTTGAAAAAATTGAAACAGTAAATGAGGATAAAATTTCAGACAGAAAAGTTCTGACAGAAAAAAAGGGTAACGGAATTTCAGTTAAAATTTCTTTTGATAATGAAGAAAAATTTCTGTCTGCAATATGCGAAGATGATGCAGATTTTGAACTTGAAATCGCAACACTTCTTTTTAAGGGACTGACGGAAATTACATCCTACACTCCTCAGTGGGGACTTCTTACAGGGGTTCGTCCTTCGAAATTAATGCTGGGGCTCATTGAGGAAATGGGCGAAGAAAAAGCAAAGAAATATTTCACGGAAAAGCTTCTTGTAAGTGATAAAAAAACTGCCCTTGCAATGAGTGTTGCAGAGTGTGAAGAAAAAATCATTTCCCGTTCACACAGAAATTCTTTTAGCCTTTACATATCAATTCCTTTCTGCCCCACAAGATGCAGTTACTGTTCTTTTGTTTCACATTCAATTGAAAAAACAAAAAAACTGATGGCACCTTACGTTGAAAATCTGATAGAAGAAATAAAACTTACAGGTGAAATTGCAAAGGATTTAGGACTTCGTCTTGAAACCGTTTATTTCGGCGGTGGTACACCCACAACGCTCACAGCAGAACAGCTTGAAAAACTTCTCTGTGCAGTAGAAGAAAGCTTTGACCTGTCCACCTGCTTTGAATACACGGTTGAAGCGGGAAGACCTGATACTGTGACGAGAGAAAAACTTGAAGTTCTGAAGAAAAAAGGCGTAACCCGAATCAGCATCAATCCTCAGACTTTTAACGATAAAGTCCTTGAAAATATAGGAAGAAAGCATACTTCCGAAGAAACTCTGAATGCTTTTCATCTTGCAAGAGAAGTGGGCTTTGATAATATAAATATGGACCTTATTGCAGGTCTTTCGGGAGATACTCTTGAAAGTTTTTCAGAAACACTTGATATTATAAACAAACTTGACCCTGAGAATGTTACTGTTCATACACTTGCTCTTAAACGTTCATCAACACTTGCCGGTGACACAACAGGTCTTTCAAGCGGAAGACTTGCAAATGAAATGATAAATCTTTCTCATGAAAAATTAAGTTCAGACAATTACATTCCCTATTACATGTACCGTCAGAGTAAATCTCTGGGAAACCTTGAAAATGTAGGATGGTGCAAGAAAGGGAAGGAATGTGCATATAATATCTTTATGATGGAAGAATGTCATACGATTCTCTCTTGCGGTGCAGGTGCAGTTACAAAGCTGAAAGACCCTGACAGCAATGTGATTGAAAGGATTTTCAATTTCAAATATCCTTATGAATACAATGACAGACTCCACGAATTATTTGATAGAAAGAAACGAATAAAAGAGTTTTATTCCGAGAGGTGATTTTACGTGTCAGAAATTCAGAATGAACTTCAGCTTATCGTAGAAAATGCCCTGAATGATAAAGAAAATTTTATAGAAAAATCAGAAAAAAGATATAAGCATATTATTGACATTGTTTGTGAGAAAATTGATGCAGACAACGATAAAGAGATTGTTATGCTTGCAGGTCCCAGCGGTTCAGGTAAAACCACAACTGCAAACAAGATTAAAGAAAAACTTGAAACAATGGGACACAAGGCGTATACAGTCAGCCTTGATGATTTTTACAAAAACATCGGTGAAGGTCCGAAAAATGAGGACGGAAGCTACGACTTCGAGAGCGTTGACTCTCTTGATCTTGACCTTATCCACAAATGTCTTCAGGAGCTGATTACAGAATCAAGAAGTGAACTTCCTCTTTTTGATTTCATGACAGGCAGAAGAAAAGAAGAAAAAAATCTTATAGAGCTTAGCAAAGGTGACGTAATTATCGTTGAGGGACTTCATGCTCTTAATCCGAGAATTACAGACACCTTGCCCCATAAAAATCTTTTTAAAATTTATATCAGCGTATCTTCACGCATTTATAACGGAAAAGCAATAGTTTTAAATAAAAGAAATCTCAGATTTATCCGCAGAATGGTAAGGGATTTTCAGTTCAGAAACAGTTCTGTTGAACACACATATTCTTTGTGGCCTGCAGTTATGGCAGGTGAAGACAAATATCTTTTCCCCTTTAAAGATAATGCAGATTTATTTATCAATTCAATTCACGTTTATGAACCGTGTGTTTTCAAGGATGTTGCCACGGAGCTTTTGTCAACTGTTGAAAAAGAAAGCAAAAACTACAATGATGCACAAAAACTTATTTCTGCATTAAAAAAATTTCCTTCAATAAATAAAGACGATGTTCCCGAAAATTCACTTCTCAGAGAATTTTTAGGTGAATAATGGTAGGTGAGATAATTGGAGAAAACTGAAAAGAAACAAACTATGCTTAACGGTGCGTTAATTCTGATGATTGCAACTGCAGTAGGTTCAATTATCGGTGCACTTTATAAGCTCCCTCTTACTGCACTTATCGGTGAAGTAGGACGAGGTTATTTTGCATCGGCTTATCAGATTTACGTTCCCATTTATGCAATTTCAATGGCAGGTCTTCCTGTTGCAGTTTCAAAGCTTGTCAGCGAATATATTGCATCAAACAGATACCGTGATGCATTGAATGTTAAGAAAATTGCAGGCAGAATGTTCCTTATTACAGGTATTGCAGGAACACTTCTTCTTATGATACTTGCTCTGCCGTATTCTGTGTGGATTTGTGAAAAGACACAAACAGTATGGAGTATTCTTGCAATTGCACCTTCAATTTTCTTCTGTTGTCTAATGTCAACCTACAGGGGTTATTATGAAGGCTCCCGTAACATGATTCCCACAGCGGTAACAGAGCTTATTGAAAACATTTCACGTCTTGTTATCGGTCTTGCACTTTCCTACATAGTTATGTCTTCAGGTATGAAGAAGTTTGAGGAAACAGGCAAGGTTTTGGGCAAAGCACTTGAAACTGAAAGCGAAGCTCTCAGTGCTCTTTATCCCGTTGCAGCTGCTGCGGCAATTATGGGTGTTACAATCGGTACAATTATTGCATTCCTTTATATGCACATCCGCTTCAAAATAAGAGGCTCAGGCATCACTAGAGTTCAGCTTATCAATTCTGAACCTGCTCAGGCCAAATCTGTGACTGCAAGGAAACTGATTAATCTTGCAGTTCCCATGGTTATAAGCTCTCTTGTTCTCAATGTTACAAACCTTATTGATGCATCTCTTATTCAGAAATGTCTTGCTATTGCAATTGATAAGGATTATGATACAATTTACAACATGTATAAAGCATCTCTTGATGCATCAGGTACTCTTGTGGAAGACACAAAAAACTACCTTGTAGGATGTTATTTTGCATCTCAGGATTTAAGAAACATCATTCCATCAATCACAATGTCTCTGGGTATCAGTGCAATTCCCGCACTTTCAGCAGCCTTTGCAGTCAAGGATAAAGGTACACAGAAAACAACAATTGAATCCGTGCTGAGAATAACCTCTCTCATTGCACTTCCTGCAGGTCTTGGACTTGGTGTTCTTTCAGAGCCTGTACTCACACTTTTCTACGGCGGCACTAATTCTCAGAACCTTATTCCCATTGCGGCACCGATTATGGCTGTGTGCAACTATTTTACATTTTTCTTTGCGATTTCTTCACCCATTACAAATATGCTCCAGTCAATCGGCAGAGCAGATATTCCCGTAAAGAGTCTTCTTGTAGGCTCGGTTGCAAAAATAGCGGCAGATATTGTCCTTGTTAGTAACCCGAAATATAATATCAAGGGTGCTGTTGTAGGTACAATTCTTTGCTATGTGATTATTGTTATAATTAACCTTGCAATGCTCCTGAAAATTTCAAAAGTGAAGATAAATTTTGTTTCAGTTTTCTTCAAACCCTTTGTGTGTGCGGTACTCAGTACAGGTGTAGGTTACATGGCTTACAAGGGTATCGAACACTTCTTCCCCGCATCAGATTACGCTCACAGATTCAACGGTTCAACTGTTTCATGTATAATTTCTATCGGAATTATTATGGTTGTTTACCTTATTTCCATGCTTCTGATACGCGGTTTATCGTCAGATGATATAAAAATGCTCCCAAAAGGAGAAAAAATCGCAAAAATGCTTGAAAAATATAAACTTTTAGGTTAAAATAGTCTTTGCTATGTATGGGAGGTCGTAAAAATGGTTGACTCTTTTGAATTTAAAGAAAGATATGATTTCTATGACCTTATGCGTATCATGAAAGCGTTGCGTGGTGAGGGCGGTTGCCCCTGGGATGCTGAACAGACACATGAGAGCATCAGAAAGGATTTCATTGAGGAAACTTATGAAGTCATTGAAGCCATTAACAAAAAAGACCCCGAACTTCTTTGTGAAGAATTGGGTGATGTTCTTCTTCAGGTTGCATTTCATGCAGAAATGGAACAGGAGAAAAACGTTTTTACAATTGATGATGTAACAGACGGCATCTGCAAAAAACTTATCGAAAGACATCCGCATGTTTTCGGTGAAGTTGAAGTGGACGGCGTTGGAGATGTTCTTGCCAACTGGGATACAATCAAAAGAAAATCCAAAGGGCAGAAAACTCAGGCTGAGGCAATGCAGTTTATTCCCCGTGAACTTCCTGCTCTTATGAGAGCAACCAAGATTCAGGGCAAGGCAAAAAAAGCCGGTTTTGACTGGGATAACATTGATGATGTTTTTGCAAAGCTTGATGAAGAAATCAAAGAACTCAAAGAAGCATACAAATCAGGTGTTAAAAAAGATGTGGAAGAAGAGCTTGGTGACGTTCTTTTCACAGCAGTAAATCTTTCAAGATTTCTTGACTGTGATGCAGAAGAAGCATTAACCGTATCAAACGATAAGTTTATTTCCCGTTATACAAAGGTTGAAAACCTTGCAAAAGAAAGAAACATAGATATGAAAAACACTTCCCTTGAAGAACTTGATAAGCTCTGGGAAGAGGTAAAGGATTGACACATACACTCAGGAGTGTTATAATAGCCTGAGGCGAATGTTTCAAAATAAAACAAAAATATTTTAAAATGGTGGAAAAAGCAAATGAATAAGACAGAACTCGTAGCAGCAGTAGCAGAAAAAGGTTTTTCAAAGAAAGATGCTGAAAAAGCAGTTGCAGCAGTTTTCGGTTCAATCGAAGCAGCTCTCAAAGCAGGCGACAAAGTACAGCTTATCGGTTTCGGTACATTTGAAGTTCGTGAACGTGCAGCAAAACAGGGTCGTAACCCCAGAACTGGCGAAACAATGATGTTCGAAGCATCAAAAGTTCCCGCATTCAAAGCTGGCGCAGCTCTCAAAGCAGTAATTAAATAATTAATTTTATTTAATAAAAAAGGGCAGCCATGTGCTGTCCTTTTGCTTTTCGGAGGTTATAATGAGACTTGATAAATATCTTAAGGTTTCACGTCTTATAAAAAGACGTACCGTTGCAAATGAAGTGTGCGATGCAAAGCACGTCACAGTCAACGGAAAAATCGCAAGAGCATCTTACGACGTAAAAGTGGGAGATGTAATTGAAATTCAGATGGGTGCAAACGTAACAAAGGCTCAGGTTCTCAACGTAACAGAACATGCCACAAAAAATGATGCACCATTGATGTACAAAATATTATAAAATCTGAATTAAAATCATAGGGGAGGGTCTTTGTGCCCTCCTGATTTTTTTAATGCAAAATGCAAAGTGCAAAATGCAGAATGTATGGAGGGCTTTGCCCTCACCCATTATATGTCACCGATTATAATACCGTAGGGGCAATTCACGAATTGCCCGTATTAAATCAACATAAAGCCTTGTGGGAGATTTGTGAATCTTCCCTACGCTGTAGCAATAAATATACATATAAATTATAATTTATATGTGGTTTTCGGTTTCAGGCTCCCCTTGAAAATGCAAGGGGAGCTATCAAAATCTGTGATTTTGACTGAGGGGATTTTTTGTTGAAAATTA
>JAFXFI010000025.1 GCA_017520635.1 Clostridia bacterium
CAAACGCTATTGACAAAACGGTAATTTTCCCATATAATAAGGGTGTAAGGCGTTGCCGATAGACGGTTACGCCCTCGAAGTAAAAACAATTATTAAAGAATAACCGCTACTTTTTGGACGAAGGGGCGGTTATTTCTTTTTTATTGTGTATATGTAGCCTGTAGCTAATACTAAAATAATAGCAAGCATTACAAGATATTCCATACGCACTCACCCCCTTGCGAGGGCAAAGAGTGTAACCGCCTACCGTGTTATGACAACACCTTACGCAGAATACATTAGCACAAATGTTCTGTAAAGTCAAGTAGGGGCAATTCATGAATTGCCCGCCGTAAAAGCGATATGATGGTAAAATTTCGGGCGATTCGTGAATCGCCCCTACGGATTTACGTAGGTTTTGTGCTATTTCGTAGGGCTCGGCGTCCTCGACGAGCCGTGAAAATCAATTGTTTTTTGCAAATCTCACGCGGGACGGGAAACCCGTCCCCTACGGTGTTGACGTAGGTTATTGATTAATAATTTAGTTTTCTGAGTTATTTTCTGCTTCGGCAGTAGCTTCTTCAGCCTGTTTTGCAAGGTACTCTTCAACTGCTTTTTTCTTGAGTTCTTCTTCTGCCTGCTTTGCAAGATACTCTTCAATTGCTTTCTGCTTGAGCTCTTCTGAAAGCTCAGAGTTATTTGCTACTTCTTCCATCAGCTTTTCTTTCTTTGTTTCGTTAAGAGCTGAGATGAATTTGTAAATCTGGAAGAGGAAGATAAGAGCAAGAGGAAGGATAATGAAGAAGAGGAATGAAAGGTTAAGTCTTCTTTCGTCATCTGTACCTTCACCGATAGTCCATGACCATTTTTCACCTGTTTCGCCTGTGCCCTTGACGAAGTCAATTGCTTTGCCGAGGCCTTTTACTCTTTTGCCGTTGTCAACGCCGTCTACCTGCTCTGATTTGTAAGCATAAACACCTACAATTTCGCTTTCAACAACGTCCGTCTGGTCATTTGCGGGAGTGTTATCACCTCGTGTGGTATATGTTTTGATACCACTTACCTCGTGACATTCTACAATTCTATGGGTATTGATAATATACTGACCCTGCTCAATTGTTCTGAAGGAAATGATATCACCGGCTTCAAGGTCTTCACCTCTGTATTCTCTGATGAGAAGAAGGTCACCTGTGTAGAATACAGGTTCCATTGAGTCTGACTGAACAGAGAACAAGGAATAACCGGCAACATTGGGTAAACCGTTTTCTGATTTGAGTGATGCAAGGGTCAGAGCAGTAAAAATAACTGAGAATACAAGGATTACTACAGTAACTATATCTCCGACAGTTTCTATCACTTTATTCGCTTTTTTTTCTTCCGCCATAATTAGGCCCACCTTTATTTTCATATTTTGCTTTTCATTTATATATTAAAAGATTTCTCTTTTATTTTCGAATTTAAAGTAATCTATATTAAAAACTTAATGTTTGTGTTTAATTTTCATTTTTTAGTTTGCTGAGAGGAAACACACACCGGGCGAGGCGGTTAACCCCGCCCGGCTATGTTTTTAAGTTTTAAGCTGTTTCAAAAGCCGATATTTGAAACGATTTTTAAAGAGCTATGTTTATAACTCTAAAGTTGAACAATCACTAAAATATAATTGATTCAATAAATTAGTCTACGATGTCAAGTGTCATAGAGAAATCAATGTCCTCTACATTTTCAAACTTAAGCATATCGCAGTCTACATCATTACCTTCAAGCCAAACGAATGCGATAAACATCATAGGATTATCTACTGTGCATGTGGGGTTGCCTTCTGCGTCAGCTGCGGGGATGTCGAAAGTGATACCGCCCTCTGCAGAAACTTCAGTGATAGTTGTACCACCGTTTGTTACATAAGCACCAGCGGTTTCTGTTGAAGTACCAGCACTTGAAACACCTACGAATGTGCTCTTAGTCTGACCTTCTGGTATAGGATTAGCTACAGCTGCAACAGCTTCTGTGTATGCACCTGTTTTAACTTTGTCACCCTTGACTGCACTACCTTCACTAGTTTCAGCTTCAACAAGAGCAAACTTAGCACATTTCTTTGCTTGATCGTCTCCACCAAAAGTGATGTTGGCTTCAACTTTGGCACCGGCAGGACCTGTTACCCAGAGGGGAACTGCAATAAATTTACCGCCTACACCAGGTACAGGGGCAGTCTGAGTTTCTACGAGTGCACCGACAGCACCATCTTTACCTTCTTCGTAAACAGCTGCCATCCAATCATTACCGTCAGATGTTGATACGGGATCAAATACAGTGGGAAGACCTGCACCCCAAGTAGCTTTAACAGCGTCAGCATCTTCAAAGTCAACTTTAGTGCCCCACTTGTCTTTAGCACCATGGTTAATGTTGATAAGAAGACCTGTTGAAACTTTAACTTCAGCTGAAAGTTCTGCTACTGTTACCTGTTTTGCTGATGAGAACCATGCATAAGTAGCTGATGTAAGAACGATTGCTGATACGATGAGCATTGCTACTGAAGAAAGCAATGCACTTTTTCTCATTGTCTTTTTCATGAATAATTCCTCCATAAAAATTTTTTTTGAAAGTTTTAACTTTCATTTTTTTAATTTATATCCAATATGTGTTGATTGATTTTAAGGGGAGAAAAGTTACTTAAGGAACTTGCTTAATTTAAGAAAGTGGTTTGTTCACTTTTTTCCTAAACAAGCTCCTCGTTTTCGGCTTCTTTGTCTATAATATGGAACATCATAGACAGCTTAACCTCTCCTCCCATAATATCATCAACACATTCAGGATCCCATCCTTCAAGCCAGACAAGAACTGTATACTTGTCTATCGAGCCTGATTTAAAATTGGTTATTTTTCTATCCATAACCTTGTTTTCTTTAGCAAAATACTTGTCGATACCGAATTTTGCATATTCATCTTTTTCAGTACCCTTGACAGGCTTTTTACCGTAAGTAATTGCTTCGCCGTTTCTGTAAACCTTTACTCTGACTGCTTCGTCAGCACCAAGGGCTACCGAAAGGACATCAATTGAAACATTATAGTCTGCATCCTCTCTACCTACGTTTTTAAGGTAGAAGGTATATGCTATGTAGTCAATTTCACCGTCTTTGTTTGCATCACCGTTGTGACTGCCTGAGTGGTTACCGCTGTCAACATCCTCGGGAATCCATTCCTCTGTGATGTTATCCATGTTTTCAACGGCTGTACCGCGGA
>JAFXFI010000026.1 GCA_017520635.1 Clostridia bacterium
ATCGTAGGGTTGACCCTCGCGGTCAACCGTTAATTTGCATATAATTTTACGGAAGACCGTAAAGGTCTTCCCTACGGTATAACCATTGATATTATGCGACTTTTCGTAGGGACGGGCGTCCTCGACTGTCCGCGAAATTTATATAAAACTAACGGCTCGTCGAGGACGCCGAGCCCTACAATGGTTAAATTGACCTCAACGATAAATTATAATTTGTTTTTTAACAGCCTCTTTTGTTTCTGGTGCGGTGAAAGTCGGTATTACGTCATTGAAATTATTAAAAGTTTATAAAAATGGAAGAAAAAGTAAATTTTAATTGTAAAATGCGGGAATGTTTGGTATAATAATAAACTGAGAAATAATGTGCAGAGGTGTAAAAGTCATGACAGGAAAACTTATTGTTATTGAAGGACTTGACGGTAGCGGAAAGTCAACACAGATTAACATTCTTGCAGAAAAAATCAAAGAAAAGGGTCTTACATTCAAACAGATTAAGCTCCCTAATTACGACGGTGATTCTTCAGCTCTTGTAAAAATGTATCTTGCAGGTGAATTCGGCAAAAATCCTGAAGATGTAAACGCTTATGCAGCCTCTGCTTTTTATGCGGTTGACCGTTTTGCATCCTTCAAAACTATATGGAAAGAAGATTATGAAAAGGGTGCAGTTATTCTTGCTGACCGCTACACAACTTCAAACGCGTATCATCAGATGATAAAACAGCCTGAAGAAAATTGGGATAGTTATATAGAGTGGCTTGAAGATTTCGAGTATAATAAAATAGGTATTCCCAAGCCTGACCTTGTAATTTATCTGGACATGCCTGTTGAAATTTCACAGAAGCTTATGAGTAAACGTTACGAGGGTAACGAAAGCAAAAAGGATGTTCATGAAGCAAATGTAGGTTATCTCAATGCCTGCAGAAAGGCTGCATCTTACGCAGCGGAGAAAATGGGTTGGGTGAAAATTCTCTGTTCAGACGGAGAAAATGCAAGAAGTATTGAGGATATAGCAGAAGAAATAAGCAGAAGCGTAGAAAGGGTACTTTGATTTTATGCTTGAATTTAAAACTCCCACTCTCGGGGACGTTGAGAAAATAAAAGAAATTCTGAAAAATGTCACAGGGGATAACTGTCAGATGTGCCTCGGTTCATTTTATAACTGGGGACCTGAGTATAATCTGGAAATTGCCTTTGCACATGGTTGCCTTGTAACAAAGGGCGGTAGAAAAGGCAAGGTGAACTATTGCTTCCCTCAGGGTGACGGTGACAGAAAAAAGATAATTGAAGAACTGATGAAAGAAGATAAGCTCAGTTTTTACGGACTTCTTGAAAGCGACGTTCAGTTCGTTGAAAGAGAATTTCCGGGTAAATTTGAGTTCAGAGAAAACAGAGACTCGGCAGATTATATTTATCTTGTTGAAGACATGGCTGAGCTTAAAGGCAAAAAATTTCATTCCAAAAGGAATCACATAAAGTATTTTGAAAAAAACTATAACTGGACTTATGAAAGATTGACCGAAAAAAATCTTTCCGACTGTATCAGAATGACAGAAAAGTGGATTGAAGAAAATGAAGATAAAATAGAAGACGGTGTTGACACAGAGCTTGACGTTATAAAAAGAGCCTTTGATTATTTTAAACCTCTCGGTTTTACAGGCGGTGTTGTCCGTGTTGACGGAGAAGTTGTTGCGTGGACTCTTGGTGAAAAACTCAGCGAAGACACCTTCTGCACTCATTTTGAAAAAGCCTTTTCATCAATGAGAGGTGCCTATCCTATGATTAACCGTGAGTTTTCGAAAAACGAACTTTCTTCATACACTTTTGTCAACCGCGAAGAGGATATGGGTCTTGAGGGACTGAGAAAAGCAAAGCTCAGCTATAAACCTATTAAGTTAGGTATAATTTATAATGCTCAGATGAGGTGACACATGTTTCGTTTTGCAGAAGAAAATGACAGAAGGCAGTTGTATTCTTTATGGCACAATTGCTTTGGTGACGGTGAAAAATATGTTTATTCTTTTTTTGATACATTCCTTGGTGAGGACAATGTCTATGTTTGTGAAGAAAAGGGAAAAATTGTCAGCGTAGTTTACAGCCTTGACTGTGAAATTGACGGTAAAAAAGCACAGTATTTCTATGCCGTTGCAACTGATGAAAGCTTCAGACGTCAGGGACTTGCAAAAAAGGAAATTGAGTTTCTTATTGATTATAAAACTAAACAGGGTACAGAAATTTTTCTTCTCACACCGAGTAATGAAAAAAACAGAAGCTACTATAAAACCCTCGGCTTTGAAGACTTCTTTTTCTGCGAAAAAAAGGTGTTTTCAAAGGGTAAAGAAAAAGCAGAAATCAGCGAAGAATATCAACCTTCTGAATTGTATAATCTGAGAGAAAAAGTATTTTCGGAAAACTCTTTTGTATCATTCCCTGAAAAACATTTCTACTTTGCACTTATGTTTTCCGAAAAGATTTTTACATGGAAAAAAGAGGGTAAAACAGTAGCGTATGCACTTACTGACGGCAAAAAAATCACAGAGCTTTGTTCAGAAGAAAACGAAGAAAGTTTTGTTTCAGCAGTTCTTGAAAAAACAGATGTAAAAAGTGCAGAAATATATGTGCCTCTCAGAGAAAATACAGTTGATGACAGTTGCAAAATCTCACGTGGTATGGTATACTGTTCTAATAAAGATTTGAAAGAAAAACTCAAAACGGACACTTTTCTTTCACTTAATCTGGAGTGATAATTTATGATATATGTTTTTATGGCAAACGGAACTGAAGAAGTTGAAGCAGTTGCAACAATTGATATGCTCAGACGTGCCGAGCTTGATGTTATGACACTCGGCATCGGTTCTCAGATGATAGTGGGCTCACACGGTATCGGACTTGTTTGTGATGCTGATGTGAAAAATATTACACCTGATGAAACTCTGCAGGCAGTAGTAATTCCCGGTGGAATGCCCGGTACTCTCAATATTGAAAAATCTCCCTTTGCACAGAAGTTTATTGATTACGCAAATGAAAACGGAAAGCTTATCTGTGCAATTTGTGCAGCACCCTCAATCCTCGGTCACAAAGGACTTCTCAAGGGTAAAAAAGCAACATGCTTCCCCGGCTTTGAGGATGAGCTTGAAGGAGCAGTTTTTGTTGATGAAGGTGTAGTACAGGACGGCAACATCATCACAGCAAAGGGTGCAGGTGTTGCAATAGAATTCGGTCTTAAAATTGCCGAACAGTTTGCAGGAAAAGAAGAAGCAGATAAGATTTATCTTTCAATTCAGAAAGCATAATTTACTATATTTTTATAAAGAAAAGGAGGGGCTTTTATGGATGATTTTTTCTCAAATGACAACAATGATTTCCTTTCGGATTTCACACCTGATGAGAAAAAAGAAAAAAGACCGCCTGAATACAATGCGGAATCAAGAAAAAAGAAAGTTGAGAATTTTGTTCTTCACATTGAAGAGTTTTCTGACAAGCCTTCCCATGAGGAAAAGAGGCACGAAACTGTATCTTCCAACAGACCTCAGGGAAAAGGTGAGGTTTATTTTGCCAATTATCAGAAAAATTCAGGTAATTCTGTAACACCCAGATATACAGGAGTATCTCAGCCACAGAAAAAGGCTGTAAATGACCTGGATATGTTCAGTGATGCAGGCGAAAGACACCGTCCTCCTCAGGACAAACCTGTTTCAAAACCTCAGCCTACAAGGAAACAGAAAAAGAGAAGAAAACTCACAGAAGAAGAGCTGAAAAAACTTCGTGACACTTATTCAAGAACTTTCTATATTGCAATGGTTTGTGTCCTTGTGCTGACAGTTACTCTTTCCACAATAGGCATACAGTGTATCAACGATGCTCTTGCTCTGTCTGTAAGCGATGAAGAAGTTGAAGTTACAATTTCCGATGGCATAACAACAGGTGAGGCAATTGACCTTTTCAAAGAAAAGGGACTTATCAATGTCAGATGGTTCTCCAAATTCTTTGCAAAATTCAGAGGCTATGATGAAGAGGGTATTCACTACTATGTAAACGGTGAAGAACGTCTTCAGCCTTATGTTGGCGGAACATATTACCTTTCAAGCTCTATGGGTATTGAGGGTATGCTCAATATTATCCTTGACAATTCTGCAGGCTCTGAACAGACCGTAAGTGTTACCTTCCCTGAGGGCTACACAATTGCACAGATTGTCAACCGTCTTGAAGACTATGAGGTTATAACTGATGACAAGAAGTTTATAAGTGCCGCAAATTATGATTATAACTATGCTTTCCTTGACAGTGAAAAATCAGGCATGGCACTTAATCTTGAAGGTTATCTTTTCCCTGATACTTACGATATGTTTATCGGAGAAAGCACATCAAGTATCGTCAAGCGTTTCCTTGATAACTTCAATGAAAAATGGACAGATAAATATGCTAAGCGTGCCGAGGAGTTAGGCTTCACAGCAAGTGAAATTATTACAATTGCTTCAATTATCCAGAAGGAAGCAGCAGGCTCTGCACAGATGGCAGATATTTCTTCTGTTATCCACAACAGACTTAAAAAGTCAATGAACTATCCTATGCTTCAGTGCGATTCAACAGCCCTTTATGTCACAAAGCACCTGACTGACCTTTTAGGTGAAAATAAGGCGATGTCATATCTTGATAAATACGATACAGCAATGTGTATGGGACTTCCCGAAGGACCTATCTGTAATCCGGGACTTGATGCAATACAGGCTGCACTTTATCCCTCAGACACAAACTATATGTATTTCTGCCACGATAAGAGTGGTAACGTTTACTACGCTGCAACTGACTATGAGCATCAGCAGAACGTAGCAAAAATCAGATAAAGGATTGAATTTTTTGATTAAAGATTTTGTAAAACCTGAAGTCCTCTCACCTGCAGGAGATTGGGAAAGACTGACTGCCGCTGTTAATTTCGGTGCTGATGCAGTATACCTCGGAGGCGGAATGTTCGGAATGAGAACATCTCCCTCCAACTTCAGCGACGAAGAGCTCGAAAAGGCAGTTGCCTTTGCCCACTCAAAGGGTGTAAAGGTTTATCTTACATGTAATACAGTGCCGAGGAATAACGAAGTTGATATACTTCCCGAATTTCTTCAAATGGCAGAAAATGCAGGTGTTGATGCCCTTATTATTTCAGATATCGGAACATTGAGCTTAGCAAAAAAATATGCCCCGAAAACCGAAATTCACATTTCAACTCAGGCAGGTATCACAAACTATGCAACCGCAAATGCATTTTATGAAATGGGTGCAAAGAGAGTTGTTCTGGCACGTGAGCTTTCAATTGAGGATATTGCTGTTCTCCGTTCAAAAACGCCGAAAGACCTTGATATAGAGTGCTTTGTTCACGGTGCAATGTGTGTGTCATTTTCAGGCAGATGTCTTCTTTCAAACTATCTTGTAGGCAGAGACTCAAACAGAGGTGACTGTGCACAGCCCTGCAGATGGAAATACCATATTATGGAAGAAACAAGGCCGGGTGTGTATTTTCCTATTGAGCAGGATGATAAGGGTACATATATCATGAATGCAAGAGATATGTGCATGATTGAGCATATTCCCGAGCTTGTGAATGCAGGTGTTACTTCACTTAAAATTGAGGGCAGAGCAAAATCTGCTTACTATACGGCAGCAGTTACAAACGCTTACCGTGCGGCAGTTGATGAGTTTATGAAAAATCCCACAGATGATTTTACTGTTTCTCCCTGGATTCGCGAGGAAATGAGAAAAGTCAGCTACCGTGAATACTGTACAGGCTTTTATTTCGGTTCACCCATTGAAAATGCAGAAATTTACTACGAGGGCGGTTACCGCAGAGAGTGGGACGTTGTTGCAGTCTGTGAAAAATGGGAAAACGGTGAACTGTATGCCGTTCAGAGAAATAAATTCCTTGACGGAGACACACTTGAAATTGTAGAACCCGGCAAAGAACCCTTCTCCGTTACAGTCAGAGAACTTAAAAATGAAGCGGGAGAAAGAGTGGAAAGTGCACCTCATGCTACAATGAAGCTGTCATTTGTATGTGACAGAGAGGTAGTACCCGGTGCAATTATCAGAAAACAAAAAGAAGAACCAAAAAGAGTGATTATCTGATGGAATACAGAATTAACGTCAGCGAAATTAAAGAGAAGAGCAGTATCCTCAGCGCAGGTGACAGAGTGCTTCTTTCTGGTACGGTGTACACCTCCCGTGATGCTGCTCATAAAAGAATAAAGGAAGCCCTCCTGAAAGGAGAAAAGCTTCCCTATGACCTTGACGGTGCTGTCATTTATTACGTAGGACCGACTCCAACACCTGAAGGCATGGTTGTGGGTTCATGCGGACCTACAACTTCTTCAAGAATGGATGTTTTTTCACCTTTGTTTCTTGACAAAGGACTTGCAGCAATGGTGGGCAAAGGTCCGAGAAATGATGAAGTGTGCGATGCCATTGTAAGAAATAATGCAGTTTATTTCTGTGCAGTAGGCGGTGCAGGAGCACTTCTTGCAAAAAGCGTGAAAAAGTGTGAAGTCATAGCCTATGAAGATTTAGGCTGTGAATCAGTAAAAAAAATGGAAATTGAAAATCTTCCCCTTATTGTGGCAATAGACTCACATGGCGGAAACTTATTTAAAAAGTAAGGTGCGAAAGAAAATGTCAGAGCAAAGACCCCTTGAAGCGGTCATCGTCGGCGGTGGCCACAGAAGCATGAACTATGCGGAGCTTTCCGTAATTGACCCCACAAAGCTTAAAATTACAGGCGTTGCAGACCCCGATGAAAACAGAAGAAAAATGATTGCTGAAAAGTTTTCAATTCCTGAATGTCATCAGTTTTCTACTGCTGAGGAATTGGCATCTGTTCCTAAATTTGCCGATGCCGTAATCAACGGAACAATGGACCACATCCATGTGCAGACTACAATTCCTCTCCTGAAAGCAGGGTATGATGTGCTTCTCGAAAAGCCTTTCGCAGTCAATGAAAAAGAAGCAAGAGAACTGGTTGCAGCTGCTAAGGAATACGGCAGAAAAGTAATGGTCTGTTTTGTCCTCAGATATGCATCTTTTTACAGAATGATAAAGGAAAAAATTGTTGCAGGTGAAATAGGTGAAATTCTCAATATACAGACTTCAGAATTTGTAAGCTATCATCACATGTCAACGAGTCATGTAAGAGGCAAGTGGAACAATTCCGACCGATGTCATGCATCAATGCTTCTTGCAAAATGCTGTCATGACATTGATATTATGGTGTGGATGATGGGAGGAAACAAGCCTGTTTCTGTGTCATCCTTCGGCAGTAACATTCAGTTCAGACCTGAAAATGCTCCTGAAAACTCAGGAACAAGATGTCTTGTTGACTGTCCTTTGGCAGACGAATGTCTTTATTCTGCAAAGAGGATTTACATTGACCACCCTGACAGATGGTCATTCTATGTGTGGGATAAGCTTGAACATCTTGAAAACCCTACAATTGAAGATAAAATCGAGCTTCTCAAGACATCTCCCTACGGAGTATGTGCTTACAAGAGCGATAACAATGTTGTTGACCACCAGAGTGTTCTTGTGAATTTTGAAAACGGTGCAACAGGTACACACAACATGGTAGGCGGTTCTTCAAGAGGGCTTCGTACAATACATATTACAGGAACAAAGGGTGAAATTTTCGGCAATTGCGAAGACGGAGTTTTCACCGTTCAGAAAATAAATCCCGCACCCGGTTGCGAATATGACACAGAAATATTTGATGTCAGCGTTGACGGTGACTCTCACGGTGGCGGTGATATCGGACTTATTTCAGATTTCGTTGATTATGTAAGAGACGATAAAATGTCAGTTTCCTGCACGTCAATTGAAACATCTCTTCTCGGACATCTCGTCGTTTTCCTTGCGGACGAATCAAGGGAAAACGGCGGAAAAATAATGAAAATATAAATGGAGGAACCCAAAATGAAAAAAATTGCAAAAATCTCAGTTTCTTTTCTTCTTGTGCTTTCAATTGCTTTTTCTCTTGCAGCACCCTCATTTGCAGCAGAGAAAAAATGTGACTGCGGTGAAGAACCCGTAATTTATGTTGCTGCTCTCGGCAGTGCAACACTTTACAAAGATGCAGGTACAGAAGACGAAAAGGTCGTTTTTCGTCCCGAAACAGATGCATATCTTAAGCTTGTCGGTTCACTTCTTCTGCCTATCGGAAGACTTATCATCGACGGCAACTACAGTGCCTTCGGTAAAAGCCTTTCATCTGCAGTAAATGGTGTTTTCGGTGATCTTGCGAATGCAGAAAACGGTGATTCTACATCAAACATCACAACTAAAGAAGAGCTTCCCACAGACCCTGCTCACGGTCTTGATTACAGCTACTACTTCGGTTACGATTTCCGTGCCGATCCTCTTGTTGTAGCAGATGATCTTAATGCTTATGTTGAGCACGTTAAAAAGCTCACTGGTCACGATCAGGTTCGTTTCAAGGCTTCATCAATGGGTGGCGTTATGGCAATGGCATACTTTGCTGAATACGGCCACGAAGATATCAAATCAGTAATTTTCCAGAACTGCCCCATTAAGGGTACTGCAGTTGCAGGTGCACTTTTCTGCGGTGAGGTTGAAATTCATCCCACAGCACTTTACAGATATGCTTCAACTGCAATCACAACAATGGTTCCAGGTGTAGGCGGTAAAATCCTTACAGTTCTTGTTGACACTCTTAACAATGCAGGTGTTTTCAAAAAGCTTACAGATTTTGCAGGCGGTCTTGTAGATAACCTTGTTGACCAGGTGTTTGAAGAATCACTTATCCCTGTTTTCAGAGCAAACTGCGGTATATGGTCATTTGTTCCCGATGAATATTACGAAAATGCAAAAAAATTCATGCTTGGTGACACCCCCAATGCAGAGCTTGTGGCAAGAATTGATGCTTACCACTACGGAGTTCAGGGTAAAGCAGACGAAATCCTTAACGGTCTTATTGCAGACGGTGTACCTGTAATGATTGTTTCCGCAACAAACGTACAGAGAACTCCTCTTGTAACTGCATGGAAAAATGACTCTGACGGTACAGTTGATACAAAGTATTCATCAGTAGGCGCAACTGTTGCAGACCACGGCGAAAAGCTTGCAGACGATTACAAACAGAAAAACACAGAATGCGGACACAACCACATTTCTCCCGATAAGAGAATTGACGCTTCAACATGTGCGCTTCCCGAACAGACATGGTTTGTGAAGGATATGATGCATTGTACAACTCATGACGGACATCAGGCTCTTTACAGATGGTTCCAGCAAAATGATGACAGCATTCAGACAATTCATTCAAATAAGGATTATCCTCAGTTCCTTCAGAATGATATTGAAAACAACAAGCTTGTTCCTGAAAAATAAATTATACGGTGCAATCGCATTTGTGATTGCACCTTTTTACTGCTTGAAAATAAAATAAAAAAATTTTAAATTTATCTTGACTTTTTATTTTCAGAGGACTATAATTATGAAAAATTCAGTTTAGAAGGTAATCAATATGAACTTAGCTCTTTCAAGTGCAAGTAAATATTTCTTTAGCTTCAGCGTAGTCTTTTACTTTGGCTATGCTTATTTTGCTATGAAAAAGTTACTTGTGAGAGCACAAAAAAGTTTTTGAAAATTACTTGAATTAATTTTTGACAGTATTTTTTAAGCCTCACTTGTAACTTAAGCAAGTGAGGTTTTCTTATTTGAAAGGACTGTTCAGTATGTCAGACAAGTTGGATGAAGCAAGAAAAATTATCAACAGAGTAGATTCTCAGATGGCAGAATTGTTTGAAGAAAGGATGAAAGCCGTTCAGAGGGTTTTCGAATATAAAAAGGAATTCGGACTTCCGATTGTTGACCCCAAAAGAGAAGAAGCAGTTATTGAAAAAAATTCAGACTTAATAAATGACGATGTTATCAGAGAATATTATATGGAATATATCAGAAATCTTATGGCTGTTTCACGCGCATATCAGTACCGTATGCAGAACGGACTTAAGGTTGCATACAGCGGTGTTGAGGGAGCATTTGCACATATAGCAGCAGGAAGAATTTTTCCCGAAAGCAACAGGGTTTCTTTCAGAAATTTCAAGTCTGCTTATGATTCTGTTGTAAACGGTGAAACCGATGTGGCAGTACTTCCCATAGAAAACAGTTATGCAGGTGAAGTAGGACAGAATATTGACCTTATCTTCTCAGGAGGACTTTTCATAAACGGAATTTATGAGCTTGAAATTCATCAGAATCTTCTCGGTGTACCCGGTTCAACCGTTGATGATATCAAAAAAGTTGTAAGTCATCCTCAGGCACTCAGCCAATGTAATGATTATATAAAACTTCGTGGTTTTGAAATTGAAGAAGCAAACAACACAGCAATTGCTGCAAAAACGGTTGCAGAAGCAAAGGATAAATCTTTCGGTGCAATTGCGAGCGTTGAAACTGCAGAAATATATGGTCTTAAAATTCTTGAAGCAAACATTAACAAAAGCGGAGAAAACACAACACGCTTTGCGGTTCTTTCAAAGGTGAGAGCTGAGTCACCGGGACTTTCAAATTCTGTGTTGATGTTTACTGTTAAGAATGAAGCCGGGTCTCTTGCAAAAGCAATAAGTATTATCGGAAAGTACGGTTACAATATGACTGCTCTGAGAAGCAGACCTCTGAAAAAACATTCATGGCAATATTACTTCTATATAGAAATAGACGGCACTACAGATACGGAAAACGGTCAGAAAATGATAGATGATTTAAATAAGGTCTGCGATAAGCTTAAAATAGCAGGAACCTTTGAACCGCATAGTGAAATATAAAGGTGGAAATAAAATGATAGTAGATATAAGTAAAAAAATCCTTATAGTAGGTCTTGGTCTTTTGGGCGGCAGTTACGCAAGGGTACTCAAAAGATTCGGCTTTCACATAAGCACAATAACGAAAGAACAGAGTTCAATTGATTATGCTCTCGGAGAAGGCTTTATAGATGAAGGCAGTACAGAGCTTGATGAAAAAATTATAGGTGAAGCAGACCTGGTTATCTTTGCGTTGTATCCTCATGTTTTCGTAGAATGGATTGAGAAAAATCAGTCTCTTTTAAAAAGCGGTGCTCTTATTACGGACGTAACAGGTGTAAAATGCAGTATAGTATATAAAATTCAGGAAATTCTTCGTCATGATGTGGAATTTATTGCCGCCCACCCTATGGCAGGACGCGAGGTATCGGGTGTTGAAAACAGTACTGATAAAATGTTTGTAGGTGCCAACTTCATTGTCACCCCCACAGATAAAAACACAAAAGAAGCAATAAGCACCTGCATGGAATTGGGAAGATTACTCGGGTTTTCAAATGTTACCACTCTTTCTCCTGAAGAGCATGATGAAATGATAGGCTTTCTTTCACAGCTGACCCATTGCATTGCAATTACCCTTATGACCTGCAATGATAAGGAGAATATGGAAAAATTTACGGGAGACTCATTCCGTGACCTTACACGTATCGCACGTATAAACGACCTGATGTGGAGTGAGCTTTTTATAGAAAATAAAGAAGCACTTCTCAGACAGATGAATCTTTTTATAGATAAATTCGGTGAGCTTAAATCAATGCTTGAAAAGGAAGACGTTGACTCAATGAGAAAAATGATGCGTCATTCAACTGAGCGCAGAGCATTGTTTGATAAAAAATAATTATTTTGGAGGAAACAAAAATGAACATGAATTTCAAAAGAAAATTACCAATCCCTATGGATATAAAAGCACAATATCCTCTTACAAACGAGCTTGAGGAAATGAAAATAAAACGTGATAAGGAAATAAAAGATGTTTTTGAAGGAAAGGATAACAGATTTCTTTTAATTATAGGTCCTTGTTCTGCAGACAATGATGACAGTGTGTTGGATTACATATCAAGACTCAGAACTGTTCAGGATAAGGTTTCGGAAAAAATTCTTATTATTCCCAGAATTTATACCAACAAGCCACGTACAACAGGTGACGGATACAAGGGAATGCTTCATCAGCCTGACCCTCACAAGGCTGAGGATATGTTAAAGGGTGTTATTGCAATCAGAAATCTGCACATCAGAGCAATGAAAGAAACCGGCTTTACCTGTGCTGACGAAATGCTTTATCCTGAAAATTACAGATACCTTTCAGATCTTCTTTCTTATGTAGCAATCGGTGCACGTTCAGTTGAAAATCAGCAGCACCGTCTGACTGCAAGTGGCTTGGATATTCCCGTAGGAATGAAAAATCCTACAGCAGGTGATATTTCAGTAATGATGAACTCCATAACAGCAGCTCAGCATTCTCACACATATATTTACAGAGGCTGGGAAGTTGAAAGTCAGGGTAATCCTCTTGCTCATGCTATCTTAAGAGGATATGTAAATAAACACGGTCAGTCAATGCCCAACTATCACTACGAAGACCTCATTCATCTTGCTGAGACTTATGAAAAATCAGGACTTGCAAACCCTGCTGTTATAATTGATACAAACCATGCAAATTCAGGAAAAAAATGGATGGAACAGCCGAGAATTGCCAAGGAAGTTCTCCACAGCTGCCGTCATTCCGATGATGTTAAAAAAATAGTAAAAGGTCTTATGATAGAGAGTTACATCGAAGACGGAGCACAAAAACCGGAAGAAAATGTTTACGGAAAATCTATCACAGACCCCTGTCTCGGTTGGGAGAAAACAGAAAAACTTATTTTTGATCTTGCCGATATTCTTTAAAGAACGTAAAAAAAGAGAGAAGCCTGAGCTTCTCTCTTTTTGAATCTTGAATTGCAGACTTATTTTCAGAACTTGAAATCGTCCTTTTTTCTGTTTTCGTTTTTCTGATTCTGTCTGTTTTCGTTTGAGGGACAGTTTCTGTTCTGCTGGTTCTGATTGTTCTGGTTGTTCTGCTGATTCTGGTTGTTCTGGTTCTGCTTGTTCTGATTGTTGTTTCTGTTTTCGTTCATTGTAAAAACTCCTTAAAAATAGTCGGGATTTCTTCCCTTGATATTATTTCTCCGGAGTTGTTTTTTATACGCATTAAAAAAATGTCATATAAAATAGCGTCGCAGACCCGAAATTCTGCACTCTGTATTTAAATATACATTTCTTCAAAATCAAAAATAAATTTATCAGAAATTTCCTTTATTTTTTCTGCATCGTTTTTTGAACTTTCGTCATACATTGCAACACAGTAAAAGTCTGCACTTTTTGCAGATTTTATTGCAGTGAGAATGTCTTCAAAAACCATACATTCGTGAGGTTCAATTCCCATTCTTTCAGCGGCTTTCAGGTAAATATCGGGATAATCTTTTCCTTTGCCTGCTTCATTGACTGTTATAAAAAAGTCAAAAACATCGTCAAGTCCATATTTTTTCAGACATTCCCCGAACATTTCCGGGTCAGATGCAGTTGCAACAGCAAGACTGAGTCCCTGTTTTTTCAGATGTAGAATATATTCCTTTGCATGAGGCTTGAGTGTTACATTCTGAGCGTACTCACGTTTTGCAGTCAACTGCCATTCGTCAATAATTTCCTCAATGCTTTCTTTGATATTATAAGTGTTTTTTGTGTAGTGGGCAGCACCTACTGTACCGAGAGGAGAAATTGCCTGAATGTATCCTTCGGGAATGGGCATATTTCTTGAAGTAAAAAACAATTC
>JAFXFI010000027.1 GCA_017520635.1 Clostridia bacterium
CCCGTACAGGTTGTTTCTGATATTGAAGCAGCGGCTGATACTCTCACAACTGGCAAACAGGTGCCCGTTATTATTATCCACGGTATTTCACAGATTGATACTGTTATCATGGATGAAAACGGCAAACCTCTCCTCAATGACGAAGGCGATGTGATTACAGGCTGGCCTTTGACAGTTGACATCAAAGAACTTGTTCTCACGGTTCTTTTCCCTGTTCTTCTTACCCTTATCACTCAGCAGGATTTTGCTTCAAAAGCAGGCTATAAAGCAGCATGCAATGCTCTTAAATACAATGCATGTGACCTTAACGGTGACCCCGTTTATCCTACATTTGTTGACAGACAGTACTGCTCAGTAGCAGATATGGATGAAGAACATAGAAATATCGTTTATGATGCAGTTCCTTTCCAGGATGTTGCAAAGGAAATCGGTGAAGAAAATCTCTATTTCTTTGCATACAATTCATCAGGTGATGTTACACAGATTGCTGAAGATCTTAACGATTTCATCGAAATGGTTAAGGAAGATACAGATTCAGAGGAAGTAAGCCTTGCACCCATCAGTATGGGCGGTACAATTGTAACTGCATGGCTTGAAATGTTCTCAGGCAGATACGACCTTTATGAAGACAACTATGACAGCGTTCATAAAATTGTTTTTGTTATCGCTGCTCTTGACGGCTCTGCTATTCTCGGAGACCTCTTTGTAAATGATACTCTTCTTAATAATGATGAATTCCTTTACACAAGACTTCTTCCTGAACTCCTTGATGAAGAATGGTATGCATATCTTCTTAATATTGTTCTGAGAATACTTCCGCACGATGTTCTTATTTCAGTTGTTGATTCGATTTTTGCAGGCGCAAAGGATACACTTGTAGGTAACTGCACAATTTTCTGGGCACTTATTCCAAAAGCAAACTTTGACGAGTCTTATGAACTTTATTTCAAGGACAAAGGCCCTGAATACGATACAATCAGAACAAAGGTTAAGCTTTACAACACAGCACAGAAAAACCTTCAGTCTAACATCGGCAGACTTATGAGTGATGAATTCGGTGGTATTGTACACGCTATCTGTTCTTATGGTCTTCCTCTTTATACCGTCGGTTCAAGTTCACTTTACATCAATGCTGATTCAATCATTCACTCAGCATCAACAAGCCTTTTTGCAACATTCGCAGACCTTGGCAAAACACTTCCTGTTGACTATGTTGCAAAGAATCCTGTATGTAAAGACCCCACACACAACCACATTTCTCCCGATAAGGTAGTTGATGCTTCAACATCCTATCTTCCTGAAACATCATGGTACGTTCAGGGACTTAACCACGAAAGAACAGGCAGAAGTGACTCTGTTATCAACTTTGCAGGTGTTCTTCTTAAAGATGATACAATCAAGGATGTACATTCTGACCCTGAAAACTATCCTCAGTTCAACGGCTCAAGAACAACAAGAGATCTGAGAAACAATGACATTCCCAATGCAGAAAAAGCACTTGCAGAAAACACAACAATGACTGAAGCACAGAGAACAGAGCTTCAGGCTGCTCTTGATGACTGCAAGCTTATGCTTACAGAAACAGTTGTTGACACAGTTAACTGTGAAAACAGAATGCAGAGACTCAGAAATGCACTTATCGACATCGGTGTTTATGGTGCTCCTGAAGAGCCCAGTAAAGCAGCTGAGGTTGCCCGCGAAATCTTCAAATGGCTTTCTGACACAGCGTATAAGAGCTGGGGTACAAAAGGCTTTAGTGAAGTAATTTTTGGATGAGCAAAAAACGTACGGTAATTTTCGATACCGATTGGTGGACCGATTGTGACGATTGTGTTGCACTTAAGCTTCTTCTGAACTCGGAGGAAACAGAACTTATCGGTGTAAATATTAATGCGTTTATGGAAATTTCCCCTTACTCTATTGAGTTGTTTCTTTCTCAATACGGTAGGGGAAACATCCCTGTTTCGGTAGATAAAAAAGCTACGGATTATCCTGATCCACCTAAAAACGGTTATCAGCAAAAGATTGTTGAAACTTATTCCGATGGTGAATTTAAATCTGCTGACAGTTACGAAACATCTGTGAAATTTTACAGAAGGCTTCTTTCCTCTTTAAATGAAAAAGCGGACATTGTTGCTGTAGGTTTTCAGAATTCAATTGCCGATTTACTTCTGAGTGAAGGTGATGAATTTTCACCCCTTAATGGTATGGAGCTTTGTAAAGCGAAAGTCGGAAAGCTCTGGGCAATGGCGGGTAAATGGAATGAAGACGGTGGACGTGAATACAACGTTGCGAATTCAAAACGTTCAGTTACCGCCGCAAAAATCATCGCTGAAAAATTTCCGTGTCCCATAACCTACCTTGGCTTTGAAGCAGGGGAAAGTGTTATCACAGGCGGAACATCAGTTATCAGTGATGAAAACGATGCCCTTGCAGTTGCCATGAAAGCTCATGGCTCTGAAAACGGCAGATGTTCATGGGACCCCATGACAGCATTACTTGCTGTTATCGGTGATGAAGAAAAAGCAGGGTACGATAAAGTTTACGGCAATTTTACTTTTGATGAAAATGGAAAAAACTATTTCATTCCCGATGAATCTTCTGACAGATGTTTTGTTGTTAAAAAGTATGATGATGCTTTTTACAGCAGGAAAATAAATGAACTTATTTCGTGTAAATGAATTACTATGTATATTTCCCGCAAGGGTAGTATAAAAAACAAGCAAAAACAAAGGAGATTATTATGAAAAAAATTATTGCAATTGTTCTTTCACTTTGTGTGATTTTCGGTTGCGCAGGCTTTGCAATGGCAGCAGACGGCGAAATCATCAGAGATTACGAAGTGTCAGACAAAATCAAAAACGTAAGTGTTGCTATGGCTGCTGATCCTACAACTCAGGCAGGTGTTTCATGGCACACAACAGAAGATGCAGCAACTGCAGTTCAGTTTGTAATTGCAGAAGATTACAACGGCACATTTGAAGGTGCAAAAACCTTCAGAGGCAGCTGCGAAAAATTCCAGGAAATTTATCAGCACAAAGTAACTCTTACAGCTCTTGAACCCGGTACAGAATACCTCTACAGAGTTGGTAGCGATGTTACAAACGAATGGAGTGACATCTGCTCATTCACAACAGACGACAGCGACAATAACTTTAAGTTCATCGCAATCACAGACGTTCAGGCAGGTAATGAAGAAAACTTCACAAAGGCTTCAAACGTTATGAAAACAGCTGTTGAAACAATGCCTGATGCAGATTTCTTTGCACACTTCGGTGACTACGTAAACGACTGTACACAGGAAGAATGGGATTGGTATTTTGATAAGTTCTCATTTGCACATTCTTCTCTTACGCATGTTGCGGCAGCAGGCAACCATGACGGTAACATTACAAACAAAATCAACCACGGTTGGTTTGACCACATGTTCAACCTTGATGCAGCTCCCGATGAATGCATCAGAGCAGAAGGTGTTTACTATGCATTTGATTACGGCAACGCACACATCGTTGTTCTTAACACAAATGATATGTACCCCATGACAGTTCAGCAGACAAACTGGCTCAAGAATGAAATGAATTCATCAGATGCACAGTGGAAGATTGTCTTCATGCACAGAGCTTTCTACTCAGCAGGTAAGAACCTTATCAAGCCTGACACAATCATTATGAGAGAACAGCTTCTTCCTCTCTTTGATGAACTTGATATCGACCTTGTAATGGCAGGTCACGACCATGTTTACATGAGAACAAATCAGGTTAAGGGAGATAAGCTTGTTGAGGATGTAACTTATGTTACAGAAGAATTCAACGGTGTTCAGACAACATTTGCAGTTGATCCCGATGGTGCATGTCACATCCTTCCCGGTACAGCAGGTACAAAAACATATTCAATCAATGACTATGTTTTTGATTGCGTATTCGATTCAAACATTGTTGCAGAATGCTTCTCACAGCGTGACATCGGTGACCGTGGTATTTTCTCAACAGTAGAAATCGAGGGTGGTAAACTTGTTTACAATGCTTATGCTGTAGATTATGAAACAGGCGAAAAAGAGCTTGTTGATACATATGCTATCAAGAAGACAACTGAGGGCAAGGCTTCAGATGCAGCAACTCTTCCCACAGATGCACTTTCAACAGGTATTGCACAGATCGGTAACTTCATTTACAGATTTGCAAAGATGTTCTTTGATTATCTTTTCGTAATCATTCCCAAGCTTATTATCAATGCTATCTGAGTGAAATAGTTAATCCCTGTATCGGAAATCCGATACAGGGATTTTTTCGTTTAGTGTAAATTAATATGTGCCTTCCTCTACGGGCGTTTCTTTAACGAGCTTCACAATTCTGCTTGTACCGAGTCTTTCAGCACCGAGAAAAATAAATTTTTCTGCATCGTCCATTGATTTGATACCGCCTGCAGCCTTGATTTTAACTCTCTTATCAACATGTTTTGCAAAAAGGGCAATGTCTTCAAAGGTTGCACCGCCTGTTGAAAAGCCTGTTGATGTTTTAATGAAATCTGCACCTGAAAGTGAAACGATTTCGCACATTCTTATTTTTTCTTCTTCCGAAAGCAGACATGTTTCAATAATTACTTTGAGAACCTTGTCTTTACATATTGACTTGAGAAGCTTGATTTCATTCAGAATTTCGTCAAAAAGTCCGTCTTTTAAATTGCCTATGTTAATTACCATATCAATTTCGTCAGCACCGTTTTCAATTGCATTCTGTGTTTCGATTGCTTTCACTTCAGTAGTGTTTGCACCGTTGGGAAAGCCGATAACTGTGCAGATTTTAACCTGACCTTTAACATATTCCTTTGCCTGTTTTACGTAGCATGGAGGAATGCAGACAGATGCAGTTTTGTATCTGATACCGTCATCGCAAATCTGCTTTATTTCTTCCCATGTTGCAGCAGGGGAAAGAAGAGTGTGGTCAACGTATGATAAAATTTTTTCTTGGTTCATTAAAAATCACCTCACGTATAATATTATCATTTTTTTATTAATTTGTAAATATTAATAATTCAGTTGCAATTATATCTTTCTCGTGATAAAATTAAATTGTAAATCTATTTACTTTTTGAAAAAAACCTACAGACTTGACGTAGGGGCGTCGTTTCGGCGCCCGTTGAAAAAACGAAGCCTTTATGGTGTTTTATACGGGACGGGTAACCCGTCCCCTACGGTATAGTTGTCAGTTTTCTGTTTCAAAAGTACAGAAAAGGAGAATGATTATGGGATTACTTAAAGCAGGTGCAGGAGCTTTAGGCGGAGTTCTTGCAGACCAATGGCGTGAATATTTCTATTGTGAAGCACTTGAAAGCGATGTCCTTGTAACAAAGGGTGTGAAAAGAACCTCCAAGAGAAGCTCAAACACAAAGGGAAATGAAAACATCATTTCAAACGGGTCAATTGTAGCAGTTGCTGACGGTCAGTGTATGATTATTGTTGACCAGGGCAAAATTGCAGAAATCTGTGCAGAACCCGGTGAGTTTGTGTATGACACTTCAACTGAGCCTACAATTATGTACGGCGGTCTCAACATGGAAAGCATTAAAAAGAGCTTTTCAGAAGTAGGTAAGCGTTTCACATTCGGCGGTGAAGCACCCAAGGATCAGAGAATTTACTATTTCAACACAAAAGAAATTCTCGGCAATAAATACGGTACTGTAAACCCCGTTCCTTTCAGAGTTGTTGACAGAAATATCGGTCTTGATATTGATATCGCAATCCGTTGTAACGGTGAATTTTCTTACAAAATCGTAGACCCTATTCTTTTCTACACAAACGTCTGCGGTAATGTTGATGATGAATATACAAGAAGTGAAATTGATTCTCAGCTCAAATCTGAACTTATGACAGCACTTCAGCCTGCGTTTGCAAAAATTTCAGAAATGGGCATCCGTTACAGTGCACTTCCCGGTCATGCAATTGAACTTGCAGATGCACTCAATGAAGTTCTTTCAAAGAAGTGGACGGAATTGCGTGGTATCAAGGTGTGGTCATTCGGTGTGAATTCCGTAACTGCACCTAAAGAAGATGAGGATATGATTAAAGAACTGCAGAGAAATGCAGTTTTCCGTAATCCCACTATGGCAGGGGCACACCTTGTGGGTGCTCAGGCTCAGGCTATGCAGGATGCTGCGAATAATGAAGCAGGTGCAATGACAGGTTTTATGGGTATGGGCTTTGCTCAGCAGTCAGGCGGTGTCAACGCTCAGAACCTTTTTGCAATGGGTCAGCAGACTCAGTCTGCACCTCAGAATAATGGCTGGAAATGCTCATGCGGTGCAACCAACACAGGAAAGTTCTGCACAGAGTGCGGAAAGCCTCAGGCAACAGGCTGGACCTGTAGCTGCGGTGCGGTAAATCAGGGCAAGTTCTGTGCAAACTGCGGTGCAAAGAAACCTGCAGGTGCACCTCTCTACAGATGTGATAAATGCGGATGGACTCCCGAAGATCCACACAATCCTCCGAAATTCTGTCCCGAATGCGGAGATGTTTTCGACATGAACGACGCAAAATAAAGAAAGAATAAGAGGTGATTTTATGTCATCAATTCTTGAATATAAATGTCCTAATTGTGCCTCTGACATTAAGTTTGATTCATCATCTCAGAAATTCAGATGCGAAAGCTGTGATGCTGAATTTTCTGAGCAGGAGCTTAATGAAATTCACGATTTTGAAGAAAATTTCGGTGAAGGCACAGAATATAAATGGGAAAGCGCTCAGAATAATGAGGAAATGACAGGTATGAACGAATATATCTGTCAGTCCTGTGCAGCACATCTTGCAGTTGATGAAACAACTGCAGCAGGTGAGTGTCCCTATTGCGGAAGCCCCGTTATTATGAACGGTCAGCTTTCAGGTATGAACACTCCAGATTGCGTGATTCCCTTCAAGCTTGACAAAAAGGCAGCAGGTGAGGCGCTGAAAGCCTTCTGCAAAGGAAAACCGTTGCTTCCTTCGAACTTTGTAAGTGATAACAAAATCAAGGAAATGAAAGGCGTTTACGTTCCTTTCTGGCTTTTTGATTGCGATGCTGATGCAAACATTGTCTACGATGCAACAAAGGTAAGACATTGGAGCGACTCGAACTATAATTACACGGAAACAAGACATTATAACGTCTATCGTTCAGGTAACATCGGCTTTGCCAACATTCCTGTTGACGGCTCATCGAAAATGGATGATGCATATATGGACGGAATTGAACCTTATAATTATGCCGATATGACCGACTTCAATCCCGGTTATCTTCTGGGATATATGGCTGATAAATATGACGTTGACGCAGAAAAAAGCTTCCCCAGAGCAGAGGCAAGAGTTACACAGAGTACAGAAGATGCTTTCCGTTCAACTGTTCACGGATATACAACAGTAGTTCCTAAAATGACAAATGTCAAAGCAGATGGCGGTAAATACAGATATGCACTTCTTCCCGTATGGATTTTAAATACAAAATACAACGGTGAAAACTTCATGTTTGCAGTCAACGGACAGATGGGCAAGGTTTCGGGAAAACTTCCCATTGATAAGAAAAAGTTCTGGCTTTTCTTCGGCGGTATCGCAGCGGCAATAATTGCCCTGGGACAGTTCTTTATCTTTTAAGGGGGTGCAGAGATGAAAAAGGTTTTATTAGTTATTTTAACTATTTTTATTTTTACACTTTTCACTCCCGCAGCATTTGCACAAGGTGAATTTGTTGTTGACGATGCAGATTTGCTGACAGAAGAAATGGAAGCAACATTGCTTTCTGAGATTTCATCAATACAGGAAAACTATAACATTGATGTTGTAATTCACACCACAATGTCAATCGGTGACGAAGACATACATTCTTACTCAGAAAACTTCTATCTTTCAAACGGCTATGCTGAAGACGGACTTGTTTTTGTTATTAATCTCAACAATAACGAGGTTGGAAACCGTGATTTCTATACTTATTATCAGGGAACAGTTTATGATACTTTCGGTGATGAAGCATATAATTCTGATTATGGTGTTGTGAATGAAGTTGTTTTGCCTTATCTTGCAGAGGAAAACTATTATGAAGCATTTCATACTTATCTTAAAGTAACTTTTGATTTCGTTTCAGGCAATTATTATAACTTTAACAGTGACTCTTACCCTAATTATGAAGACCAATATCAGTCAGGTGAGTATTGGGAGGATGACTATTACACAGACGGTGCAATCGTTACTTATCCCTCAAATTCTATGTCTCCTGTAATAAAAGAACTGATAGTAATTGTCGTTGCAGGTATTGTTGCATTTGTTATAATGTCAATTATGAAAAGCAAGATGAACACAGCAGTTGTCAAAAACGAAGCATCCGATTATGTAAAAGCGGGTAGCATGAACATCACAAGACAGCTTGATATTTTCACCCACAGACATATTACAAAAACAGCAAAACCGAAGAATAATTCCTCATCCGGTGGCGGTCGTTCGGGCGGCTCAATCGGTGGTGGCGGCGGTCGCTCAGGCGGAGGCGGCGGAAAGTTTTAAACGAAAATCCCTTTGTTTTTCAAAGGGATTTTTTGTTTACAGGTAAATTAATAATTTACCACAACAATTCCAAACGCTCAAGGATGACAACAAAATGGCAATGTAGGTTACATATAAATTATATAATTGATCGTAGGGTTGACCCTTGCGGTCAACCGTTAGTTTTCTGTAATGTTGCGGAAGACC
>JAFXFI010000028.1 GCA_017520635.1 Clostridia bacterium
TACTGCCGTTATGAATGATTGAAAGAGGTGAATCGTAATGAAAGAGGGTATTCATCCTAACTATAAGCAGACTCAGATAAAGTGCGCTTGCGGTGCTGTATATGAAACAGGCTCATCAAAGGAAAATCTCCATGTTGATATCTGTTCAAAGTGCCATCCGTTCTTTACAGGTAAGCAGAAGCTTGTTGATACAGGCGGACGTGTTGACAGATTCAAGAAGCGTTATAATCTTGATAAGTAATTTTTCAGTAATTGCGAAACGGCACTGTTTATTCGGTGCCGCTTTTTGTCGTCTGATGAACCGAAAATATCACATGGCTTGCTGTATGATATAAAAAAGGAAGTTGATTGCCTTATGTCTGATTATCTCACATTGAAAAGTGAAGCAAAAGACGAATTCATTGAAAAGCGTTCCAGATTCATAGGCTATGCAAAGCCTGTAACAACTCAGGAAGAGGCAATGGATTTTATCAATTCAATAAGAAGTAAACATTGGGATGCAACGCATAATGTCTATGCTTATGTGTTGCGTGATGGGCAATCACGCCGTTATTCTGATGATGGTGAGCCGTCAGGCACGGCAGGTGTGCCTGTGCTTGATGTGTTGCTTAAAGAAAACATCACAGACTGTGTTGTTGTTGCGACCCGTTATTTCGGCGGTGTGCTTCTCGGAGCCGGCGGACTTGTCAGGGCATATTCCCACACTTCAAAAATTGCAGTTGATGCTGCGGGGATAATCAAAATGAGTGTATGCACGGTTATGAGTGTAACCTGTGATTACAATTTTTACGGCAGACTGTCTTCACTTATCCCTGAATTTGCAGGTGTCATAGAAGATACGGTTTTCGGTGAAAATGTGACAGTCAGTTTTTATATGCCAAAGGCAAATGTGCCTCTTTTTGACGCAAAACTTGTAGATCTGAGCTTAGGAAAATTCTCAAGTGTAAAAATTTGCGAAAAATACGCACAAATTGAATAAAAAAATAAAGGAATTCAGGTATAATAAGAGTATATAATAATTAAAGGGGTGAAAATGATGCGTTTCAGTGATGAATTTCTCAAAGAAATAAGAGAAAAGAATGATATTGTAGATGTTATATCACCCTATGTCAATCTGCAGATACGAGGTTCTACCGCAAAAGGATTGTGTCCGTTTCACAATGAAAAAACAGCATCGTTCACCGTTTATCTCAATACTCAGTCCTATTACTGCTTCGGTTGTGGCTCGGGCGGCGACGCAATCACATTTATAAAAAATGCTGAGGGGCTTCATTATTCCGATGCAGTTGCTTTTCTTGCTCAGAAAAGCGGAATACCTCTCCCGCAGGACGGATATGATGACACCGTTGCAAAAATGAAAAGGCGTATGTTTGATGCAAACCGTGACGCCGCAAAATTTTTCCACGCAACACTGATGTCACCTGAGGGCAAGACCTGTCTTGATTATTTCCTCTCAAGAGGTCTTACAATGGAAACAATACGCCACTTTGGTCTTGGATGTGCGCCCGATAAATGGGATGCGCTGATAAGATATATGAAGAAAAAGGGCTATTCGGAGCAGGAAATTCTTGAGGCTGACCTTGCAAGAAAAACAAAAAACGGACATGTGGTTGATACTTACAGAAACAGAGCAATGTTCCCGATTATTGACGTTAACGGAAGTGTTATCGCATTCGGTGGCAGAGTTCTGGATGATTCAAAACCGAAGTATGTGAACACATCAGATACATTGGTCTATAAAAAGAGTCAGGGTGTTTTTGCACTGAACTTTGCAAAGAAGGGAACGGGAAAAACAATCATTCTTTGCGAAGGTTATATGGATGTTATAGCTTATCATCAGGCAGGGTTTGAAAATGCAGTTGCAGGACTCGGCACGGCTTTTACTCCGGAACAGGCAAAGCTTATTTCAAAATACGCAGAAGAGGTCATATTGTCCTATGATAGTGACGAAGCCGGACAGAAGGCTACACGCAGGACCATCGGTATTTTGTCAAAGACTCCCGTAAGAATAAAAGTTGCCAGACTGCAGGGCGGTAAAGATCCTGACGAAATTATAAAAAAATACGGCAAAGATAAAATGCAGCAGATTCTTTCTTCTGCTGTCGGTGATGTTGATTTCGAGCTGACAAGAGAAAAACAGGGCTATAATCTATCATCAGCTGACGGTAAAGTTGCATATCTTGGCAGAGCTGTTGAAATTCTTTCCATGACAAACAATCCTATTCATTGGGATGTTTATGCATCAAGGCTTTCACAGGAACTGGATGTGGACAAAAAGGCAATTGTTTCTCAGATAGAAAGAAAAGCAAAGCAGAATCACCGCCGTGAAACAAAGGCAAACTTTGACAAAGCCACAACTTTTGATGACGAGGCAATGAAAAAAGCAAATCCTGACAGGCAGAAATACCTTGTTGCTGCCAAGGCTGAGGAAACGCTCATTTCGTTACTTCTTCACAATCCCGATTTTTATGAAAAAATCAAAAGCAGGTTGTCAGAAGATGATTTTTCAACATCACTCAACTGCAGAATTTACAGGTTGCTCTCTCAGAAACTTGAGCAGAAACGCCCTGTAGATGTTACATATTTTGCAGAAGACCTGAACGACGAGGAGTTGGGGTATCTGGTAAGGCTTGAATGTATGCGGGAAAATCTGAGCAATACTGTCAATGAATGCCTTGATTGCATCAAGCGTATGAAAGAAGAGAAAATCGAAAGAAATACTAAACAGGCGTCTGATATGACTGATGATGAGTGGGCGTCAATGTTTAAAAAGAATCAGTGAAGTATATTTTACAGGACAGGTGAAAGATATGGAAAACACAGAAAAGAAAAATGTTTTTGTCAGACTTATCGAGCGCGGTAAGGTAACAGGCAAGCTTTCAACACAGGAAATCAACTCTGCTATTCTTGATGTTGATTTTGACATTGAAGAGCTTGATAAATTCTATGAGATGGCAGAAGCAAACAATATTGAGATTATTGACGACATAAACGATGTTATGCTTGACAGTCTTGATTTTGATGATACGGATATCGGCAAATCAGCAGAA
>JAFXFI010000029.1 GCA_017520635.1 Clostridia bacterium
GCACACATCATACACCACAAAGAAAAGTGAGTTCTGTTTTCATCATAAGTCAGGTTTCCGTTACCTACTTCAAGCATGTCAGGGTCATTCCATGCTCCGGGAGATGCATATTTACCAAGCCTGATCGTCAATTTATAAAGTCCGTAAATACTTATCCATTCAGGTATAATATCGGGAGTTGTTCTCCACAGATTTCCTGCTTCTCTGCCCCAGAGCCACGGTTTGTTTCTTCCCCATTCACAGATTGAATAAACAATTTTCTTTTCTTCCGCACCGTTTTTCTCTGCATGTTCCCTTGTAGCACGTTTAAGCTCTTCACCCATAAGTTTATATTGGAAAAATGCACTATCTTGTCTTGATGCAATGGGATTTGAAAAGGCTATTGTGTTTTTACCTTTGTCAAGCACAACTTCAAGCTGAAATCTGTGCTCGGGAGTGTATCTGTTAAGAAACGGCACATCAAGATAGTATTTTTCCTTTGAATTCACGGTAATTGAAGGAATTTTTTCTGTTTTTTATCTTTTTTTGTCTTGCTCACAGTTAATGTGAGGACATATGTACCTGCTTCTTCAACATCAATATTTTTAAATTCTGCAATACCGCTGTTTGCACAAAGACCTTTTATGCAAAAGCCTCCCTCTGCTTTATCATCTTTGACAAGACATGCTCTGCCTGAAAGTTCGGCATCTTTTGCTGTTGCTTCAAAAATTTCTTTCCCGTACTTTTCACCGAGACTTATCTTGATAATTCTCGGAGCAACAGTAGGTATGGGCACATTGTGGCAGAAATCATATTTGAAATATTCAACTCCCCACTCTGCAAAGGTATCTGCATCAATTTTTTCATTACCGAGAGATGCAGGATAATCCTCACATGTGTGAGTACCGTTTGAAGAATAAATTCCAAGTTTCAGCCCAAGTGAATTCACATAATCATTAAGTGCTTTTATGCCTGAGGGAAAAGTGATGAAATCAGTCTGAAGTTTTCCGTTTTCATCACGTGAAGAATTCTGCCAACAGTCGTCAATGTTCACATATTTATATCCCGCTTCGCCGAGACCGCTTTCTTTCATAGCAACTGCAATTTCTTTAATCAGATCTTCGCTGATTTTGTATTTAAAAAGATTCCAGCTCGACCAACCCATAGGAGGAGTAAGTGCCACACCGTTATTATATTTTTCCGTTACTTCCGTATTGAGCCTGAATGAATTTGTAAATTTTTTCATTGCACATAAAGGACAGTATTTAGCATTCATATATATCACCCTGTTTTATTTTACTATATTTATAACCTTTTGTAAATAACAAAAAATTTTGGCAAAAAATTATGATAGTAACATTTGGCTGCGCCAGGTGATATTGCGTTGCGGTTCCGTAAAATCACATAAAATTGACAGATATAACGTAGGGGACAGGTTCCCCGTCCCGAATATGTTTTCAGAAACCATGCGGGAGCCGAAACGGCTCCCCTACGATGTTAAAACAAATATACATATAATTTAACAGATAAAAAACAGAGTTGATTTTTAAAGTCAACTCTGCTTTTATGTATTTACCCGTTCATTCTGTTCATAGCCTCATCAATTTTGCCGTCGAGCATAAGAGGCAAATTCTTACAAACCTTTTCGGCAACATCGTGAAGGGTTTTCAGCTCATCATTTGTGAACCGTGAAAGCACCCAATCGGCTAAATTCTCCCATTCTGCAGGCTTCTTTCCTACGCCAACTTTTATACGGGGAAAATTATCGCTGTTCAAATGATAAATAATACTCTTGATTCCGTTATGTCCTCCGTCAGAGCCTTTTCTTCTGACACGGATTTTTCCCACATCAAGGGAAATGTCATCGTAAATTACAATAATATTTTCAGGGGGAATTTTATAAAACTGTGCAGCGTCTCTCACTGCCTCACCGCTGTTGTTCATAAAAGTCTGAGGCTTCATAATAAGACATCTGTGACCTTTTATGTCAACATCTGCAAGAAGTGATTTATACTTAAGCTTATTAACTTTAAAATCAAGCTTGTCTGCAAGGAAATCAACGCACATAAATCCTGCATTGTGACGGGTAAACTCATACTTGTCACCGGGATTTCCAAGACCCACAATCAGATATTCCGCACCGCTTGATGCAAATTCTTTTTTCTTTTTAATTCCGAACATAAATTATTATTTCATCCTTTTATAGGGCTTTTTTCGTGTAACCCAATCTTCTTTATTTACCTGACGTGAACGTGCAATTGCAAGTGAATTTTCAGGGACATCCTCTGTTACTGTTGAGCCGGCAGCAACAAAAGCATCTTTTCCTACTTCCACGGGCGCTACAAGATTTACTCCGCAGCCGATAAAAGCACCGTCACAAATCACCGTTCTGTTTTTATTTCTGCCATCAAAGTTTACTGTCGCACATCCGCAACCGATGTTTACATCTTCCCCTACTTCGCTGTCCCCGATGTAAGAAAGATGAGAAATTTTTGCACCTTTTCTGACTTCTGCATTTTTTAGTTCAACAAAATTTCCTACTCTTGCATTTTCACCTATTGTGCAGTCAGGTCTTATTCTTACAAAAGGTCCTATTTCTGCACCACTTTTTATTTCCGACCGATAACAGTGAGATGCAATTACTTTCGCATTTTCACCAATAATACAATCTTCCACAATGGAACCCGGACCTACTTCTGCATTTGCACAGATTTTCGCTTTGCCGTAAATCTGTGTATTGGGCAAAATAACCGCATTAGCTTCTATCTCTGCTTCTTCGGAAATAATCACTCCGTCAATGCATGGAATTTGTACACCTGACTTAATAATTTCTGCAAGAACTCTTTTCCGGTTGTCTTCGTTAGCCGTGATAATATCAGAAAAATTTTCCATAATCAATATCCCCTTATAATTCATAATCAGATATATTCTATGGAAAATTTTCAATAATATTACATTGACTCAGGTGCTTCGATTTTAAGCATATTGAGAATATTTTTTATTGTGTCACGTACACAGATGCAGAGGTAAACTCTTGCCTGCATAAGCGATTCATCATCGCATACAACACGGCATGAATTGTAGAACTTGTGGAAAAGTGTTGCAAGTTCAATTGCATAACGTGTGATTTTTGCAGGGTCATATTTCTTCACTGCTTCAACAATTTCACCTGTAAGTGATGCAAGATGACGGATGATATCCTTTTCTGCTTCGTCTGTAAGAAGTTCTAATTCTTCTGCAGAGCAGTCACGGATTTCGATACCGTCGGCACTGATTTTCTTGAGAATGCTGCAGATTCTTGCATGAGCATACTGACAATAGTAAACAGGGTTTTTTGAACTCTGCTCAACTGCAAGGTCAAGGTCAAAGTCCATCTGTGAACCTGCTTCTCTCATGTTGAAGAGGAAACGTGATGCATCAACAGGAATTTCTTCAAGAAGGTCAACAAGTGTAATTGCTTTACCTGTTCTCTTTGACATTCTTACTGCTTCACCGTTACGTGTCAGTCTTACAAGCTGCATAAGAATAACATCAAGACGTGATGAGTCAACGCCGATTGCATCAAGTGCTGACTTCATTCTTGCAACGTGACCATGGTGGTCAGCGCCCCATATATCAATTGCAAGATCAAACTTTCTCACCTCAAGTTTATTACGGTGGTAAGCAATGTCTGCTGCAAAATAAGTGGGGTTTCCGTTTGCACGGATAAGAACGTCATCTTTCAGTTCAAGTTTGTCAATATAATCCTGAGTTTTGCCCTGAGAAAGAAGCATCTTTGTCTGAACTTCAATGTTCTTGTACCAGAGTGCACCGTCTTTCTCGTAAGTAAGACCATTATTTTTAAGAAGCTCAATTGTGTCTTTAAGTTCACCGTCATTGTGAACAATTGACTCGTTGAACCATTTGTCATATTCAATTCTGTATTTTGAAAGAGTTGCCTTCATGTTGTCAATGTTTTTGGGAAGAGCATAGTCAATAAGGGCTTTTCTTCTTTCATCTTCACTTTTTTCAAGGTAGCTGTCACCATAAACTGTTGCAAATTCCTGTGCTCTTTCTTTGATATCTTCACCGTGGTAGCTGTCTTCGGGAAGTTCTACTGCATCTTCACCCTTGAAAAGCTGCTGATATCTGATATCAAGTGAAAGACCGAATTTTTCAATCTGATTACCTGCATCGTTAATGTAGAATTCACGGCTTACATCATATCCCGCATAGTCCATAATTGCAGCAAGACAGTCACCTAAAGCGCCGCCTCTTGCATTACCCATGTGCATAGGGCCTGTGGGGTTTGCAGAAACGAATTCCACGTTAACTTTTCTGCCCTGACCATAATCTGATCTGCCGTAATCTTTACCGCATTCTCTTACATCCTTGAGGATTGCAGAATAATATGAGGGACTGAGATAGAAATTAAGGAAACCGGGTCCTGCAATTTCACATCTTTCAAGATATGTGCCCTTAAGGTCAATATTTTCAAGAATTGTTTCACCGATTTTTCTGGGGTTCATTCTGAGCGCTTTTGTTGACATCATTGCAACGTTTGAGGAGAAGTCACCATTTTTGTTATCGGCAGGAACTTCAATTTTAAAATCACATACAGGCTCTGCAGGTAATGTACCTGCACTGACAGCTTTTCCCATTGCATCGAGAATTGCCTGTCTTATCTGCTGATGAGTTTCATTTACGATTTTTGACATTTTTTACATCCTTTCAGGCAGGAGTTACTGTAATTACAAGGTAATTTTCAGAAACTACACCTGCACCTAAATCAAGTGTATAATCGAATTCAAGACGGCCTCCGTTTTCATTCATATCACTATCAACTCTCTGTGCAAAAACGCCAAGCATGAGATTCCCTGCAGGTGTTGAATAAGAGCAGTTGTGACGTTTACCACGCTGAATTATAAGCTCTGTTTCAAACATTCCTGAGCGTGTCATTGTGATACATTCACCGTTTTCAACTCTGAGCGTAACATTGCAACCTTCCAGTTCACCGTTTTCTGTGTAAGAAAGAACATAACTGTTTCTCTCACCTGAAAACTTACCGAGAAGTGTAGTTTCAAGACCATCTGTATCACCGTCCATTTCATGACGGTCAACAATTTTTATAACAACTTCTTTTTCCATTTATTTACTCCATTTTTCTTCGGCATATTCAATAAGCCTTGAAAGAAGGTCAGCACTGTCAATTCCTGCTGCTTTCATAAGCTTGGGATACATGCTGATGCTTGTAAAGCCGGGAAGTGTGTTAGGCTCGTTGAGCATAACCTTGCCGTCTGATTCCCTTACAAAAAAGTCAACTCGCGCAAGACCTGAACAGCCAAGTGCTTTATACGCATTACATGCAGCCTTTTTCACTTCTTCAAGCTTTTCGGGAGAAAGACGGGCCGGAATAAACAACTGACTTGCATCTGAAATATACTTTGCTTCAAAGTCATAAAATTCATTTGCAGGAACAAGTTCTCCTACTTCACCTGCTACAGGCACATCGTTACCCATAACTGCACATTCAACTTCTTTACCTATAATGCCCTCTTCAAGAACAAGCTTTTTATCTTCTCTAAAAGCGGTAGCCATTGCTTCTTTGAAAGTTTCTCTTGATGAAACTTTTGTAACACCTACGGATGAGCCTGCATTTGCAGGTTTTACAAATACGGGGTAACCGAAATATTCTTCTGCTTTATCAAGGATTTTATCTTCATCAAGTGAATACTCATATTCTGTAACGCCAATCCATTTCGCCTGAGGAATACCTGCACAGTCTGCAACTGTATTTGTAAGGGTTTTGTCCATACAAACAGCACTTGAAGCACAGTCACATCCAACATAAGGGATACCTGCTAACTGCATAAGTCCCTGAATTGTACCGTCTTCACCGTTTTTGCCGTGCATAACAGGGAAAACAACGTCAATTCTTTCGGTAGTTATTCCATCTTTTCCGAAAACAATAAGTCCGTGACATGATGAATCGGGAGAAAGAACTGCTTTTGTGAGATTTTCCGTATCTTCAGTCCATTTGTCTTCAGGAAGATTTTCTGTATCACCTGTATACTTAAACCATTCTCCGTTTTTTGTAATACCGAGCATCATAACCTGGTACTTGTCTGCAGGAATATTTTCAATAACAAATTTTGCAGAAACACAGCTTACATCATGTTCGCTTGATGCTCCGCCGAAAATTACAAGAACTTTCTTCATTATATAACAAGACCTTTCTTACTGTTGCTGATTGAGCATTGACTGCATAATGCCCTGTCTTTTTTCTTTCGGAGGTTTATATGCAGGAGGATTTTCAAGAAGCTTTATTGCTTTTTTACCCTGCTTTGATGCCAGGAATCTGTTAACGTTAATTACAATTGCAGCAAGCTCAGGGTCCATATAGTCAACACAGTTTGCAAGAAGTTCATCGTCATTGTTGAGCTGACTGAAAATTGTAACTGCAATAAGGCTCTGAACTTCATTTGTGCCGTCAAGATAAATTTCATTCATCATGTTGAAAAATTTCTTCATCTGCTGTTTATCGTTCTGCCTGATTGTGTTTACAGCAGCATAACCGAACTTTGTAAAAAACTCATCAGCAAGAAAATCACCATAAGTTTCAATATTTCTCTTGTATTCATCACGAAGTTCAGGGAAGAAAATTGTATATCTGTTTGCAAGAGTGTTGGGGTCATAGAAGCTTCCGTTCTGTGCTGCTGCTTTAGAAACAGGAGGAGGAAGTTTTACACCTTTTGCAGGTTTTGAAGCTTCTCTTGCTTTAAATCTTGAATCAAGACAGTCATTGAATTCGTTAGAAATGTATTTTACATCTTTTTCATCTGAGTCTTCATCAAAAAGTGATGCAGAAACGCTGACGAAGCTTCCGTCCTTTTCTGTCTGGAAACAGATTTTATTATCAGAATAGAGAATTCTTACATTTCCTCTTTCTGATGTGTAATCAACATACACTTTGCCGTCTTCCTCATTGATGGGAAGTTCATCTTTTTTCTGAGTATCTGAATATATTGCCTCAAAGCCTTTGAGAGCAAGATTTTCCGCGATTCCTTTGTCAATAAGTTTTAATGCGTCCTGAATATTCATGTTCATTCTCCCAAATTAAAATTTTACATATTATTGTATCACAAAAAACAGCTTTTGTCACCATATATTTATTAAAAGATTAAAGAAAAATCCCCTAATTATATGTATAACTATCCTAAACTTGATTTATTTTCTATTATATGGTATAATGATACATTATTATACTTGGTGTATTATACACAAAGGAGCTAATTTACATGGATTATATTTTTTCGGACAAGATTTCTTCTCTTAAGCCCTCTGCCATAAGAGAAATTCTCAAAGCAACCTCTGACCCGGGAGTTATTCCCCTTGCTGCAGGTAACCCCTCTGCCGAGGCTTTCCCTGTGGAAGAAGTTAAAAAAATTACTGCAGAAATTCTTGCAGAAGACCCAATCCTTGCTTTGCAGTACGGTGTAACCGAGGGTTATAATCCTCTGAGAGAAATCATTTCCTCTTACATGAAGAAAAAACATAATATAGGCAGAGATTTCGATAATATTATCATCACTGCAGGTGCACAGCAGATTATGGACCTTGCAACAAAGGTTTTTCTCAACGAAGGTGACACAGTAATCTGCGAAGCTCCCTCATTTATCGGTTCTCTCAACTGTTTCCGTTCATACAACGCAAAACTCTGCGGTGTTGAAGTTGAAGAAGATGGTATCAACATTGAAAAGCTTGAGGAAGCACTCAGAACAGAAAAAAATGTAAAATTCATTTACACAATCCCCAACTTCCAGAATCCCTCAGGCGTTACGATGTCTCTTGAAAAGAGAAAAGCAGTTTACGAACTTGCTAAAAAATATAACGTTCTCATTCTTGAAGACAACCCCTATGGTGACCTGAGAGTCAGCGGTGAGCACGTTCCCTCAATCAAGAGCTTTGACGAAGACGGAATTGTTATTTACGGAGGTTCTTTCTCAAAAATTCTTTCTCCCGGAATCCGTGTAGGTTACGTTATTGCACCTGAACAGATTATTGCAAAAATGACTGTAGGTAAGCAGGCAACTGACGTTCACACTCCCATGCTCACTCAGCTTATCGTTTACAAGTGGATGAAGGATTACAATTTTGAAGAACACATTTCAAAAATCTGTAAAATATATAAATCAAAGCTTGAACTTATGTGCGATGCAACAGATAAATATCTTGGTGACAAAGTAACTTATGTGCGTCCCGAAGGCGGTCTTTTCGTATGGTGCAAGCTCAACGACGGAATCGACATGCTTTCATTCTGTGCAGATGCAGTTAAAAATAAAGTTGCTGTTGTTCCCGGCACAGCATTCATGATGAACGCTGACGACAAAACTCAGTGCTTCAGAATGAATTTCTCAACTCCCTCAGATGACAAAATCGTAAAGGGAATTGAAATTCTCGGCAATATCCTGAAATGAGGTAAAATAAATGGAAAACACAGAAAAGAAAAAGAAAATTTTAAGCTGTATCCAGCCTACAGGCACACCTACTCTCGGTAACTATTTAGGTGCACTTAAAAACTGGAAGGCTCTTGAAGACGACTTTGATGCTGCTTATGCAGTTGCTGACCTTCATGCAATCACAGTAAGACAGGAGCCACAGCAGTTCAGAAAGCAGATAATTGAGGCTTATGCACTTCTTCTTTCAATCGGTCTTTCACCTGAAAAAAGCATCGTTTTCGTGCAGAGCCATGTTCCCACACATGCTCAGCTTGCATGGATTCTCAACTGCTACACTCAGTTCGGTGAAATGAGCAGAATGACTCAGTTCAAGGACAAATCACGTTCACACGCAGACAACATCAACGTAGGTCTTTTCTCCTACCCTGTTCTTATGGCTGCTGACATTCTTCTCTATCAGGCAGATTTTGTTCCTGTAGGTGCAGACCAGAAACAGCACCTTGAAATTGCAAGAGATATAGCAAGTCGTTTCAACGGAATGTACGGAAATGTTTTCACAATTCCCGAACCTTATATTCCCAAAGCAGGTGCACGAATCATGTCACTTCAGGACCCTGCAAAAAAAATGAGCAAGTCAGACGAAAACACAAAATCCTTCATCTCAATGCTTGATAAACCTGAAACAATCATGAAAAAAATGCGTTCTGCTGTTACAGACAGCGAGGCATCTGTACGTTTTGATGAAGAATTGAAACCCGGTGTTTCAAACCTTATGAACATCTATTCCTGCTGTACAGGTCTTGACCACGAACAGATTGAAAAAGACTTTGCAGGTAAAGGTTACGGCGATTTTAAAACTGCAGTAGGTGAAGCGGTTGTCGAAGAGCTTCGCCCCATCCGTGAAAACTTTGAAATGTACATGAAGGACCAGGCAATGCTCAAAGAAATGATGACAAAAGGTGCCGACATTGCAACAAGAATTTCACAGAGAACACTCGATAAAACCATGAAGAAGATTGGCTATGTTCTTAAATAAGGCAAAAGCAAGGAGGTTTTTCTCATGAAAGCCAGAGACAGCGTAAAAAATTACGATTCAAAAATCAGAGAGTATGTAAACTACTCTTACAGGCAGTCAAAAAATGCCTGTAAAAATTACGGTCCAAGACCTGCAGGCTCAGACAGCGAAAAAGAGCTTCAGAAACACCTTGTAAGTGAACTTGAAACATGTGCAGACGAGGTGAAAACAGAAAACTTTACTTTCTCAAAAACAACATCTTTCAGCGAAAATATTTTCACACTTGTTTTCTTTGTACTGGCTGTAGCACTTGTTGTTCTTGAATGCTTCGGTGTTTTTCCTAACGATACTTTCCCCGCAATCAGCGTTGCAGGTCTTGTAATTTTCGGTGTTGCAAACATTTTCACAGGCTACACAGGCAAAATTTTTGCAGAGAAAACGGAAAGCACAAACATTTTCGCAGTAAGAAACGCAGACAAACAGGCAACAAAAAGACTGCTGCTTCTTGCAAACAGCGATTCTTCTCCCAAGCATAAATTCAACACATTCCCCTTTGTTATCGTTTCAACAGTAGGCTTCCTTCTGACAATTATTGTCATGTTCCTCAATTCGGCCCTTGACATTTTCAGCGAAGTTCCCAACCTTAGATTTGCATCTCTTGTGCTTCTTCTGTTTATCCCC
>JAFXFI010000030.1 GCA_017520635.1 Clostridia bacterium
ACGGTTTTATCGTAGGGGAGCCGTTTCGGCTCCCGTAAATTTTCAAGAAATCTCATTCGGGACGGGAAACCCGTCCCCTACGGTGTTGCTGTTAATTTTTCAGAAACAGTGCGGTTGCGTGCAAGGGTCAACCCTACGATGTGAAAATTAATATACCGTCAAATTATAATTTAAGTAATAGGTAAGAAGTAATAGTGAAGAAGTTCGGGTCTGCGACGCAATTATATAATAATATCAATATTTATATCGTAGGGGTCGATTCCCACATCGACCCGTTTAAAACTACATAAAATTTTTCAGGACGATTACGCATCGTCCCCTACAAATTATAATTTAACTGTACACCACAATGTAGGGGCGGATATTATCCGCCCGTGAAATCTCATAAAATCAAACGGACGGCAGATTGCCGACCCTACTAACGAATTTATTAAAATAAAAAAGCGGAAGAAGTAAAGAAAAAACTTCTTCCGCTTTTTTGTTCTGTTTTCAGTTCTGTTTTTCAAGAACAATTTTAAGTGCCTGAGCGAGCTGATCGGGGCATGATGTTGTTTTGAAGCCGCATCTTATTCCTTCAAATCTTTCAATAACGTGTTTTGCATCCATTCCTTCAACAAGCTTTGCAATGCCCTGAGTGTTTCCTGCACAACCACCATTGAATTTTACGTGTTTGATAACTCCGTCTTCAACTTCTACGTCAATTGTACGTGCGCATGTACCCTGAGTACGATATGTGTAAACCATTTTAAAATCTCCTTTGATGAATTGATTTTTGAGAAAAAAATAACCACCCTTTTGGGTGGCTACTCGTTTGTGTTGGCGTCGACCTATTTTCCCGGGCCGCTTCCAGCCAAGTATTTTCGGCGCACATGAGCTTAACTACCGTGTTCGGGATGGGAACGGGTGGACCCTCATCGCCATTGACACCAACTATTCAGGACTGATTAACTTATGTCATCGCCCTGACGACTTTGCTATTATAACACCACTTTTCAAAAAATGCAAGTGTTTTTTGAAAATTTTTTTACTTTTTTTAAAAAATTTTTCAAAGCCGGTTTTGTCCTTATTTTTCGAGGGTTTTCACGATTTCTGCTATATATACTATATGATAGTCTTTGTTCGGATAACATGACGGTTCGATTTCTTTATCAAGAAAAGAGTCGGGAGTCATTTCTGTTACTGCAAGAGTTTTTAAAATAAGAACATGTTTTGCTTCTTTAATGTATACTGTACCGTCTGAAAATTCGGGTGTAAGACCTGTTTCTTTGCATTTATCAAAATCTCTCCCGCTGTTTTTACCGCAGAAGCCCATTTCCTTTTTATATTCACCGCCGAAGAAGGAGAGCGTCATCATGCCTTCACGGTCAATGAATTCTTTTGTATATCTCTGAGGTCTTACAAAGACAAATGCCACATCTTTTCCCCAAAGCTCACCTATACCACCCCAGCTTACAGTCATTGTGTTGAAGCTGTTTTCATTTCCTGCACTGAGAAGTGCCCAGTCGTCGCTTATCATTTTTACGGCACTTTCTTTTATATCTCTGATGTTTATTTCTTTCATTGCCTCAGAACCTCCTTATCATATTGTATATATATTACCATAATTTATTGAAAATTCATAGCCTTTTCATAATAATATAGCAAAATACTTGTAGGAAAAATAAAAAATAAAAAAGGTGTTGACATTGTAGACAAGTTTATTATATAATATCATATTGTTGGAGTATGTTTTTCAGCAAGGTATACTCAAAATCACGGTTTCAAAATGAAACTGCTGACAATAACTAACTGAGAGGATAGGAGGGTTAAAGATGAAAAGAACTTATCAGCCCAAAAAACGTCACAGAAAGATGGAACACGGCTTCAGAAAAAGAATGGCTGACAGAAACGGCCGCAAGGTTCTCGCTCGTCGCAGAGCAAAAGGCAGAAAGCAGCTTTCTTATTAATTCTGTAGTACATTCAGACGAACGGATTGATTAATTTGTCAAAACCCATAACGCTAAATCAGAACAGTGATTTCCGACGTGCATACGGCAGGGGTAAGTCCTATGCTGCGCCAAGCCTTGTCACCTATGTTGTGAAAAATCGCGTCGGATACTGTCGTTATGGTATAACGACGGGGAAAAAGATAGGAAACGCAGTAGAGAGAAATCGCTCAAGGCGAGTGATCAGAGCTGCGTTTTATCAGTTATTTCCTGAAATTACAGGTTCTTTCGATATTGTGTTCGTCGCACGCAGCAAAACAAAATACGTTAAGAGCACTGCAGTCCTAAAAGTTATGCGTGAGCATCTGAGCAGTGCCGGGGTAATTAACCGAAATGAAAAGCATTTTGATTAAGTTAATCAGGTTTTATCAAAAAAAAATATCTCCTCTGTTTCCTCCCCGATGCCGTTATTATCCGACTTGTTCCCAGTATGCAATTGATGCTGTGGAAACCCACGGTCTTATTAAGGGAGGAATATTGGCATTCTGGCGTCTGATGAGATGCAACCCACTGTTTCCGGGTGGGTATGACCCCGTAAAACCGAAAAAAAAGAAAACTGCTACGGAGGATAGAAAATGAAATTTATAGACTATGTATATTTGCCTTTTGCATGGATACTTGAACAGTTTTATAATCTGAGCAATAACTATATTGTGGCTCTTTTCTTCTTTGCAATCGTGTTCAAGCTTATCCTTTTGCCTTCTTCCATTTCACAGCAGAAGAGTTCTGCAAAAATGCAGAGAATTCAGCCCAAGGTAAGAAGAATTCAGGCAAGATACGCAGGTGACCAGAGAAAAATTCAGGAAGAAACACAGGCTCTTTATCAGCGTGAGGGTTACAACCCCATGGGAGCTCAGGGATGTCTTCCGCTTCTTATTCAGTTCCCCATCATCATTCTTCTTTACAACATTATCTACCAGCCCCTCAAATACGTTCTTCGTATTGACCCGAAAGAGCTTGATGCTCTTACAAAGGCAGTAGAGAAAATTGTAGAAATCAAAAATGACCGTCAGATTGAAATGACAATCATGGATCATTTTTCAGAACTTTCAGGTGCGGTTTCAGCTGAAAGTGCAACTAAAATTGAAGAATTTATCGAAAACTTCTCAGCTTTCGGTATGACACTTACAACTAATCCCAGTTTTGATGCAATCAAAAACTGGAGCACAAGCGAAACAGGTGCAAAGCTTCTTGTGCTTATTCCTGTTCTTTCCGGTGTTACATCACTTCTTACAAGTATCATCACACAGGCAAGACAGAAAAAAGAAAATCCCGAAATGGCAAAAAATCCCTCTATGGGTTGTATGACATACGGTATGCCCCTTATGTCTGTATGGTTTGCTTTCCAGTTCCCGGCAGGTATCGGCGTTTACTGGATTTTCCAGAATATACTCAGCGCAATTCAGACACTTGTTCTTCACAAGGTTTACAGAAAAGAAAAAATCATGGCTAAAGAACTTGTCTATGAAACAGTTATGCGCCGTTCAAAGGAAAACAATGCAAAAGCAATTGCTAAAATGAAAAACGAAAAATAACACAGGCGGTGAAATAATTGAAGAAACTTATTGAAGCTTTCGGTACTGCTTCAACTGCAGAGGAAGCACGTAAGCTTGCCCTTGCTGAACTTAATGCACCCGCAGACGCAGATGTAACAACCGAAATCGTAGATGTTCAGGAAAAGAAAATCTTAGGCTTGTTCAGAGGCTCAACAATTTACAAAGCAAGAGCAAGTTATGAAGTTGAAATTAAAGAAGAAAAGAAACCTGAACCTAAAAAAGAGGTAAAAGCAGAACCTAAAAAAGAAGAAAAGAAGAAGACAGAGAAAAAGACCGAAAAGAAGACTTCTCCTGTTAATGAAGAAGAAAACGATGAAAATGCAGTAGTTACAGTTGATGCTGACGGCATTGCTGAAAACTATATCAGAAATATTTTCAAAGGTCTCGGTCTTGATGATATCCATATTACTACAACAAAGAAAACAGAATCAATCAGCTTTAGCATCGAATGCGGAGATGATTACGGTTGCGTAATCGGCAGAAGAGGTGAAACTCTTGATGCTATCCAGTATCTTGTACGTCTTGTTGTAGGTAAGGAAAATGAAGAATTCAAGCGTGTATCTGTAAATGTAGGCAACTACAGAGAAAAGAGAGCAACTACTCTCACAGACCTTGCAAAGAGAAACGCTGACAAAGTTCTCAAGTACGGCAGAAATGTTGTTCTTGAACCCATGAATCCTTATGAAAGAAGAATCATCCACACAGCAATACAGCAGATTGAAAACGTTGAATCATATTCAATCGGTAGTGATGATTCAAGAAGAGTTGTTATCAAGCTTGTTGACGGTGCTAAACCCACACATGCATCTTCAAACAACTCACGTTCACGCCGTGATGGAAGAGGCGGTCAGAGAAGAAGCTCTGCTCCTCAGACTCCTGCTGAAAACGTTCAGCCTAAATCTGACGTAAGCGGTGCATCACTTTACGGCAAAATCGAAAAAAGAGCAAACATCGAATAATCTTAAATCGCAGAGGGACTCTCTGCGATTTTTTATAGGATGAAATAAATATGAATGAATCAAACAAAGTTATTGCAGCCATTGCAACTGCGCAGGCGGCAGGCGGTGTAGGAATGATAAGGGTTTCAGGTGAAAAAGCCATGGAAATCTGCGATAAGATTTTTACTGCCGTCAGCAAAAATAAACTTGAAAATTCAAAAGGCTACAGAGCACATTTCGGCAGAGTTCACGATTCTGACGGTGATATTGACGAATGTGTTGCCCTTGTTTTCAGAGCACCTCACAGTTATACAGGCGAGAATGTTGTGGAGCTTTCATGCCACGGTGGCCTTTACGTTCTCAAAAGAGTTTTGAGAGCTGTTCTCTCTGCAGGGGCAACTCCTGCACGGGCAGGTGAATTTACTGAAAGAGCATTTCTTAACGGAAAAATGGACCTTACTCAGGCTGAAGCAGTTATGGATTTAATCGGTGCTCAGGGAAAACAGGCTGCAGATGCAGCACTCACAGCCCTTGGCGGCACTCTCAGCCGTGAAATTGAAATGAATACTGAAAAGCTTGTAAACGTCTGTGCACATCTTTCTGCATGGGTTGATTATCCTGACGAAGAAATTGAAGAACTTGAAAATGACGAAATGCTCGATACCGTAACAGAAGTTGAAAAAGCACTTGAAAAGCTTATTTCAACCTACGACAGCGGAAAGGTTCTCACTCAGGGTGTTAAAACCGCCATTGTAGGCAGACCCAATGTTGGTAAATCCACACTTATGAATATGCTTGTAGGAAGTCAGAGAAGTATTGTAACAAGCTATGCAGGTACAACACGTGATATTGTTGAAGATACGGTAACGCTTGGCGGAATTTCCCTTCATCTTTCCGATACTGCAGGCATCAGAGAAAGTGACGACCCTATTGAAGCAATCGGTGTTGATATGGCAAAGGACAGACTTCAGAAATCCGAGTTTGTAATTGCAGTTTTTGACGGTTCTGAAGAACTGACAAAAGAAGACAAGGATATCCTTGATTTCTGTAAAGACAAGCTCTGCCTTGGTGTAATTAATAAAACCGACCTTGATGTCAAAGATGTAAGAAGTGAAATTGCAGAATATATTGATACAATAGTTGAAATCAGTGCCGAAAAATTAAACGGCAAGGAAGAACTTGAAGTTGCCGCTGCAAAGCTTCTTGAAACAGACCGCATTGACACAACTCAGGCAATGCTCACAGGGGAAAGACAGTACCTTGCAGTAACGGAGGCACTTTCCTGTGTGAGAGAAGCAAAATTTGCTCTCACAAGTGGAATTACCCTTGATGCGGTGAATGTTTCACTTGACTGTGCAATCGAAAAACTCCTTGAACTGACAGGCAGAAAAGCAAGTGACGAGGTTGTAAACGAAATCTTCTCACAGTTCTGTGTAGGTAAATAAATTGAAACATACAAATAGTAATATCAAGGAAGGTCTCTGTGCTTTCCTTTTTTGATTTACCCCTTTATTACACTAAATTTTTCTTGTATATTTGCCACAAAATTGTCAATACTCTTATGGTAAAAATGCCTGTATATATGTAATATTCACAATTATTTTCTGAAGGGTAAAATTTTGTTGACAAGGGTATGTCTTTGTGTTAAAATATCAAGGATGCTGTTATGTTAGATTAATCTGCGTAACTGCGTTCAGGTGTCAGAAAGAGTTTTTTGCTGACATACTTTTACGGAAAGGAGAGAGAATATTGCCGACCTTTAATCAGCTCGTTAGAAACGGCAGAGAGGTACATGAGAAGAAAGCTAAAGCTCCTGCTCTTCTTAAGGGTCTTAACTCAAAGAAGAACGTGCTTACAGATAACGATTCACCTCAGAAGCGTGGCGTTTGCACAGCAGTAAAAACAGCTACTCCTAAGAAACCTAACTCTGCACTGAGAAAGATCGCCAGAGTACGTCTTACAAACGGAATCGAAGTTTCAGCTTACATTCCCGGCGTTGGTCACAACCTTCAGGAACACAGCGTTGTTCTTATCCGTGG
>JAFXFI010000031.1 GCA_017520635.1 Clostridia bacterium
AATATCGGCAACACAGCAACTGAAGATGCACTTCAGATTTATATCAAGGATGAAGACTCATCATTTGCAGTAAGAAATCACAGTCTTTGTGCATTCGGCAGAGTAAGTCTTGCCGTAGGTGAAGAAAAGACAGTCACTCTTAAAATCGAAAAGAGAGAATTCACTTCCGTTGACGAAGAGGGCAACAGAGATGTCTTTGCAAAGAATTTCACAGTATTTGCAGGCTTCAGCCAGCCCGATGCAAGAAGCGAAGAACTCACAGGTAATAAGTGTGTAAAGACTTCGGTTACAATATAAAATTTAAGGGGCTGTCAGAAACGGCCCCTTTTTCAGTAGATATTTCAATAAAAACGTGGTATAATTAATAAAAACACACTCCACTGTTGGTTGATTTCTCCCCAATCAACCGACAGTGTGTGGATTTAAGTAAAAAAATCATCTATACTGAAACTGAGAGGAGGCACAAATCATGGATCAGGTGAAAATCGGAAGATTCATTGCTGAGTGCAGAAAAAATGTCAGGCTTACACAAAAGCAGCTTGCTGAAAAACTGAACATCACAGACAGAGCCGTATCAAAATGGGAAACCGGCAAAGCTTTGCCCGATTCATCAATAATGCTTGAGTTGTGCCGTATTCTCGGAATAACAGTAAATGATTTATTAAGCGGGGAGGTAATCAGTATGGAAAACAGTAATCAGGTAAATGAGCAGCTTTTGATTGAAATGTCAAAAGAAATAGAAAGGAAAAACAAAACAGTCTGGACTTCAATGTGGGTGATTATGGGTGTAAGCATAATAGGGTTGCTTGCAGGGCTCGCCATTGCCGCATTTATAATACCCGAAGGAATATGGCAACTTATTGCAATTATCGGACTTTGTGTAGTGTTTCTGATACCTTGCTTCTATGCATTGAAGCTTGAAGTAAGTGTGGGGGCTTATAAATGCAAAAATTGCGGTTATGAGATTGTGCCCACCTATACGCAGGCACTTAATGCGATGCATATGGGAACTACCCGTTACTTAAAGTGTCCTGAATGCAAAAAGCGTTCCTGGTGTAAAAAAGTATTGAATAAAGATAAATAATAAAAAGGTCGGTTTTGCCGACCTTTTTATTGTTTTACTTTTGTTATAATTTTTTTTATGATGGATGTTATCAGACAACCTGAAGATACGGCAAATGTAAGAATAATTGAAATTGAAAGAACAGACGCGGAAATGATTGCTTTTTTCATTGAGAAATCCTCCATTTTGTTATTTTCAATTATATCTTATTCTTTAAGTGATTATGAATTATTTGTGAATTATTAAAATTGTATTAATAAAAAAAACAGGACTCAATTTAGTCCTGTTTTAATATGTATTGTCATTTTTTTCGAAGTGGAGAAACGAACCTTTTTGTATAACAAATCAGAATTTTTGTCGGGCTGTTGCCCGACAAATTATTGTTTATTCAGATGTCTTACTGTTTCTGCAAGAGGCAGTCCCACAACATTGTAATAATCACCGTGGATGCCTTTTACAAGCACAAACCCTTTGCCCTGAATGCCGTAAGCTCCTGCTTTATCCATAGGCTCTCCTGTTGCGATGTAATCGTTTATTTCTTTCTCTGAAAGCTCATAGAACTCCACATCCGTTGCAACGTGGAAAATATCAGTCTTTTCTTTTGTTTTGATGCAGACTCCCGTGAAAACAGTATGTCTTCTGCCCGAAAGTGATGATAACATATTGAATGCATCGTCTTCGTCTTTCGGTTTGCCGAGAATTGTGTTGCCGAGTGCCACTACGGTATCAGCGGCAATAATCATACAATCGGGATTTCTGCTGAATACATCTTCTGCCTTCTGTCTTGCAAGCTCCTCAACTGCTTTATCGGGAGTGATGCCGTCGGGAAGTATTTCTTCGCACTGCGAAACTACAACCTCATATTCAATGCCTGCAAGTGTCAGCAGTTCTTTTCTTCTCGGTGATGCCGAGGCAAGTATTATTTTCATCGGAACACCTCGTTATATATTTTTTCCGCTGTCTCCGAGTCGTTTTTCAGCTGTTGTGAAAGCGATTCAAGAGAGGGGAATTTTTTTTCTGTTCTTATAAGTTTTAAGAGTCTGACTTCGGGGTGAGTGCCGTACAAATCTCCCGAAAAACCAATGATACAGGTTTCACTGCGGAGTTCTTCACCGCCGACAGTCGGTCTTTTTCCGATGTTTGTCATTGACGGATACAGCTTGCCGTCAATTTCTGTTGCAGAAGCATAAACTCCGTTTTTCGGAATAATATGCCATTCGGGAAAAATCTGATTTATTGTGGGAAAACCGAGAAGCTTCTTGCCGATACGGTCTCCGTGAACGACCTCGAAATCATATGCAAAATGTCTGCCGAGCATATTGTTTGCCGTTTCGATGTCCCCTTTTTCAATTGCCTGTCTGATTCTCGTTGAGCTTATCGGCTCTTCATTATAAAGGACTTCTCCGGCACATCTGAATCCGATTTCTGCATTTTTGCAAAGTTTCTTGAGCATTTCTGCCGTACCAGCACCATTTTTGCCGAAACGGTAATTAAAACCGCATGAAACAAAGCCCACATGCAGTTTTTTTATGAGAATTTCATTGAAAAACTCTTCGGGAGTCATATTTCGGACTTCTTCAAAGGGTATTCTGACTGTTTCACAGCCGAGTTCTTTTGCTGTCTTCTCGCAGAGACTTCTTGTCATGATTTTTTTCGGTGCCGAGCCTCTGAGAGTCTTCTGAGGGTGTGAATCAAAGGTCAGAATACAAGGCAAAAGACCGTTATGCTTCTCCATAACAGCCTCGTTTATAACGGCAAGATGCCCTTTATGCAGTCCGTCGAAGTTACCGAGAGCGACGGATGTTTTTCTTGGCTTTAAATCAGTCATTCACAAAAACCCTTTTAACAAAAAGATTTGTTTCGTTTTCTCTGTATTCGCCCAGACCTAAAAATTTGTTGTCGGGTGAATATACTCTGTAAAGTGACGGTGTAAGTTTCGTGTGAAGCCTTGCAGCGTCAAGTTCACCGCCGTTTCTGAAACGCTTTGCCTGAGCTTCACTCACCTTTATTGCAGGGTACGCTTCAAGAGCTTTATCAACGGGAATGAGGAATTCTGTTACATCTTCTGAACTTTTCAGCTCGTCTTCCGTATGAGATTCATCTATTGAAAATCCGTTTGAGAGAGTTCGTCTGAGTGATGTCATAACAGCACCGCATCCGAGCATTTCTCCGATGTCCGATACGAGTGAACGGATATAAGTACCTTTTGAGCACTTCACATCAATAGTATATTCTCCGTTTTCAAAAGAAATAAAATCGCAATTATATATTGTAACTGTGCGTTTTTCTCTTTCAACTTCAATGCCCTGGCGGGCAAGCTCATAAAGTCTTTTGCCATCTTTCTTGATAGCTGAATACATAGGAGGCAACTGCTCAATTTCTCGCTGAAAATGAGAAATTGCTTTTTTTACTTCTTCCTCGTCGGGAATATTGTCACTTGTTGTCAGTACGGTTCCTGTTATATCGAGAGTGTCGGTTGTTGTACCGAGTCTGAAAGACGCTCTGTAACCTTTATCGTGACTTGGCAGAAGTTCAATGAATCTTGTGGCATTTC
>JAFXFI010000032.1 GCA_017520635.1 Clostridia bacterium
ATCACGGGAACAGTTTTCATCGGCACAGTCAACAAAGGTAATTGGGAATTCTTCTTCAACAACCTGTCTTTGTGCAACCCATTCATTGAAACCTGTTACAAAAACAATATCGGGATTCATTTTAATTGCAAACTCCCATTGCTCAGCAAAGTTGTAGCCGTAAAGAAGCGCATTTTCCGAAGTATCATTTTTACCGTCGTGCCATGAACGAGTACGGTCGTTTTTTCCGTACCATGCAGTTTTGCTGAAGCACGTTGTATCGGAATGCTGTGCTACCGATACGTTCATGATTTTAACTCCGTCTTTTTTGTAAACCGACTTATATGTAAGTGCACGGTCAAACTCCATCCATGGGAAACCATCATTTTTCTTATTTTCATTCGGCCATTGATTTGCCTTTATTCTGAAATAGTTTTTTACGCCATCTCTCAGAACAGAGTCATTTTTGTCACCTATTATCATAGGCTTTCCGTCAAGACAGAACCACAGTTCATCAAGTTCTTTGTATTTCTCTTTCAGTTCTTTATTGTTATATATTTCGTCGTAAATTCTGTTCATTGTATCGCCTGAACCTGAATTTGTGTAATATGCGATTTTCGGAACATCCCAGCCTTTAAGATAATACTCATGCCATACATCAATGAGTTTTTTTGCAGGCTCAGAATATGTGAATGCATTTGTTGTGTCAATAACTATAAAATCAACGTCTGCGTCCGTGAGCATCTGAACATGTTTTCTGAAAACCCATTCATCCTCTGCAGAATAGTAACCTAAGAGTGGCTCTCCCCAAAAGTGGAATTCCTGCTGATTTCCGCCACCTGATGACATCCATGCTTCTTCAGAAAGTATTGCATCAGGATTATTTTTTATAATTTCCGTATTATCAATTATTCTTGTACTGCCGTGTTGTCCGTGCCACAGAAAATAGAAAACGCCAACAAGTTTTTCGCTGTCACCGTAAGAAGATGCAACACTTCTGCCGAGGCTGTCAGTACATGACAAAGAGCCGTTCACATTTGCTGTAATTTCTTCTTTTTCACCTGTTCCTGCGAGGTTAAATATTGTCATAAAACAAATGATAATTGATGTTATTACCTTCACCCAGAAAATTTCAAATTTGCTCATAAGAAATTCCTCCTTGTTTTTTTCAGTATACCAAGATAAATTTTTACTGTCAATAAAAAAGTTTGACTTTACGGTACTATAACTGTATAATGAAAAGGAAATAAAAATCAAGGAGAAAACCAATGAGTAAACCGGCCTCAAAAAGAATAGACAGTATTCAGGCAATAAGATTTTTAGCAGCACTATTTGTATCTCTTTTTCATTTCGGATATATTTCTCCCATTATTACGGGAAACACAATTTTCGATGTTAAATTTTTCGTAAATCTGTTTTTCTGTATCAGCGGATTTTTCGTAATGATGTCCACGGAAAAAATTGAAAAACGAAAACTCTTTTTAACAAGAAGATTTATCCGTCTGATGCCTCTTTATTGGGCTTTGACATTTGTTACATTTTTCGGTGCTCATATTCTGCCTGAGCTTTTAGGCTATGTACCTGATCCTGAACAGCTTTTAAAATCACTTTTCTGCATTCCCTTCTCAAGAGGTGCTCTCAAAGCAGAATCAACAATCCGTCCTATTGTAGGTCTCGGTCACACTCTTCAGATGGAGGTTGCTTTTTCGATTGTGTTTGCAATTGCAATGAGAATTTCTCACAAGTACAGAGCAGTTATTGCAGCTTCATTTGCGATTGTTTTCGCAATTCTCGGCAGACTTATTGATTTCGAAAACGTATTTTTAAGATTTTATCTCTACGTAAACTGGAGCAGCTGGCTTTTCTTTGTAGTCGGTATTATCTGCTTCTATATTGTGAAAGAACTTTCAAAGAAAGAATTTTCAGACATTTTTTTTGCAATATGGTCTGTTTCAACGGTGATAATTCTCGGTGTTCCTCAGTTCTTATGGAACACAATAAAGATTTATGACCTTTCACAGTATGTGCAGATTTTAATGTGTCTTTTCTTCGTGATTGAAGTCATACTTATTGACAGAAAAGGTTTCAGAACACCGAAGCTCATCACAAAGCTCGGTGATGCAAGCTTCTCTTACTACCTGATACATTATTACATTGTTTCAGTAGCGGAAAGATTTTTGAAAATCAACTCTTTCTCTCCGAGAAATATAATTCTTACAGTTGTTGTAATTATCATTTCATGGATAGTGGCTTATGTCAGCTGGTATATCATCGAAAACAAATTCGCAGGATGGCTGACAAAGAAGGTAAATAAAATCGCTAAAGCATAAAAATCGCAGCAGAGGTTTCATGAAAAACTTCTGCTGCTTTTTATATATTTTTTATTTTTTCCTTTTCAGATAAAGCTTTGCAAGACCGCCTTCTGATGTTTCACGGTAATGGAATTTAAGGTCTTTACCTGTTTCGTACATTGTTTCAACAACAAGGTCAAATGAAATTTTTCTGGTAGAGCTGAGGAAATTTGCAAGGTTGAGGGCGTTTATTGCTCTCATGGCGGCAATAGCACCGCGTTCAATACAGGGAATCTGAACGAGACCTGCAATGGGGTCGCATGTAAGACCGAGATGATGCTCCATTGCAACCTCTGCAGCGTACTCAATCTGCTCAATTCTCATGCCGAAAATTTCAGCAAGAGCTGCCGCTGCCATTGAACAAGCAGTTCCCATTTCAGCCTGACAGCCACACTCAGCACCGCTGACGGATGCGTTTGTTTTAACGAGAATACCGATAATACCTGCAACTGCAAGTGCGTCAATGATTTTTCTGTCAGAGAAACGCTTCTTTTCCTGCATGTATTTGAGAACTGCGGGAAGAACACTGCTTGCACCGCAGGTGGGTGCGGTAACAACAATGCCGCCGCCTGCATTCTGCTCACCAACTGCGAAAGCGTAAGCACAGACCATTCTGTTTTCGTAGGTAATTTCACTTTCGTCAATGTGCTGCTGGTCAAGAAGAAATCTTGCTTTTCTTTCAACCCTGAGACCTCCGTCAAGTATGCCGTCGGTAAGAAGTCCTTCGTTTACGCAGTCTTTCATTGCTGACCATACTTCTGCAAGGAATTCCTTGATTTCTTCGCCCTCATTCTGATAAACATAATCGCTGATACGGATTTTGTGTTTTTTGCAGTATTTTGCAATTTCAGCAAATGTATTTTCTTTATAAACCTCCTGAGGTACAACGTGAGGTCTGCCCTCAATAGCAAAGTCACCGCCACCGATACTCATAACACGCATTTTTCCGATTTCTTCACCGTTTTTATATGCAAAGAAATCAACTGTGTTTTCGTGGGGGAGATCTTCTGTTGTAACGTCAAAAACAAGCTCGGTTTTAACACCGTCAAAGCCCTCGATAATAGCCTCATCTGTGTGGTGACCTTTGCCTGTCTTGGCAAGTGAGCCGTAAAGAATAGCCTTGAAAGAGTCTGCGTCGGGATTTTCTTCCTTAAAAAGACGTGAAGCCTTGAAAGGAGCCATTGTGTGTGAGCTTGAGGGACCTTTTCCTATTTTGTAAAGTTCTCTGAGTGATTGCATTTTTACATCTCTGCCTTTTAAAAGATTTTATGAGTAAATAATATCGCTTGAGGGGGCATTTGCATTCCATTCGGTAAGTATCGAACGGACAAGCTCGGGATTATCCGTGATAATCTGATTGGGTGAAAATTCAAGGGCTTTTATGATTTCCATTTCTGTTTCTACGTCATAAAAAGAAATTTTCAACCAGTTTTCTTTGAGCATATTTTTAAGAATTTCACTGAAACCGTCTGCACTGCAGTTGATTCCTACAGCACCCGAAGCAGAAATATCGTTTGTTACCTGAGCTGCATAATCAGCGTTTTCTGCTTTTACTTTGTCAATTTCATAGTCGAGATAAAAGGGGAGAGAAGTGTTTTCCCTGACAAAGGATGACTGATTGATGCTCACACCTGTGAAGAAGCACAATTCTTCCATTTCGTAACGGCTTATAATTTCAGTTACCTCTTTAATTCCCGAAGCATCCTCAAGATGGATGTTGATACTGCGTTTTCGTCCTGAAGAGGAGTTGATTTCTTCGCTGATGAAGCTTATCAGATATTCAAATGGCATGGCTTTATCATCAATTTTGTCAGCACTTTCGGCAATGAAGGGCTTGCCGTTTTCATTGAAGCACAAGTCGATTTCAACACAGTCAGCATCATTCTGAAATGCTGCTCTGATAAAGAGAAGTGAGTTTTTCTTATTTCCCGCAAAACCGTTTTTTGCTGTTATTATACCGCCCTCAGGGAATGAATAATAGTTTTCGAAGAGGTCGTTCTTAGCAATTTTTATTGCTGTTCTCTTTACGGACGGAACGGCAATAAGAGCAGTAAATGAAGCAAGTATTGCTATGGAAACAAGGATACACAGAGCGTATATCAAGTGCTTTTTAGTAAGCTTTTTCAATTGCTGTACCTCCCGTAAAGCTCAGCGGTGATTTCGTTCAGCTCATCCATGTGATTTTCAATGTCAGCCACAAGAGCAAACTGTGTTCTTGCACGGACAAGGTTGTGTTCAGCATAATCTGTATGGAAATATACGTCTCCGTCAAGGTAGTCTGTGAGGAACCTCATACCGCATTCAAAGGTGAGAAGCATTGCCGAAAAAGCAAGGTTTTCGGCCTCTGCAGGAGTGAGACTTTTACCTGCAGTTGAAAGATAGCCCTCAGTATATGCCTTGTAAAGCTCAACGTTAAGCTTCATTTTTGAAGCGTCCTTTTCATCTTCTGCTGCAGTTCCTGCACCTGAACGGATAGCATCACCGAAATCGTAAAGAGAAAGGCCGGGCATAACCGTATCAAGGTCGAGAATACAAAGACCGAGATTTGACTGGTTGTCAAACATGATGTTGTTGATTTTCGTATCGTTATGAGTAACTCTTATGGGGAGCTTACCCTCTGCAATAAGATTTACAAGCTTTTCGGATTCAGCCTTTCTCTGAAGAACAAAGTCGATTTCTTCTGTTACGTTATTCTTTCTGCCTGATTTATTATTTTCAAGTGCAACAAGGAAGTTCTGAAAACGCTGCTTTGTGTTATGAAAATCCGGGATAGTTTCGTGGAGAGTTTCACCGGGAAAATCTGCGAGCTTGCTCATGAAATCACCGAAAGCAGCACCTGCGTTGAAGAAAACCTGAGGATTTTCGATTGTGTCGCAGGAGTAAGCATCTGTGATGAAATTCACGCATCTCCAGAATGTGCCGTCTGCCATAACGTGATAGGGCTTTCCGTCATGTGCAAAAATTGCATGGAGAGTTTCTCTTTCAGTGTCTCCGCCTGCTTCCTTGATTTTTTTTGCAAGGTGGTTTGTTACACTCACCATGTTTTCCATAAGCTTCTCGGGAGTTCTGAATACGTTGGTGTTGATTTTCTGAGCAATATACTGCTTGTTTTTGCCGTTTACATCAAATTGCAGAGCAAATGTTGTGTTGATGTGACCTGCTGTGATGTGCCTGTAGCCTGTGTAATTGCCTTCAAAATCATAAGCATTCAGAATTTCTTCAAGATACTGTTCTGTTGTCATTTTTTACACTCCTTATATTTTGACGAAATATTTATTTACTGTGTCTTTACATATTTTTACCGTGTCTTTTTCCTCAAATTCAGGTGGGTTGAAGGTAAGGATAACACCCTGCTCAAACCTTGCCATGTCGGCATAGAAAGGTGTTGAGGTGAAAGCGTCTCTGTCAAAATACTGCTTTCTTGCTTTTTCCTGAAAACCGAGGAATTTGAACTGTGTTGACAGATGCTCAAAAAATTTTTCCCATCTTATTTTCTGATAGCAGGGAAGGAAATTACCTAACATCTGCCAGCCGTAGTCATATCTCTGATTGTCTTCAATCATGGGTCCCCAGAGACCGATTGATGCTATGAAATTAATGATAAAATAAGTCAGCTCATCATCAGTCACGGCGATTTTCTTGAGGCTTTCAAGGTAACATGAAGCATTGAAAAGTCTGTGACATACAAGAACAGAGTCGACGTCATCAATAATTTCAAGGAACTTCTTTGATTTTTCTTCAAAGGGCTCCATCTGTCTGTCTCTGTAAATCTGAGCAATTTCTGTGTGAAGGGGGAAAGCCTCATTGTCAAGTAACTGCTTTGTGATATTCACAAGGTCATACTTGTAACCGTCTGTATCGCAACCAAGATTTTCAAGTGAACGGAAAATTCTGAGCAAATCCTTATTGTCATATAAAGACTGTACACGGTCATAAAGTCCTGTGTGTCTGAGGTTAAGCGCAGGTCTTGTGCAGATTGCAGAGCCTACAGGTACAGCACTGTTTTCTTTTGAATAACATGTTTTTCTGTAAAGAGCAATTCTCTCATTAGAAAATTCGTCAGTTTTGCCGTACCGTGCGATTTCATATTTCTTATACCATGAATCAAGGTTGATTTTCTTGTTTTCTGTAAGAATGTCAAAAGAAAGGCTGAAAAACATGGGGTTCTGATTAAGGTTTTCAGGGAAAAGTCCTGCACCCACAAGGTTTTCGTACTTTTCTTTGCAGGAGAGGAAGGGATTTTCTGCCACTTCTTCAATGTCGCCCTGCATACTGTTATGAGAGTTGTTGTGCTGTGAATTACCGAGAACAAATTCACAACCGTCAAAGCCGTTTGTCTGTTCATGCATTGCGGAGTCGATATCAAGTATGAGAGTGTTGCATCTCTTGATTTTTGTAACAAATTCTTTTCTGTAGCCCTCACTTGAAAAAACAAGAGTTGCGTTTTCGTTAAAGAAATCAGCTGCTCTGTCAAGCTCTTTCGCACAGTTTTCAAGATGTGCAATTTCCTTTTTCTTTGTACCGATAGCAGAAGCACAAAGCTGGTTACAGAGATAATAGTCGGATGAGCCTATGTATTCGTCCTGAACTTCAAGATATTTCAGGAAAAATCTTCTGAAATTAACTGTGTCAATTCTGAATTTATATGTTTTCGGGAATGCAGCCCATTTGTCTGTTATTGCCACATCCTTTGCATTGAAAAGCTTTGTTGTGATATCGGGAACAAGTCCTGAGAAGGTTGAAAGAATGGGAGTAATACCAAGCTCTTTCATTCGCTCAACAACCTTTTTGCCCATTTCAAGGCTTCTTTCGATATGCTCAAAGGATTTGCTGGGCACGTAGTTGTAAAATCTGTTGGACATCTGCCATGCATAAAAAGCGGGTCCTGAAATAAATTCAAGTGCAAAATCCTGCGGAAAATCCATTTTGATAAGTGTGTAGAAGCATACACCTTCATTGCCCACAAGGTTTACAGCCATGTTGATGCCGTTTATTGCAAGAGTGTCGAGAAAATATTCCCAATCTTCAAAAGACCAACGCCATGCATCGTTTGAATAAAGGGTATAATCACCGAAAACTCTCAGCTTCTGAGGAATGTAAGCAGAAAATTCTTCAGTAGGAAGGGGAGAAGTGTCAATATCAGGTCTGTCACTTGTACAGGGAGTTATTTTTATGCCGAGACAGTTTTCAAGGTATTTGCCGAAGGCCTTTGCAATACAGACCTTGTCTGTACCGAAAAGATGTATTTTACCGTCTTTCTGTCTGTAACCGTAAAAATCCTGATCAGTAGTTTTTTCTGTTATTTCGTATGTAAAATTGTCTTTTACTTTTGGTGCGAGTCTCTTAATTAATTCCAAAATAATTGCCTCCACGGACATAATTATACTTATTATACCATATAAACTGAAAATTGTCACCACTTTTCTGCAAAACATATAATTAAATATTTTGTCAAAATATTACAAAACTTATTGAAATTTATATTCTCATGTGTTAAAATCAACAATAATAATACACAAAGGAAGTGTAGCTGAATGATAAAAGTAACAGTATGGCATGAGAACTATCATGACAGAACAGACGAAGCAACTCAGGCAATGTATCCGGGTGGTATGCATAATGTTATCGCTTCATTTCTGAAAAAAGACGAAGAATTTGAAGTAAGAACTGCAACTCTTGATGAGGAAAACTGCGGTCTTCCTGATGAAATTCTTGAAGATACAGACGTTCTTCTTTGGTGGGGACATGCAAAGCATGACGATGTTCCCGATGAGCTGGCAAAAAAGGTACACGAGAGAGTTCTCCGCGGCATGGGAATAATTTTCCTCCATTCTGCACACATGTCAAAGCCCTTCCGTCTTACAATGGGTACAAGCTGCACTCTTAAATGGAGAGACAATGACAGAGAAAGACTCTGGACAGTTCTTCCCCAGCATCCCATTGCAAAGGGTGTTGATGAATATATTGAGCTTGAAAGCGAAGAAATGTACGGTGAACGCTTTGACATTCCTCAGCCTGATGAGCTTGTTTTCCTCGGATGGTTTGCAGGAGGAGAGGTTTTCCGTTCAGGTTGCACATGGTATAAGGGCCTCGGTAAAGTATTTTATTTCCAGCCCGGACATGAGACAAACCCAAGCTATCATAACGAGCAGGTACAGAAGATTATTACCAATGCAGTAAGATGGGCTGCTCCTCAGGTAATGATTGAAAAGCTTGATTGCCCTCATTATGCTTCACTTGAAAAGAAAAGACTTGAAAACAACTGAAAGGATTGATAGATTATGAAAAAAATCAGAATCGGTATTATCGGTAACGGCGGTATCTGTAAGGGTGCTCACATTCCTACATATCTCAAGGATGAAAGAGTAGAAATCGTAGGCGTGTGCGATATCATTGAAGAAAGAGCACAGTTCCTCAAGGATGAATATTTCCCTGAAGCAAAGGTTTACACAGATTACAGAGAGCTTCTCAAGGATGAGACAATTGATTCAGTTGATATCTGTACACCCAACTACCTCCACTCAATTATTGCTGTTGCAGCATTTGAGGCAGGTAAGCATGTTTTCTGTGAAAAGCCCGATGCTATTGATGTTACAGAGGTTCTTAAAATGC
>JAFXFI010000033.1 GCA_017520635.1 Clostridia bacterium
CTGTTTCGCTGAAAACGGCAATCCAGGAGCTGAAGCCTTTTTCAAGGCTTTCTTTTTCTTTCCTTACCGTTTCTGCTTTTTTCTCTATAGTGCGTATTTCCGATTGAAGCTGTTGTTTTTTCAGTGTCAGAGTAGGCAAATATCTCCGATACATTTTAAGGGCATCCTTCTGTATCTTCAACTCATTTTTAGTCAGTTTGATTTTTGCCACTGTAACCCTCCTTACTTAACTTTCCAGAATTCGTCTGTAAGGTCGGATTTTATACCGGTTTCATCCTTTTCAAAGCATTCTCCAAGAATTTCCCAGCCAAGGTCAAGTGATTCCTCAAGAGTAAGGTTTACTGACAAATCCATGAGCTTGTTTTCAAAAAGCTGACCGTATTTCAGTAATTTTTCATCCCAACGGTTCATGGAAAAGCCCATATTTTTCTTTTCCAAGGTTTCTTTATAGGATGAATATAACCTGATCATGGAGTCCATAAGAATACGGTGGTCCTTACGGGTTTTGCTGTTGACATTCTGCTTGAGTCGTGAAAGTGAACCGAAGGGCTCAATCCTTCCGCCTTTGAGATAATACTGACCTTCTGTGATGTAGCCTGTATTATCGGGTACGGGATGTGTTACATCGTCACCGGGCATTGTTGTAACCGCAAGAACTGTAACAGAGCCTGAGCTGTCAAAGTCAACAGCCTTTTCATAACGTGCAGCCAGCTGTGAATAAAGGTCACCGGGATAACCACGGTTTGAGGGAACCTGTTCTTGTGTGATGGCAATTTCTTTCATTGCATCGGCAAAGTTTGTCATGTCTGTAAGAAGCACAAGTACATCCTTATCCTGTAAGGCAAATTGCTCTGCAACTGCAAGTGCCATATCGGGAATCATCATACACTCAACTGTGGGGTCGGATGCTGTGTGAATGAACATAACTGTTTTGCTTAAAGCACCACCGTTTGAAAGCTCTTCTTTGAAATAAAGGAAGTCGTCATATTTAAGACCCATGCCGCCAAGCACAATAACATCAGCCTCTGCCTGCAGGGCAATTCTTGCAAGAAGCTGATTGTAGGGTTCGCCTGAAATTGAGAATATGGGAAGCTTCTGAGAAACAACAAGAGTATTGAACATATCAATCATGGGGATGTTTGTTCTCATCATTCTGTTTGCAAGAATACGCTTTGTGGGATTAACTGACGGACCGCCGATGGGTTTCATATTATCTGTGAGTGCAGGACCTTTATCTCTCGGTTCGCCTGAACCGTTGAAGATTCTGCCAAGTAAGTCTTCGCTGAATGAAACTCTCATTTCGTGTCCCAGAAAACGTACTTCATCACCTGTTGAAACACCCTGACCGCCTGCAAAAACCTGAAGTGAAACTGTGTCACCGTCAATTTTATTTACCTGAGCAAGAGATTTGCCGAAGCGGGTAGTAATCTGTGCCAATTCGTTATAACGTACATCCTGTGCTTTTACTGTAATAACGTTACCTGTAATTGACTCAATTCTGTTAAAAACCTTATTCATTCTCACTCACCACCCTTTAACAAAAGCTCTGCATCTCTGTTTATTTTACCTTGTCTTTCATTATACAATGCATCAATTTCTTTTTCTGCATTTCTGAAAGGTTCGCTTTCGAATTCTGTATAGTTCCAGTCTATGAATTTCTGACGCAAACGGTTGAAGAAGCTTCTTGCATCATCCTTGTTGTCAAGTGCATATTCACTGCCGAGAACATATACCAGTTTATCTGTAACATAACGCTGACGTGCTGTTGTGCAGTTAGCCTCAATGGGGTCAAATGAGTTCTGCTGTAAATAAACAGCGTCAAGCATTTCTGATTTTAGATAGATAACGTAGTCTGAAATGGTTGTACCTTCTTCACCCACAACCTTCATCATTGAACCGATTTCGTCACCGTGAAGAAGAATGCTTTTAAGGAAGCCTGATTTTGCTGAATCTGTAACGGTGTTATATTTTGACCAGGAAATAAGGGGGTCAATTGCAGGATATTTTCTTGCATCTGAACGTTCACGTGAAAGACCGTGGAAAGCACCCACAACCTTGAGAGTTGCCTGAGTAACAGGCTCTTCAAAGTTACCGCCTGCAGGGGAAACTGTACCGCCGATTGTAACTGAGCCCTTGCTTCCGTCAGGAAGAAGTACACAACCTGCTCTTTCATAGAAAGCGGCGATATATGATTCAAGATATGCAGGGAAAGCTTCTTCACCGGGGATTTCTTCAAGTCTGCCTGACATTTCACGCATCGCCTGTGCCCAACGTGATGTGGAATCAGCAAGCATTAAAACGTTGAGACCCATCTGTCTGTAATACTCGGCAAGTGTTACTGCTGTGTAAACCGAGGCTTCACGGGAAGCAACGGGCATTGAAGAAGTATTACACACAATAATTGTTCTTTCCATAAGAGAACGTCCTGTTCTGGGGTCTGTAAGCTCAGGGAACTCTGTAAGAGTTTCAACAACTTCACCTGCACGTTCACCGCAGGCTGCGATGATAACTATGTCCACGTCTGCGTACTTTGAAGTTGTGTGCTGTAAAACTGTTTTGCCTGCACCGAAAGGACCGGGAGTGCAATAAGTTCCGCCCTTTGCAACGGGGAAGAAAGAGTCAATAAGACGTACCTTTGTTTCCATTGTTTCAGTTGGTGCAAGTCTTTCTGTGTAGCATTTTACTGCACGTTTTACGGGCCATCTGAAAGCCATTGAAACATTGATTTCCCTGCCTCTTTCGTCAGAAAGTACGGCAATTGTTTCGTCTATTGTATATTCACCTTTATCTGCAATTGATTTGAGAGTGTAGTTACCGAGCAGATAGAACGGTACAAAAATTTTATGAGTGAAAGGACCTTCGAGGACTGTACCTATATATTCACCTGCACGTAAGCAGTCACCGGTTTTTGCTGTGGGAGTAAACTCCCATTTCTTTTCTGAATCAAGTCCGTCAGCGTAGTTACCTCTTTCAAGGAACCAACCGGCTTGTTCTGCCAATATGGGCAGGGGATTCTGCAGCCCGTCATAAATCTGTCCGAGAAGTCCGGGACCTAAATGAGCAGAGAGCATTTCGCCTGTGAATTCAACATCGTCACCGCATTTAATGCCGCCTGTCATTTCGTATACCTGAATCTGTGCAATATTTCCGCGGATACGGATAACCTCGCTTTTCAGCTTTGTATTATCAACATTAACGTAGCAGATTTCGTTCATTGAAACGTTGCCGTCAAACCTTACTGATACAAGGTTGCCGTTAATGCTTACTACCTTACCTTTATTTTCGGTCATTACATAACCTCCGTTTTATTTTCATCCATAATGGATTTATA
>JAFXFI010000034.1 GCA_017520635.1 Clostridia bacterium
GTCAGCGAGGTTGTAACAGAAACAATTCCTGTTCCCGTTATCAAGCTGGGTGTTTATGATGAATTCGGTCAGTCAGGTCCTGCAACTGAGCTTCTCAAGGTTTACGGACTTGATGCAGAGCATATTGCAGAAAAAGCAAAAGAAGCAGTAGCTCTTAAAAAATAAAATTTAATATGTGCCTTATTTCGGCATAAAATTCACACAAAATTCCTTATCATTTATTGGTAAGGAATTTTTTTGTTTTCAGAGAGGAGAAAAAAGATGAAAATAACTTTTTCTGACGGTATATTGACTGCCTTTGTGCAGGGAGAAATAGACCATCATTCAGCCGTGGGAATAAGAACGGAAATTGACAGAAGAATACAGAAGGATAAGCCTGATATATTGCGGCTTGATTACAGTAACGTAACCTTTATGGACAGTTCGGGAATAGGACTTATAATGGGCAGATACAAGCTGATGTCAGCATATTCAGGACAGATTGAAGTGGTAAATGTACCTCTTAATATGGCAAGAGTTGTAAGATTATCAGGTATAGAAAAGTTAGGTAAAATCACAGTAAAGGAGAGTTAAAATGAACGCAATAAACACAATGAAACTTGAAATTGAAAGCCGTTCGGTAAACGAAAGCTTTTCAAGGGTGGCTGTGGCATCTTTCGTGTCACAGCTTGACCCTACAATTGAAGAACTGGGAGATATAAAAACTGCAGTCAGCGAAGCAGTAACCAACTCAATTGTTCACGGTTATAAAGAGTCAAAAGGCAAAATTTACATAACTGCATCGATTTTTGAAGATGGAAAAGTGCAGATAAAAATAAGGGACAAGGGATGCGGGATTGAAAACATAACTCAGGCAATGGAGCCTCTTTTTACCACATCAGGTGGAGAAAGGGCAGGTCTCGGTTTTGCAGTTATGGAAAGCTTTATGGATAAGGTGAAAGTCAGTTCAAAGGTAGGAAAAGGAACAACAGTTGTTCTTGAAAAGAAAATTAACGGAAGATTTGCAAAAAGATGGTAAGAGATAAACCGAGAAGTCAGATGATTGAAGAAAACATCGGTCTTGTTCATTCCTGCGCCAACAAATTCAGAGGCAGGGGAGTTGAATATGACGATTTGTTTCAGGCAGGATGTGTGGGACTTGTAAAAGCAGCAGACGGCTTTGATGAAGAAAGAGGATTTTCTTTTTCAACTTATGCCGTACCTGTCATTCTGGGAGAAATCAAAAGAATTTTCCGTGACGGAGGTACAGTAAAGGTTTCCCGTGCAATGAAAGAAAAAATCAGATTTGCAATGAAAGAAAAAGAAAAACTCGCAGAGCATCTGGGATATGAACCAACAATCAGTCAGCTGTCAGAAAAAATAGGAATGTCTGTTACGGAAACTGCCGAATTGCTTACAGCGGCAATGCCCACAGTTTCTCTGACTGTTGATGACGAAAATTCATCAGGTGAAATTGACATTCCCGTTGAAGCACCTGAAGAGAGAATTTCAGAAATTATGTCACTTCATCAGACAATTGAATTGTTGGAGGAAGAGGAGAAAAATATAATAAATCTCCGTTATTTCAAAGGCTTTACTCAGTCAAAAACTGCAGAAGTTTTAGGCATGTCACAGGTTCAGGTTTCAAGGAAAGAGAAAAAGATACTGACTAAAATGAGAAACAAACTGATAGTATAACTTGAAAAAGCCATGTAAGTGTGCTACAATTCTTATATCACTATAGGAGTTTGTAAAATGAACAGAAAAAAGTTTGTTGTAAAAAGAATACATCTTGAAGCCCTTGAAAACACCCGTGATTTAGGTGGTTTTCCCACAGTTGACGGCAGAAGAATTAAACCTCACAGACTTATCAGAAGCGGTGAACTTTCAAAGATTACTGCAAATGATATTGAAATTCTAAAAAATGAATATAATCTCAAAAAGATAATTGACCTGAGAACTGATATGGAAATTGAGCATAAACCTGACCCTGAAATTGATGGAGTTAAGTTTGAGCATATTCCGTTTGTTGATACTCAGACTGTAGGCATTACTTACGAAAAAAATATTTTTGCAACTGCTATAAAGAAAGTAAAATCAATGGACATGCCTGCAAATGAATACATGGAAAACATGTACAGAGCACTTATAACCAATGAAAACTCGTTGAAAAATATTGCAAGATTTTTTGAAGTTCTTCTCCAAACAGAAGACGGTGCTATACTTTTCCATTGCAGTGCAGGTAAAGACAGGGTAGGTGCTGCTCGTATGGTTATCCTTTCAATTCTGGGAGTCCGAAAGGAAACGATTGTCAGAGACTATCTTGCAACTGAAAAATTCGGTGCAAAATTCAGTAAAAAGTACAGAATGCTTGCGAAAGTCATGTCGAAGAGCAAAAAGGTTTCAGACTATGCAAAGGTTTTTCTCAGTACAAACAAGGAATTCATCCTTGCTATGTATGACGAGGTTGAAAAAAGATACGGTACTGTTGAAAACTATGCAGAAAAATGTCTCGGTCTCGATGAAGAAAAAAGAGAAAGACTTAAAATTTTGTATCTGGAGGGGTAAAGATGAAAAGATTTTTTTCGGTAATGGCAGTTGTTTTGATTGTCTTTGCATGTTGCTCGTGCACAGGCGGAAAAGCAGAAGTTACTACTGTTGATTCTTCACTCAATTATCCGCCGATTCTCGGAGTGCATATCAGAAAAGGTGACATGGCAGGCTTTTATGCTCTTACCAAAAGCGGTTCATACTCATGGACTGACGCAGAGGGTAATCATATTATGGCAGACGGAATTTTTTGTCTTGATTCAGAAAGTATATGTACCTTTAATCGTGAAGATGCAGGGGAGAGTATCGAACTCAATTTCACAGGTGATGTTTTGGGATATAAGATTTACTCCGCAGAAAAATCTGAATTAGATAAAGAAAACAAGTCAGATATTATCAGTGAAAAATACCTTGTAAGCGAAAAAATGCCTGTAATAACATTCCCCGAAACAGGAGAGTATTATTACGTAGTTGACGTAAAATACGCCCGGGGAGAAATCTCATACGGATTTATACTTGAATAACAAAAAGCAGAGTTGACAAAAAATCAACTCTGCTTTTTAAATGGGATATTGAATTGAAAATAAAATTATGGTATACTATACTATTATAAATATATTTTTTTGAGGTGGGCAAATGAAAAGAGTATTATCAATGTTTTTGTGCATGGTAACATTTGTTTCGTTTTTTTCCCTGACAGCGTTTGCTGCTGATAATTTTAATTTAAAGGCACAGACGGTAACGCAGAATTCCGTCAAGCTTGTATGGGATGAATACGGAAACGTGAGCAATTACCATGTGTACAGAAGTACATCCGAAACGGAAAACTTTGAACAGATTGCCTCTGTAAGAAATGAAAAGTATACTGATGAAACTGTTGATTCAGACACAGTTTATTATTACAAAGTGCGCGGTTCAACAGGCACAGTTTTTAAATCATACACAGAGTATTCAGAAACAGTAAGGGTTCAGACTGCAGAAAAACCGGTGCTTAAGCTTAATAAAACTTACATCAAACCCGGAGCAGGAGAGACATTCCAACTCAAGGCAGAAAGCGGTCTGAAACCTGTTTACACATCTGATAATACTGCTGCTGCAACAGTTGATGAAAACGGTAAAATTACTGCAATCAAAAAAGGTGTTGCTATTATTACTGCAGAATGTAACGGCTCTGTTGCAAAATGTGAGGTTGACGTAAGAAATACCCCTAAAACTATCAGCCTCGGCAGAAAAACACTTACTCTTGGTGTTGGTGAAACTTACAAATTTGATATTTCATCTGATAAAGGCTCTGCTTCTTATTCGAACAAATATGTTTCAAGTGATAAAACCGTGGCAACAGTTGATGCAGCACGTAATGTAACTGCACTCAAGCCCGGTAAAACAACAATCACAATGACTTCATACAACGGTCTAAAAACAACATGTGTTGTGACAGTTAAAAATGCACCCGTGAGCGTAAGACTCAATTATGAAACTGCAACAATTCCTATCGGTGGCACAGTTGACCTTGACAGTTTCCTTAATGACGGTGCAGGTGCTTACCTGAAAAAGTATACCACAGAACAGACCGACATTGTAAGAATCGGCAAATCAGGTCTCATTACAGGTCTCAAAGCAGGTGAAGCACTTATCACCCTTACAACCTACAACAAATTAAAGGCAACATGTAAAATTACTGTTGTTGACGCACCTGAAAAGATTGAATACAGCAAACAGAAAATTACAATCGGTGTTGGCGAAGAATACAAAAATGAGGTTGTAATAAAAGGCGGTTCTGATGCACACAAGGACACACTTGAATATTTCACATCCGACAAGTCAGTTGCAATTGTTTCAACAAAGGGTGTAATAAAAGGTGTAAAAGCAGGTACTGCGGAAATTCTGGCAAAAACTCCCACAGGCCTCAAAGCAATATGCACAGTAACAGTTAAAAATGCTCCATCTTCAGTTTCAATAAATGTAACGAAGAAAACTATTTTTCTTGCGGACACCTATAAGCTTAAAGTTACTTTGCCGAAGGATACAGCATCTATGCAGAATACATGGACTTCAAGTAATCCTGAGGTTGCAACGGTAGACGCAAACGGTGTTGTTAAGCCTCTCAGCAAGGGCACAACAAAAATAACATTCACAGCCTTCAACGGAGTGAGTGTTACAAGTGAAATCAGCACAATGATTGTCAAATATAAAAAGGCATATACTGCTGCACAGGTAAGAAAAGATGTGGCATTGCTTGAGGAAACTTATCCTGAGCTTATCAACACAGAGGTTGCAGGGCATTCCGTAAAGGGTTCACCCATTCCTCTTGTGAAGCTTGGTAAGGGTGACAGAAAAGCACTTATTACTGCAGGCATTCATGCACGTGAGTATCTGACCACTGCTTTTGCAATGAGATGTATTGAAGAATATGCAGAAGCATACTATTCAAAAACAGGTAAGTACGGCAGTTATGACATGGTGGAAATGCTTGATGAATACACACTTTACATTGTGCCTATGATGAATCCTGACGGACTTGATATCGTAACAAACGGAAAGAAAACACTTTACGATAAGTCATTGAAGGACGAAAATTATAAGCGTAATGCAAACGGTGTTAACCTCAACAGAAACTTCCCCTTTGAATGGGACAAAATTACAACAGGTCACAATGTTAATGACGAAGAGGCTTACAGAGGAAAGACAGCAGCATCAGAGCCTGAAACACAAGCAATGATGACGCTCTGTGAAATTCACGATTTTGAGTGGATGTATTCAATGCACCTTTACGGCAATAATATTTATTGGAGAGATAAGGTCAACGGAGTTATCCCCGGTGACGAGGCGTTGGTAAATAAACTCAGCAAAGCATGCGGATTTATAGCCTCTCCTTCAACAACCGATGTTAACGGCTACGGTGGAGGCTTTGAGAACTGGTTCAGACAGACTTATAACAGACCCGGTTTCTGCGTTGAACTTGTTCCTCTCAATCAGAATTACCGTTACGAAATCGAAAGAACAAAGGATTTCAACACTCTCACAAACTGGTCAAAAACAAGATACGCATTCATTCAGGGAATGATTTAAACAAAAACACCTTACAGATTGAAGAAATCTGTAAGGTGTTTTTTATCAATGTTTATTCTGCAAATCAATATTTTACTGTGCCGTCAGGATTGAAAAGGGGAAGCTTTTCAAGGAAGATTATGTCGTCTCTTTCTGCAGCAGCACCTTCTGCAAGAACTGCCATTCTGCCTACAACCTCACCGCCTGCTTTATTTACAAGCTGTTCAATTGCCCGGAGTGATTCACCTGTTGAAATAACGTCGTCAACGATAAGGATTTTCTTACCTTTCATCATTTCTGCCTCGGCTGTGTCAAGGTAGAGATGCTGAATTTTATCTGTTGTGATTGATTTTACTTCAACATCGAAAACACCGCTCATGTAAAGCTTAGGATATTTTCTTGCAACGAAATACGTTTCGTCATTGTTCTGTCTCGCAAATTCATGTGCAAGGGGAATACCTTTTGCTTCAGCTGTGATAACGTAATCGTATTCAGGTGCTTTTTTGAGCAAATCACGTGCACAAGCCTCTGTGAGCTGTGCTGCACCGAAAAGGATGAAAGCACCGATATAAAGGTCTTCAGTAACTTCGCAAAGGGGAAGCGACCAGTCAATTCCTGCAATATTCATTTTGTAATCCATTTATTACACCTCTTTTGAAAATTAAAGTGGAATCGAAATTTTCGACTCCACTTTTTGCTGTTTTAAGTGCCTTACTTATTTAGCGCAGGGGTATGTGCCTTCTTCTGCACCGAGGATAAGTCCGATCTGAGCACCGATGTGTCTGTTTTTGTATTTAGCGCCGTTAACGAAACCTGCGTCTGATTCAGAAACAAAGAGAGGAACGTTAGCGTTTGTGTGGCTGCCTGATGTGTAGTAGTATGAATTGTTTTCTGCATCGTATGTAAGACCGCCTGTCTCGTGGTCAGCAGTAACGATAACGAGTGTTTCACCGTCTTCTGCTGCAAAATCAAGAGCAATACCGATTGCATTGTCAAATTCCTGGAAACTCTTATACATGTTTTCAATGTCGTTTGAGTGTGAGTGTTTGTCGATGCAAGCACCTTCAATCATGAGGAAGAAACCGTCTTCATCCTTAGACAGAACTTCGATAGCTTTTTCTGTTAATGTTTCAAGGTGGGGTGTGTCGTGGTTGTTTGTAATATATTCGAGGTCGCCAAAATCAAACTGTCCAAAAGACTTTGTCTTTCCGTCAAATGCTTCAAGCTCTGTTGCTGTGTCAATGTAAGTGTAGCCACTTGCTGTAGCAATTTCTTCGTTTATAATACCTGTGAAACCGCCCCAGATAAGGTCGATGTCAGATGCGAGCTGTTGCTCTGTGATGATAACGTCGTTATCTCTTGAATATGTATGAGAACTGAATGCACCGGGAGTTGCACCTGCTGTATAGTCAGTTGTAACAACACCTGTTGCTTTGCCGAGGTCCTGAGCTACTTCTGTAACAGTTTTGGGATTTGCAAATACGCTTAAAGGATCAAGACCATAGGTTGAAATCATGCCGTTGAAGTTTCTGATACCGCAAGCAAGGGCAGATGCGCCTGCTGCTGAGTCAGTTGTCATCCAGAAAAGAGAGTTTGTTTTTGACTGGCCTCTGACGGGCATTGTTTCCATGTTGAGTTCTTCGATGCCGAGAGCAAGTTTAGAACTGTTGAGGTGGTTTTCACCCATTCCGTCACCGATCATGAGAATGACATTCTTGTAAGTTTTGTAAGTGTCGGGTTTTACTTCAAGTCCGAAGTAGCCTGTAACGTTTGCAAGAGTTGTGAGTGCAGCGATTATAACTGCAGCGATTTTCTGAAAAATTGCCATGAATTTTTCCTCCTTTAAAATAGTTTTGTAATTATTTTATCACACATTTTTTTTTATTGCAATACTTTTGCCTGCAAAATGGAACAGAATAAAGGCAATAAGATTGATTGTTACAACACATGCACCTGTCTGCCAACCGAGTAAACATGCAGCAAAGAAGCCGATAATGAAGCAGACAATTGAAACGATAACGGAAGAAATAAGTACACTTTTGAATGTTTTGAAAACTCTCATTGATGTCATCGCAGGGAAAACAATGAGTGCGGAAATCATAAGTGAGCCCATCATATTCATTCCCAGAACAACTGTAACTGCTGTGAAAACAGCGAGAAGTGTGTTGTAAAGACTTGTGTTAAGACCTGTTGCTTTTGAAAAGCTTTCGTCAAATGTAACTGCAAATATTTTTGTGTAGAAGAAAACAAAAAGAATGATAATTCCCACACTCAGAACAAGGCTGAGAATAAGGTCAATGTCACCGATTGTGAAAAGTGAGGCGGAACCGAAAAGACTGTTACAGATATCTGTACTTCTCTGTCCTGACATATTGTAAAGAAGACTGCCCAGAGCCACAGCACCTGTTGAAACAATTGCAATTGCCGAGTCACCCTTGACTTTGCCTTTGTTGCCTAATTTCAAAAGGAAAAAAGCAGTAGCAATAACAATAGGGATTGAAAAAATAAGCTTCATTTCGCTCATGTTAAGTGCCGCAGCAATTGCGACTGCACCAAAGCCCACGTGAGAAAGACCGTCACCAATCATTGAAAACCTTTTAAGTACAAGGCTGACACCTAAAAGAGAAGAACAGAGTGAAACAAGAAAGCCCACAACCAACGCGCGTACAACAAGGTTTATCATGAATTCACTTGAAAAAAGTTCGCTCAGCGTCATCATTCTTTTTCACCTCCCTTAAAAAATGAGGAAGAACCTTTCAAAATATAATCTTCCGTTTTACCGAAGAAAAGAGGTTCGTTGTGAAGATGCAGAATATGACTTGCATATTTTGTTGCAGCATCAATATCATGGGAAATCATTATTATTGTAATGCCTTTATCATTGAGTTTTTTTATTATTTTGTACATTTCTTCTGTTACAACAGGGTCAAGACCTGCAACTGGTTCGTCAAGGAGAAGCAATGAGGTTGTGGCACACATTGCGCGTGCAAGAAGAACTCTCTGTTGCTGACCTCCTGATAAATCCTGATATGAATGATTTTTCAGGTGAGAAATTCCGAGAAGCTCCATGTTTTTCTTTGCAAGTTTTTTTTCTGCAGAGGAGTAGAAAGGCTTTATTCCTCTTTTTCCTAAAGTTCCTGAAATTACAACCTCCCACACAGAAGCGGGAAAGTCACGTTGTATATCTGTCTGCTGAGGAAGATATCCGATTTCGCTGTGTTTCACACAACAGAACTTTATTTCTCCCGACACAGGCTTTATTAAACCAAGGAGTGCTTTCATTAATGTACTTTTACCGCTGCCGTTTTCGCCCAGAATACAGAGATAGTCCCATGGTCTATCTCAAAAGATAAATTTCTGAGGACTGTTTTGTTATCGTAGGCAAGTTCTAAATTTTTACAGTTAATAAGACTCATTTTATTCACCTGTGGCATTGCTGAGTAATGCTGTTTTCAGATTATAAAGATTTTTTGTCATGAGTGAAAGGTAGGTTTCACCATTTTGAAATTCTTCTTCCGTTACGTTATGACACGAATGAAACTGAAGAATTTCAGCTCCTGTTTCACGGCTGATTGTTTCTGCAACCGTGCCGTCAGAAAATTCAATTGTGAAAATTGCAGGAATATTTTCTTCTTTTACTTTTTCAATAAGGAAATTAATTGTTTTAATCCCTGCTTCTGTTTCGGTTGAGCATCCTTCAAAAGCCGAATAGTAATTAAGACCGTAGTCTTTTGCAAAATTCAGGAAAGGAAATCTTTCTGCAAACACAAGAGCTTTTGTATCTGATTTGTTTATTACAGCTTCAAACTCTTTGTCAAGGGAGTTCAGTTTTTCAATGTATAAAGCTGTGTTATCCTTGTAAAGCTGTGCATTGGTTTTGTCAATTTCACAAAGAGTATTACACAGACTTTCAACAATCACAACAGCATTTCTGAGTGATGTCCACACATGCTCATCCTTGTAATCTTTGATAATTTCACATAAAGCAAGGCGTTTGTTTCCGTTTTCGGGAATATCATTTACCCAATTGTCATCCTCTGAGCCTGTGTAAACAAAAAGGTCACTTTCGCTGACTGCTGAAATATCCGAAAGGGCAGTTTCAAAGCCGTGAACCTCTTTTCCGGCAGGAATAAGAAGCTTCAGTTCAATATTTTGTGCACCTTTTGTTATTTCTCTGAGGAAATCATACTGAGGGAAAATAGTGGCTGTGATTTTCAGTTTATCATCATCTTTTTTGTCTGTATTCTGCATACCGCATCCTGAAAAAACAAGCAGAATTGCGAGTAAAACAGGTAAAATTCTTCTCATTGCGGGACCTCCGTGAATTTGAATTTGAAATTCAAATTCATTATATAGATGTATTGCCTGTATGTCAATAAAAAAAGTAAATATATTTTCCTGATATTTACTTAAAAGTATAGACAAAATTTATAAATTATGTTACAATTTTTCCATAAAAATATAAGGAGGCTTGTTTTTATGAACAAAGTTTTCAAAAAAGCTATTGCCGTTATGCTTGTTTTAGCAATGAGCTTCGGTGTAGTGTCGCAGGTTCTTGCGGCTGACAGCACAGACCCCGTA
>JAFXFI010000035.1 GCA_017520635.1 Clostridia bacterium
AAGCAAATGACGGTTCAGCAGGTGTAGGTCTCAATAAAGACTGTCTTGTAAAATATACACTCACAGATGTTGATGGTGTAATGACAGAAAATGACACACGTTATTACCTCTATAAATCATATAACCCCGACGGAGCAACAGCAAGCATCAATTTCCTCCAGTCAGACGGTTCATGCAAAACATATACAGTTAAATTTGTATTCTGATTGAATTAAATAATTATAAAACACAGCAGAGGTTACAAAATCTCTGCTGTGTTTTGTTTTGCAGCTCAATGCATTTTTCTCTTAAAATATTGACTTATCTTTACCAATTTTATATAATTTATTTGTACAAATACCCAAGGAGGTAAAAATAATGAAAAGATTATCAGTGAAAGTCATGTCAGTTGTGCTTATCTTTGCACTTCTCTTCTCAGGCGGTGCAATGAGCGTATCTGCTGCAGAAACACCTGCGACAGCGGTTGCATCAGCAGAGGACGCAGGCGATGCAATAATGAAAGTACTTTATAATGCACTTAACGTGGTTTGTGAAGCGCTTGTAAGTGCAATCTGTAAGATTTATCCCAACGCACCCGAATGGCAGCCGATGTCGGAGTATGACAGCGAAGAAGTAGGCTTTATGGCAGGTCGTGAAAATTATCAGACAGAAGCAAAAGAGGGCAATAAATGGTCTCTCGGTTACGGAAGTAGATCAATTGTTCCTGAGGATATCAAGGACGGTAAATATTATATCGGCCGTGACCTTACAGTACGTATTGCGAAAGACGTTTATGATGATAACAGAATCCGTGTGACAGCAATTGACGATAACAGCGGTGAAGGTGTTGTTGTTATCGGTTCAGTTGACTCTCTCGGTGTAACATCAGCAGATATCCGTACAGTACGTAAAGCAATTATTGCTTATTGTGCAGAGAAAAATATCAAAGTTGCAAGTATCAACATCACAGCAACTCACTCACATTCAGCACTTGATACACAGGGTGTTGCAACGGAATTTTTCAGAAAGCTTTTCGGCAGCTTCTGGTCAAATCTTCTCGGTATCAGAAGTGAGCTTCCCGGTCTTGAAGCAGCAGCAGAATTCAAAGAATTCTTCATTGCACAGTCAATTGACGCGGTAAAAGAAGCAATTGACAACATGGAAACAGGCGAAATGTATTTCGCAGAGGTTGACACAAGCGAATATATGCACGATAAACGTGACCTTATCGCAAAAGAAGACCTCCAGAAAACTGCAGTTCTTCATTTCGTTCCCGATAACGAAAAATCAGAAGGTACATACATTGCTGATATTTCATGTCATGCAACCTCATTCAGCGCAAGCCACGGTTATATAACAGGTGACTATATCTACTATCTTGATAAATTCATCAGAAAGCAGACAGGTGACAACACCGTTATGGTAGCAGGTGCACTCGGTCAGGTTTCAAGAAATATTGAGTATTCAGAAGAAGGCATGGATGAATTTACAGCTCTCGGTGCAGAATCAGACGCTCTCGGTCAGGCATTCGGTAAATTGATTATTGAAGCTGATTACGGCGAACCTCTTCCAGCTGTTCTCAATGCAACTCATAAAGAAATCTTCATTAAGCCTGAAAACAGCATCCTTGTTCTTGCTTGTGAAATCAGACTTGTTAACAACAAGGTTTTCTATGACGGACTTCTTTTCAAAGACTTCTATATGCCTTCAGAAATCGGTTATCTCGAATTCGGTAACGAAGTAGCATTTGCTCTCTTCCCCGGTGAGCTTTATCCCGAGGTTTTCCTCGGTAACGATATCACAGGCGGAGTTACATGGGACGGTACAGAATGGCAGTACGATGACCTTTCTGATGAAGTAGACGGTATCAAGACTTACGCAGTTAGCCTTGCAAACGATGCTCTCGGCTATGCAGTTACAGATAACAACTTCGCATTCATGGGTCACATTATCGGTGAAGAAATCGCTGATGAGGTTCTTTCAATCGGTAAACACATTGCTTCCTTCTATGTAAGCAATTACCTTGAAATGATTGAAGAAATGAAATAATAATACAGGGCACACTAAAAAAGTGTGCCCTGAAATTTTAGGATGATATAAATGAAGAATATAGTTTTAATCGGTATGCCCGGTGCGGGGAAAAGCACAATCGGAGTTTTACTTGCAAAAAGCAAGCTCTTGTCTTTCTGTGATACAGACCTGCTTATTCAGGGTAAATATTCAAAAAGCCTCTGCGATATCATAAAAGAGGAGGGCGTAGAAAATTTTCTTAAAATAGAAAATGATGTCATCTGCGAAACCGAGTTTGAAAACTCAGTTGTAGCAACAGGTGGCAGTGCTGTTTTCGGTGAAGAGGCTATGAAAAAACTCAAAGAAAATGCAATTACCGTTTACCTTAAAGTCAGCACAGAAGAGCTTGAAAAGAGAATAAACAACATTCACACAAGAGGTATTGCCATGAAAGAGGGCTCAACTCTTAAAGAAATTTTTGATGAACGCTCATCTCTTTATGAAAAATACGCAGATATTACAATTGACTGCACAAATCTTACTGCAGAAGAATGTGTAGATGAAATTACAGAAAAAGCAGGTGGTCTGAATGGATAAAATTAAATTGTGGTTTCCTCGTTTTATGTCTGTTATTCTTGCTTTCTTTACTGCAGCTTTTTCAGCACCATGCTTGTTTTTTCCAATTTATAAGCCTGTTCTTATTGCAGATTTTTCGGAAAGTGAAAGAGAAATTTCAAGCGGTGCATCAGGATATCTTTACGGTATTGCAGAAGAGGGTGTACCGTCAAAAAACATGACGGAAAGTGTTGATGTCAGCACCGTTGTGCAGAAAGCACCTGAGGGACTTCAGCATCCTATCGGTGATATAGAACACGTTGAAAATCATCTTGGAAATACAGATTATAACATTGTTTATCTTCAGGATGACTATGACACATGGTACTATTGCCACGAAGAAATCAATAACAAGAGAAAAGCAGGTACATATAACTGGGAGACTCATGTCAGAGAAGATTTTCTTCCCCGTGTGAGAAGAATTGTTAGCACACTTTCTCAGAAAGATTATAGTGAAAAGACTGTTTATTGTCTTTATAACGAAACTGATAACGGTGTATGGTTCGGTACAACTGTTGTGAATGAAGACGGAACGGTCTGGGGAAATTATGACGAACAAGGCAGAGAAAATTTCTATAAAGCATGGAAAATTACTTATGATGAAGTTAAGAAAATAAACCCGTCAGCACTTATCGGAGGTCCCGGATTTTATGAATACAGCCACTGGAAAATCGAAGAATTTCTCTCTTTTTGTGTGGAAAATGACTGTGTGCCTGAAATAATGATTTACCATGAGCTTGCAGATAACAGTATTTATAATTGGCAGGCAAATGTAAGGGATTACAGAGAAATTGAGAAAAATCTGGGCATTGAAGAGCTACCCATTGTTGTCAGCGAATACGGCAGAATGCAGGATAACGGATTACCCGGAAAAATGCTTCAGTATATCACTCAGATTGAACTGAGCAATGTTTATGCCGACAATGCTTACTGGAGACTTGCAAATAATCTCTGCGATGTTGCAGCAGATGATAATTCACCCAACTCAAACTGGTGGGTTTACCGTTGGTATGCAGATATGTCAGGTGTCCTTGCTGATATAGAATATGTTGATATTTTCAAATCAAACGTAGGCAAAGCGCTCAGCGGAAAAAGCGACCTTTATTCACAGGGCTTTATGGGACTTGCATCAAAAACAGAGGATAAAATTGATGTTATCTGTGGTGGTACAGACGGTAGAACGCGAGTTAAAATAAAAGGTCTTAAAGGCTCAGTCTGGGATAATAAAGAGGTTCTTGTGTCAATTGAAGGGGCTTTCTATAAAGGACTTTCAGGTATAGTTTCAGAGCCTGAAAAGATTATGCAGTTCAAAGGAAAGGTAAGAAACGGCACTCTCACAATTGATATGCCTGAAATTCAGTCAGAAAATGCATATCATATTACTGTAAAAGAATGATCAGATGAATATGAGCTTTACGATAATTCAAAACATCTGCCCCAAAGATTTGAAGCAGAACATGGTACTCTTCTCGGAGATGCTTACACATACGACAGTGCTTATGCTACAACAGGGGAAGTAATCGGCATGGTCGGAGGTATGGAAAAATCAGGTGACGGAGTGAGAATGGAAATAAGTGTTCCCCGAAAAGGAGAATATGACCTGTTTATCATTTACGGAAAAGCAAATGACGGCAGAAAAAAAGAAGACAGAATTTCTGCCAAGGTGAATTTTTCACTCGATAGCAAAACTGAAATTCTTACACTTCCCAATACAATCAAGAGTGAATACACGGACTACATAAAATATTCTGCAGCTCTTGAAAAAGGAAAGCATACTCTTGAATTTACAAACAACCACGGTACTTATGTAATAGACAGCATTCTTGTTGCAGAAAAGAAAGAAAATGCTGAAATTCATCTGATTACTGATGAGGACAGAACAAACGGAAACGTAACTTCTTACCTTGCTGTAGCACCTTATGACGGATATTATTCCATTGAAACAGATGCAGAAAGCTTTGAAGTCAATGATAACAAAACAGAAAAAGGGAAATTTATTTATCTGCCGAGAGGTCTTAATTTTATTGACCTTGAAAAGGGAAATAATCTGAAAATCACAAAATCACAGGAAACAAAAGGTGAAGTAATTAAAGCAGAAGACATAATTCTCTCTGACGGTGCTTTGCTGACAGAAAATTATATCTGCAATATTTCAAGTTCTTCAGGCAAAGGTGAATTTAAGGTGAATGCAGAAAAAGAAGGAGTATATTACCTTACCTTCACTTACTCAAATAATGATGAAAACGGTGTTCACGATTACAACGTGGACTTAGTTGAAAGATATGTTACAGTTACGGTTAACGGTGAAAGTCAGGACCTTTACTGCAGAAACACATACAGTTGGGAAACTTATAAAACCGTTTCTATTGCAGTAAATCTTGAAAAGGGTGAAAATGTAATTACCCTTACAAACAGCGGAAACAGAAGCTTCAACGGTGGTGAAACATTTATTCCCCATATTAAAGAAATTTCAATAAATTCTTTAAGTAAATAAAAGAAAAACCTCAACGTGTCTTCCTTGAACGTAAGCGAAGGATCTCGTTGAGGTTTGTTTTATAATGTTCCGTTGAGAAATTCATCTCTGAACCAGATATTGTCAATTTCAAAGCTTTTTCCGTCAAGGTAATTTAAAATACCTCCGTCAGTCTGGAAATCAAAAACAAGCTTATATGAACAAAGGCATTGCTTTTTATATCCTTTTTCCTTGTTCAGCTTGTTTGTGCCGTATTTACCGTCACCCAAAAGGGGATGACCGATTGATGCAAAATGCGAGCGTATCTGATGTGTTCTGCCTGTGAGAAGCTCAACCTCAACAAGGCTTAAATTTCCTTTTGTTTCCAGAACCTCATATTTTGTTCTGATTTCCTTTTTGTTTTCTCCGCCTTTTTTAGAAACGGTAACAATGTTTTTTGCTTCATCCTTTTCAAGATATCCCTGAAGGATGTCCTTTTTCTTTTTGGGGCATCCGTGAACAATAAGACAGTAGTATTTGTGAAGCTCTCTGTCCTTCATTTTCTGATTGAGAATACGGAGAGACTCTGCATTTTTTGCTGCAATTACTATACCACTTGTGTTTCTGTCAATTCTGTTTACGAGTGAGGGAGTAAATGAATTTTCTTCATCAGGATGAAATTCGCCCTTTTCGTAAAGATAACGCTTTATACGGGTAATGAGAGTGTCGTTATACTCTCTGTCGTCAGGATGACAGAGAAGCCCCGTACTCTTGTTTAAAAGCATGATATTTTCATCTTCGTAAACAATGTCAATTTTCTTTGAGGCAGACATAAAATCGTATCTTGTCTCACTTTTTTCAAAGAATTCATCGTTTATGTAAAGGTCAACAATGTCACCTGTGTTGAGCCTTGTTGAAATCTCAGTTCTTTTTGAATTGACCTTAATTCTTTTTGTTCTTATGTATTTGTACATGAGGCTTTTGGGTAAATTGGGAAAGCTTTTCGTAAGAAATTTATCAAGCCTCTGATTTGCGTCATTAGGTTTTATGGTGAAGCTTTTCATCAGAACATCCTTTTCACAAGTGAGGGGATACACTCCTCGAATTTTACGCTGTACCAGTGATTTTCTTTGTCAGGTGCGGTATTCAGTATACATTCAACAACAAAATCTGTTGCCATGCAAATTGCTTCCTTTACGGAAAAGCCTTTCACAAGTGCAGAAGAGCAGACAGACGCAAAAACGTCGCCTGTACCGTGGAAGGTATCGTTTATTCTTTCACGGAAATACTCGGTGAATTCATCCTTTTCGCTTTCATAGGCAAAAACACCAAGCTTGTCACCGCGTCTGACACCTGTGATTATAACGGTTTTTGCACCCATAGACGACAGCTTTTTAAGCATGGTGCGTATTTCATCACCTGAAAAATCTTCTCTGTATTCTATACCCAGAAGATAAGAAACCTCTGTCAGGTTAGGTGCAATAATATCTGCTTTCTTGACAAGAGATACCATTTCCTTTGCAAAGCTTTCATCAAAGCCCGTGTAAAGCTTTCCGTGGTCACCCATAACAGGGTCGATAAACACAAGGGTGTTTTCTTTTTTGAAATCGTCAATGAAATCAGAAACGATTTTAAGCTGCTCCTTTGAGCCGAGATAACCTGTGTAAATACCGTCAAAGGGAATGGAGAGGCTTTTCCAATGCTCGGCAATTGGTGTGATTTCTTTTGTTAAATCATGGATTGTAAAGCCCTTAAAACCTCCTGTGTGAGTTGAAAGCACGGCGGTAGGGATTGGGCAGGCCTCTACACCGCAAGCTGAAATAATGGGCAACGCCACGGTGAGAGAGCATTTTCCGAAACATGAAATATCCTGAATTGTAACTATCCTTTTCAAAACGATTACCTCTTAAATAATATCTAAAATAAATCCTTTTTCTTTAATGTAGGGGATTATGGGGGAATTCTTGGGACATTGGATTGTCAGAGAACTGCTGCAGTTCTCGCAGATACCTTTTCCGACTTCTGTTTTGTCAGAAAGTAAAGTGAGTTTTTCCAGCTTACTGCAACGGGAAAACGCACCGTCACCCACATTTTTTACGCTTTTATTTACTGTGAATTCCGTCAGCAACGTACAGTTTGCAAAAGCGTAGCTTCCGATTTCCTCAAGACTTTCGTTGAATGTGATTTTTTCGAGATTGAGACATGAATCAAAAGCACTTCTTCCGACTTTCTTTATGTTTTCACTTGCAATGATTTCGGAAACTGAAGAATTGATAAATGCAAATTCACCTATTTCTTCAACGCTTTCAGGGAATGTGATTTCTTTTGCGAAGAAGTTGTCATAGAAAGCGGACACAACGCGTATTCCGTCAGGGATTGTGACTTTTTCATCGTCTCCGTTATATGAGATAAGTATATTGTCACCGGCTGTTACAAATTCATCCTTCTGTGATGACAGCCATTTTGTACCGCTGAAAGCACCACCGCCGATTGATGAGACACCGCTTGGGATTGCGATACCTTCTAACTTTTTGCAGTCTGCAAAAGCAAAACCGCCGATAATTTCAAGACCAAGAGGCAGACGTATATTTTCAACACTTATACAACCGAAAAATGCATAGGTTCCGATTTTGTAAAGATTGTCAGAAAGAGAAATTTTTGTTGCACTGAGAGAGCCGTAAAAAGCGCTGTCACCGATTTCAACAACGGTATTTGGTATTTCGATGCTTTTTACCCAACCCATATCGTTGAAAGCATTGTCGGCAATAGCTTTTACTTCTTTTTCTGCCAGCATTTCAGGTATTATGATATCGTCAGGTGAACCTGCCACACCTGTGACAATTACGTAATCTTCATATTCATCGTATCTGAATGATGTTTCTTTATCAAATTCTGATGCAATAAATTCCGATTTCTTCAGGGGTGAAGCAGGCTTTGCGTTGTTACCGCATGAAAAAAGGCAGAAAACAATGCAAAAAACAGATATTAACGCAACTGATTTTTTTAACATCTTAAAAACACCTCAGGTAAAAAATGAATCAAAAAACTTTCCTTTTTTTCGTTGTCTTACATCACAGGTACAAGGTGGAGGGCAGTATTTTACAAGTATTGTATCTTCACCGATAACGCAGATGTCGTTCCAGCAGATTTTTATATCAGGTGTTCTGCCGAAAAGACCGAAGCATTTTACCTGTCCGTAAATTACAATTGCCACAACACTTCCTGTGCAAGTGTCAATTTCCACATCGTTGACACAACCCAGTCTTGTGCCGTCAGCGTTGTTGATAACCTCTTTGTACCTTAAATCTGTTACACAGCAGTTCATAAATAAACACCTCGTAACAAATTTATGAAATTGCATTCAATTATATCACAAAAATTAATCCTGTGCAATACTTGTACATCCCGACAAATTATAATTTGTCGATGAGGTCAATTTAACCGTTGTAGGGCTCGGCGTCCTCGACGAGCCGTTAGTTTTATATAAATTTCGCGGACGGTCGAGGACGCCCGTCCCTACGAAAAGTCGCATAAAATCAACGGCAACATCGTAGGGAAGACCCTTGCGGTCTTCTGCAACATTACAGAAAACTAACGGTTGACCGCGAGGGTCAACCCTACGATGTGAAAATAAATATACCGACAAATTATAATTTATCGAGATATATAATTATGAAAAACACGGTTCTTATATCAAAAATCCCTATCGGAAACTAATCTTCCGACAGGAACTTTTTTATTTGATATCAATATTGACTCCGTTTACTTCCACACCTGCATTGGCTTTAATCATTATGTATTTAACACCGTCTATAACCTGGGTTGTAACAAGGTCAGTTCTTTCAGGGTTTATTTTAATCTGAACATCGGGAGTGACTAACTCAAATTTCTTTGTGTTAACAATGCTTTTAGGCGGGATTTCCGCATGTTCTCCGAACTGTTCGTCAAACTTGTTTGAGAAACTGTCAATTTTGTCATCGTCAACACCGCAGTCCTCAAGAACCTCCTTGAAGGTTTCCTTTGAAAGAAGAAGGGGTTCGTCTATTTTAGCAAGCCTGTGTTCCTGTACCATAACGGAAACATGGTCGTGAACAGTTTTCATAATATTGAAATCACATTCGTCTTCAAGGGTTTCTTTCAGGCAACTGCCTAATGTTTCTTTCTTTTCGTAAGAAGAAACAGGTACATCCACACCGAAAATATTTTCAACAAAAGCGGGATGAACATCTGTCATATCACGTGTATAGAAAAGCACATTGTAGATGTTTGAAGCTCTGTCATCAAAGGTGGGGAACATGAAGCCTAAATCGGGATTTGAAAGAACAGAGTATTTGTCAAAGGTTCTGAATGTGCCGTCATATTCACGGAAGAAGAGACCTGCGTTCAGATCCTTTACAGGACAGATACTGCACACAATATATGAAAACTGTGATGAAGATTCTTCTTCTTTCACTCCGTTATCGGAGTATTCAAAAACATCGTAAGTGTCATGAACAAGAAGTATTGCAAAATTCCCCTCAAAGCTTACACTTTCAATTACTTTTTCATAAAATGAGGTGAGCAGTTCATCATTCTTTAGCTGTGAATCTCTCAGGTCTAAAAGCATCTTGTGGTGTTCACTTTCTAAGACCTCTTTTGCTGAATATTCAAGGTCAAGTAAATTTATACCGAGAGACCCTGAAAGTGATTTTTTCATTACTGAAAGAATTTTTTCACTTTCTTCAGTTGAAGTTTGTGCAATGGACTGGCTGAATTGGGAAATGATTGTCTTTTCACCGTTTACCATGCAGCCCTTAAGGCTTACCATATTGTTTTTATCAGGACGGAAACGCCGTCTTATTTCTCTTATTTCTTTATCTGTCATTGTTTTTCTCCTTGGGATAGTGTAAGGGAATTATACCACTTCTGAGGTAAAAAAACAACACCGAAGAAGAACTTCGGTGTTGAAAATTCAGATTCATTTATTAAAAGAATATTCCGAGAATGCTTACAAACAATGCACAGATAAATTCCCATACATTATCAGCGTCAGAAAGCTTTGCTTCAAAACGGAATGATGTGTTTTCTTCTTCGGGAATAAACCTGAAATTATCAAGGTCAATGTCAGCTTCGCCTTCACTTGTGAAGCAGAATTTCATATCGAGAAGATATTCTATCATGTTGTTGGGGCTTATTGCACCGCATTCGTTTGCGTAAAGATAAAGAGTGTTAAGGTCAAGTGTAATCTCGTGCCACTCACCGTCAGCGGGAATTACCACACTGCTGTTACCGCTTCCGTTTGCTTCCGGTGAATACCACATGAAGGTTTCTCTGTAAAGTTTAAGATAATCAAACACAACGTCTTTATTTGAGTTGTTTCGTACAGAAAAAGAAAGTTCACCATAATGTGTATAATTTCTCTGCACATCACGATATACCTTTTTATCTCCCTCATCGTTTGTGTAAGTAATTGTGGGATTGACGGTAAATTCGTTTTGACCTTTTATGTTTATGTGTGACCCTTCAAAGCTGATGACCGCATTTTCGCTTTCCCATGTGTTGTAGAAAGCACTATATGGGTCAGCCTCGTTAAACCATACTTTTTCATTGTCACAATCCATCCATGGTTGGTCAAGCCATGTTCTGGTCATATAATTTTCATTGGTTACAAAAGGACCTATGGGCAATGCGAGGTTACCGTTTTCTGTTGCATAAAGGTTTGAACGCATGTTTGACGTGCAATAAGCATAACTTGCAGACACGGGATTTTTAATTGCTTCAGAGTAAACCCTTACTGTGTTGTGTGAAACAATTTCTGCTTCGGCAGGAACATAAATTCCTCTTTCATCACAAATTGCAAAGCCGATGATTTTATCACCCTTTGCTTTGATTCCGTCACCGATGTTTTCAAAAGTAACATGAATACTGCCATCTCTGATTTCTACGTTTTTGATTGTGGAAACGGTGTAAGTTTCTCTTTTGCCGTAAACAAGTCCTTCGGCTGCAAAGAACATTCTCTGACCTACTTCTTCTTTGTGTTCGGGATGAATAACGCCTACAGGCACAAGGTAAGTCAACGGAATGTCGTGAATTGAAATTACTGCTCTTGAGTGAGGATATTCCTGCTGAATCTTTGTATAGTGATAGTTTCTTTCAGGGAGTATTGTTTCATCTCCGTAGTAATAGGGTGCAAGTTGTGTGTAAACAATGGGCATAAGCTCATCTTTAAAGCCGAAAAGGTCGCTGTATGACTTCTGCATGAGAGTAAATGCTCTTGAATACATTTCTGATTTCCAGGAAATATCGGTCTCGCCCTGATACCAGATCATTCCCGTTGGACGAAAATATTTAAGAGGATGGATTTTCTGATTGTAATTTCCTGTAACATCAGTATAAACATTCTGTTTGTTTTCTTTCCATTTTGATGCGGGAACGTACTGTTCTCTTTCTGCAAGATAATCTGTCAGAGCAGAATCGCTTTCACAAGTTTCACGGCTGAGCCATGATGCAATTGAAGAACCGCCTAAGGATGAGTTGAGAATACCTACAGGCATATCAAGTTTTTTCATTAATTCTTCTGCAAAGAAATATGCAACTGCACTTACGCCGTAAACATTCATGTCTTCACCTGTAACCCATACAGCGTCGGTAATGTCGTCCTGCTTTTCAAGAGGCAGGAGTGTGAGTGAGTTTTCTCCTTTGTATTCAGGATAACCGGGCACAAGAAGAACCCTCAGCCACGGTGAAAGCTGTTGCTTGTTTTCCCACATTTTTGCACCTGTCTTTGATTGAGAAAGGGGATACATCATGTTGCTCTGACCTGATGCAAGCCACAATTCGCCGAAAACGATGTTTTTTAAAGTAATGATATATTCATCGTTTTCTTTTATCATGATTAAATACTGAGTGTATGAGCCCTTGGGCGCCATAAATGAAACGGAAAATTTACCGTCTTTTCCTACAACACCTTCACCTGATGTGACAAGCTTTTTGCCGTGATAAAGCTCAGCAGTAATTTTGTCACCGACTTTACCGGTACCTGCAATTATAGCCTCTTTTTCACGCTGAAAAAGCATTCCGTCAGCATAGATGGTGTAAAGCTTTGTATCTGTACTTTCTTCTGCATTTACAAAAACTGCAAAGCTGAAAACAAAAGAAACAGCTAATAAAACGGATATGAGCTTTTTAAACATAAAATCAACTCCTTTTGAGTGCATTATATCACAACTGAAATCTTCTTTCAATAAAAAGTATTGCAAAAGTGAGCAAGTATATAGTATACTGTCTTTACAAACGAAAAAGGAGATATGAAAATGAAAAATAAATTGATTTCCATTTTAGCAATAGTCCTTGTAATAATAACTTTAATTTTTTTAGGATGCAATTCTGATGTTAACGAAGGCTCGCAAACTGCAGCAGGCGGTTATGTTAATTCAACAGAAGAAACCACACTTTCCGAAACAGAAGAAACGGAAACTGATATAAAAGAAAACGAAACAGAAGTTGTCAGTGAAGTTGTAACAGACGATGAAGGTAACACAGAAATCGTTACTGAAGTTGTTACAAAGGAAGAGGAAAGTACTGCAAAAGCAAATAAACCTGAAAAAGAAGAAACTACTGCGAAAAAAGATTTGACAACTGAAGAAATTGTTGAAATGTTCAACAACAGTGCAAACAAAATCAAAACCGATGCAGTGAAGGTAATAAAGAATTACGAAACAAGAACAGTCAACCGTGACAAAACAGTAATTCCTTCAGCCGTTGAAGGTGCAGCAGAAGATATGTTAGGCTCTCTCATGAAGGATGACGAAAAGCCTACAGTTTACGGCACAAGAGACGAAATTATAGAAAATTATCTTGTTCCTGAACAGAATTATGTAAGTAAGCTTCAGGCAAAGGACGTAGTCAAAGCCACATGTAAAGACACAGGAAAAACCTATGAGGTTTATTTCAAGCTGAAAAATCAGGTTAATCCCACAGCAGGTGCGGGTGTCGGCTCAGTCTGTGACGTTATTGAGGCTCATGAAGTGGCAGAGGGTGCACCTTTTGTTGATAAGTTTACTACGGAATATTATAACTGTGAAGTGAAAGCAACAATTGATAAAGCAACAGGCAAAGTAATTCACACAACTTACCGTACACCTCTTACACTTAATATTACAGTTTCAATGTTCGGCAAACATGATATTTCTATAGGCTTTACATTTGAAAAGGATTACGATATTACATACTGATAAAGACGTGGCTGTAAAAAACATAATCTTTAAAAAGACAATAAAATCAGGCGTTTGAATGAAGTTAAATGTATCAGAAGTTTTAAACTGAACTTCTGATGCATTTTTTGTTTTATCTTTATAAATTATATTTTGCATTATAAACTACGTTCTGCACCTGTTTTGCTTTTCCGTGTTGGTTTATTAATTGTTTGTTAACAAATTTATACGCAAATGGTCACAAATCGGGGATATAATTTTATCTTGAAATATTGTGTGGGAGAAATATGTAATGCTTAAAAAGATTGCAAATTTTATTATCGATAAAAGATATATAGTTTTGGGAGTAATGCTGGCGCTTTGTCTTGTGTCTGCAATGCTTATTCCGAAAGTCAACATCAATATGGACATGACAAAATATCTGCCCGAAGACTCTTCAATGAGCATCGGCATAGGTATTCTTGCAGAGGAATTTCCCGATATGGAAACCCCGAAAACCGTCCGTGTTATGCTTAAAAATCTCACCGAGGTTGAGAAAACAAACTTTAAAATTGACCTTGAGGCAATTGAAAACGTTGACAGCGTTACATATAATCCCGACACAAACAATAAAGATGGTTATACACTTTATACGGTCAACACCTCCTGCGATTACGGTACACAGGAAATGATGACGCTCAAGGATAAAATCACACGTGAATTTTCTGATTACGGAGTAGTCTGCAAGGACGATAACGCAACAGGTGCTGACCTGCCCTTGTGGGTAATTCTTGTTGCTTTTTCACTTCTTTTGCTTGTGCTCATTGTTATGTGTGCATCGTGGTTTGAGCCTGTGCTTTTCCTTGCAACAATCGGCGTTGCAATAGGCTTCAACATGGGAACAAACGTAATTTTTCCACATGTTTCTCAGATGACCTTCTCCATTGCATCAATTTTGCAGGTTGTTCTTTCAATGGACTACTCTATTATTCTCATGAACCGTTACCGTCAGGAAAAAGCAACCTCAGCTGATAAATATGAGGCAATGAAAAAAGCTCTGACAAACGCATTTTCGTCTGTTGCTTCAAGCGGAATGACTACGGTTATCGGTCTTCTGATGCTCATTTTTATGAGTTTCACAATCGGTATGGACTTGGGTCTCGTTCTTGCAAAAGGCGTAATTTTCAGTATGCTTTGCGTATTTACCGTTCTTCCCGTACTCATTCTTATCTTTGATAAAGCTCTTGAAAAATCCGCAAAAAAAGAGCTTCACATTCCTTTCGGTGTGGTTGCAAAGGGTCAGTACAAGGGCAGAAAAATTATTGCAGTTGTTTTCGTTCTTCTCTTTGTGGGAACATATATTCTCCAGAACATTACGGAGATTACTTACACTCTCCAGACCGAAGATGAAATTGCAGATGTTTTCCCAACAGCAAACCCTGTTGTAATGGTTTACGAAAACAAGGACGAAGAAAAGCTTGCACCCATTGCATATAAGTTTGAAGAGCACGAAAAGGTAAACAGTATCCTCGGTTACTCAACAACGCTGGGCAGAAGCTGTACTCCTAATGAAATGGTGGCAACTATTGATTCTCTCGGCGCAGATATGGGAATCGATTCTGCTGTTCTTTCTGTTCTCTATTACGATAAATTTGCAGGTGAAAGTGTAAAAGAACTGACTCTCGGTGAGGTGCTCAATTTCATTTCCGAAAAAGTAGTTCCCAATAAAATGTTTGCATCTTACATTGATGACACTATGAAAGAAAATATGACGCTCATCGAAAAATTTGCAGACAAAGATGCTCTTACAAAGAAAATGTCCGCAAAGGAAATTGCAGAGCTTTTCTCCATGGGTGAAGATGAGATAAAACAAGTATTTACTCTTTACTTTGCAGAAAAAAGTTCAGTTTCTTCAGGTGAAATGACAATGGAGCAATTCGGCAATTTTGTACTGAATGATGTTGCAACAAACGAAATGTACGCTTCTTTCTTTGATAAAGAAACTACAGAAAAATTGTCACTCCTTGAAACCTTCTGCAACAAAAATGCAGTAACAAAGCCTATCTCAGCACAAAACCTTGCAGAGAAGCTGGGCATTGAAGAAAGCCTTACAAAAATGCTTTATGCTTATTACTTTGCAAATGACAAGAGTTATACTCCCCCTGAAATCACATTCACAAGCCTTGTGAAATTCATGGAAAGCGATATTCTCTCCAACCCCATGTTCTCATCATACTTTGATGAAGAAACTGCATCACAGTTCACAATACTTACTCAGTTTGCAGATAAAGAAAGCGTTCAGGCTCAGCGCACCTCCGGTGAGCTTGCAGAAATTTTAGGTATTGAAGAAAGCCTTATTAAGGGCGTATTTACTCTCCGCTTCGGTATCGCAAACGGAAAAACAATGTCAATGGAAGAGCTTGTTGACTTTATTCTTTCAGATGTAGCAGGCAGTCCTCTTTTCTCATCTCAGGTTGATAAAGAAATGCTCTCTCTTCTTCAGATGATGGACAGAATTATTGACGCAGTTGTAACAGGAGAAAAGCTTTCATACGAAGATGTTTCATCACTTCTCGGAATAGAAAAAGACCTTGCGAAAATCCTTTTCTCCGTTTACGATTTCAGCAAAAATAATGTAAACAAAAAACTCTCACTCCATGAAGTATTAACTTTCCTCAGCAAAAACAAGGATATGTTTGAGGGTGCTATGGATAAAAGTCAGCTTGAGCTTGTAACAATGGGTTCATCACTTGTTGACGGAGTTGTGAAAGGTGAAAAATATACTGCTGAAAAGCTTTCTTCTCTTCTCGGAATGGACAAGCCTCAGCTCAGACAGCTTTTCATGCTTTATAAGTCAACCTACGGTGATACTTCCTCATGGAAGGTTTCAATAAAGGAATTCGTTGATTTTATTGAAAGTGATATTCTCACAAATCCCGATTTCTTAGGCTTTATTGACGAAAGTATGACTTCATACATTTCTACTGCCAAAACGGTAATCGATGGTGTTGTTTCCAAAGAAAAGTTCACTTCAGATGAATTGGCTCAGATGATGGCTGGTTTCTCAGAGCAGCTTGATGAAAACACAATGTCACTTATGTACCTTTACTATTCAGCAGTAAACTTTGCTGATAAGAACTGGGAAATGACAATTGCAGAGCTTTTTGATCACCTTTATAACAACATGCTTGATGATGAGCGTTTCTCCGCAATTATAAATGATGAAACAAAAGAACAGATACGCGGTGCAAAAGGTCAGCTTGAAGACGGTCTTTCACAGATGAAGGGTAAAACCCATTCTCTCATGATGATTGAAACAACTCTTCCCGTTGAAGCTGCAGAAACAACTGAGTTTATATCTGCATTTATTGAAGAGTGTGATAAAAACCTTGACGGTGAATATTATCTTATCGGTAATTCTCCCATGAGCTACGAAATGGCACAGTCCTTTGACAAAGAACTGCTCCTTATCACAATCCTTACTGCAGTCGCAATTTTCATTGTAATTGCAATAACCTTCAGGAGCCTTTCAATTCCGCTTATTCTTGTTCTTCTCGTTCAGGCAGGTGTTTATATTACTGTCGCAGTAACAGGCATGAGAGGTCTCAGCATGTACTACCTTGCACTTCTTATTGTTCAGTGCATCCTGATGGGTGCTACCGTTGACTACGGAATTCTGTTTACGAACTATTATCGTGAAAGCAGAAAAACAATGGATATCAGACAGTCAATTGTTGCAGCTTATGAAGGTTCGACTCATACGATTTTCACCTCAGGACTTATTATGATTTTCGTAACAGCTGTTCTGGGTTTTGCTCCCATTGACCCCACAATTTCACAGATTTGTCTCACGGTTTCAATTGGCGCACTTTCAGCCTGCGTGCTCATACTTTTCATACTTCCCGGTGTCCTGGCTGCACTTGATAAGCTGACATCAAAAGATAAAAAGAAGAAAAAATCCGAATAAAAAAACACCGTAATTTCCCGTACATCTGAGAAATTACGGTGTTTTTTCGGACATATATATATTTGACAAAATACAGTTTTCGATATATAATATTAAGAAATACTTTTTGCGGAGGTGAGAACATGCCGATTAAAATTGATAATCAGTTACCTGCACATCACAGTCTTGAGCTTGAAAACATTTTTGTTATGACAGAGGGCCGTGCAAACAAACAGGACATCCGTCCCCTGAGCATCATAATCCTGAACCTGATGCCTACAAAAATCGTAACCGAAACTCAGCTTTTAAGACTTCTCAGTAACAGCCCCTTGCAGGTTGATATTGAACTTCTGCAGATGGCAACGCATAAATCAAAGAACACTTCCGAACAGCACATGCTGAAATTTTACAAAACCTTTGATGAAGTAAAAAACAATAAATATGACGGCATGATAATTACAGGTGCTCCCGTTGAAAAGCTTCCTTTTGAGGAGGTTGATTACTGGGAAGAGCTCTGTCAGATTTTTGAATGGACAAAAACCAATGTTTATTCAACATTCCATATCTGCTGGGGTGCTCAGGCGGGACTTTACTACCACTACGGCGTACCCAAATATCCTCTCAGAGAAAAGATGTTCGGCATTTTCCCACATGTTTCTCTTGATAAATACCATCCCATTATGAGAGGTATTGACGACATTTTCTACGTTCCTCATTCCCGTCATACGGAAGTAAGAAGAAGTGACATCGCTCTTGTAAAAGACCTGCAGATACTTTCTTATTCAGAGCAGGCAGGGGTTCATCTGATTTCCGATATGGACTGCAGAAACTTCTTTGCAACGGGACATTCGGAATATGACTGTGATACACTTGCAAAAGAATATTTCAGGGACAAAAATCAGGGATTGGATATTAAAATTCCTTTCAACTATTTCCCTGATGATGACCCTGACAGAATGCCCAAGGTTCAATGGAGATCAACAGCAAACCTGCTTTTCACAAACTGGCTTAACTATTTTGTTTACCAGAGAACACCTTACGATTTAGCAAATCTTTGATAAGCTATCAATGGGGCTGTAAAAAAACATAATCTTTGAAAATTAAATAAAATCAGGCGTTTGAATAAAATTAAATGCATCAGAAGTTTGATTTAAACTTCTGATGCATTTTTTGGCGTTTTACCTTTATAAATTATAATTTTCAACGAAAAATCCCCTCCGTCAAAATCATAGATTTTGACACTTTCTTCCGGAAACGGGAACCCCTTTGTCCTACGACATTTCCTCTGACAGGGGAATCGCCCCTTGCGTTTTCAAGGGGAGGCTGAAACTTAAGCACACCGCTAAATTATTAATTTATCTGCATATTTATTATTATATCGTAGGGGAGGCGTTCCGCCTCCCGTAAGGTTTAATAAAAAATTATTCGGGACGGGAAACCCGTCCCCTACGGTGTTGCCATTGGTATCATTATAAATTTGCGTCGCAGACCCGACATTCTGCACTTTGCATTCTGCATTCTGCACTAAATTATAATTTGTTTTTCACAGCCACATTTTTTATAATATTATACAGATAAGACCGTTACAGCCTTCGTTGATAACTTTTTCAAGAGTTTCCTGAATTCTCATTCTGGCATCTGAGGGCATACGGTAAAGCTTGTTGTGAAGGCCTTCGTTTACAAGCTCATTGAGAGATTTACCGAAAATATTTGACTCCCATATTTTTGAGGGATTTTCTTCAAATTCTTTAAGGAGATAATTCACAAGCTCTTCCGATTGACTTTCAGAACCCACAATAGGTGCTACTTCCGTGTTGATGTTTGCTTTCATCATGTGAATTGAGGGTGCAGATGCTTTGAGCCTTACTCCGTATCTTCCGCCCTGTTTCATAATTTCAGGTTCTTCAAGGGTAAGCTCATCAAGAGTAGGTGTGACAATTCCGTAACCCGTTGCTTCAACCTCATCAAGAGCATCCTTAATTGTCATATATTTTTTCTTCATTTCCGTAAGCTCAACAATAGTGTTCATCAGGTCGCTTTCATTTTCCATTTCAATACCTGTTTTTTCACCGAGCACCCTGAAGAAGAGGTCTCCTTTCATGTAAGGTCTCACGATACCGCTTCCCTCAGAGAGATTGACGGAAGTCACTTTCGATGAGTCAATATGTTCGTTTTCAGTAATTTTTTCTGCAACACGGAATATATCACGGACACATTTCATGTCTTTTGTTACATTTTTGATGTGGTCAAAGACAGAGCGTCTGACAGGATGTTCTTTATCCAGAGTATTCAACCATTGAGGCAAATCAAAAGAAACCTCTTTAATTGGGAAGCTGAAAAGAACCTGTTCAAGTATTCCTCTTATTTCATCTTCTGTCAGCTTCATGCAGTTGACAGGTAAAACCGACACTCCGTATTTAAGAGACATTTCTTCTGCAAGGCGTTTTGCTTTGTCACTCTGAGGATTTTTGCAGTTAAGAAGAACAACAAATGGTTTTTCAATTTCTTTCAGTTCAGAAATTACTCTTTCTTCACAGCCCTCATATTCTTCACGGGGAATGTCACTTATTGAGCCGTCAGTTGTAACCACAAGACCGATTGTGGAATGCTCGGAAATAACCTTCTGAGTTCCTATTTCCGCTGCTAAATTAAAAGGAATTTCTTTTTCAAACCATGGTGTTTTCACCATTCTCGGCTGGTCATTTTCAATATATCCGAGAGATGAGGGTACAATGTAACCTACGCAGTCAATCATTCTCACTTTAAGATGTGCAGTATTGCCCACGGTAATATGAACAGCATCCTCAGGAATGAATTTCGGTTCGGTAGTCATTATTGTTCTGCCTGATGAACTCTGGGGGAGCTCATCAGTTGCACGTCTGCGGAGATTTTCTTCTTTGATATTAGGGATAACAAGTGTGTCCATAAATTTCTTGATAAAGGTTGATTTACCTGTTCTCACAGGACCTACAACTCCGATGTAAATGTCACCGCCTGTGCGTGCAGAAATATCTTCATATATATTTGTTGATGTGTCCATGTTTTGTTCCTCCGTTTGTTTTTAGTTAATAATATGAGATGTCCTACTGCTTTATGACAAAATTTCTGTTTGACAAATAAATCTCTTATGTTATAATTTCATTATATTGGCAATGAGGTGATAATATGGCAAACAATAAACCTGTAGTTGAACTTGAACTTTATCTTATACGTCACGGGCAAAGCAGAGGTAATGTAGGGTTTGATAACGAAGAAGTAGCTTTTACTGAGCTTAATGACCCAAGACTTACAGAGCTTGGCATCATGCAGGCAAAAAAAGCAGGTAAATATCTTGAAAATGTAGACTTTGACGCTTGTTACTCAAGTCCTTTGGTGAGAACAGTTATAACAGCAAATGAAATCATGTCTTTCCAGAAAGAAAAGAAACCTCTGAACGTGCTTCCTCTTGTGACTGAGGTTGCAGTTGAAGAGGTTTACAAAGGAAGAACATTGGCTGAGCTGAGAGAATTCTGCGACACTGCAGTTGTGGCAGATGGTTTCCGTGAAGAAGACGGACTTCTCTTTTACAATCCCCGCGAAAATGAAAAACCTATTTTTGAAAGAGCAGAAAAAGCAGTTTCTTATCTCCGTTCACGTTACAACAACGGTGAAAAGGTTCTTGTTGCAGGTCATGCAGCATTCGGTACAGTTATGATTTTCCATATTATGAGATACACACAGTCACC
>JAFXFI010000036.1 GCA_017520635.1 Clostridia bacterium
ACATACACAAAGCTTGCTCCCACACCTCTTTCAGAGGCAGAATCACTTGAACAGCTTAAGGTTCTTGAGCATGGCTACAAAATCAAAATTGTTCCTGCCCCTGCACAGTACGAGGCAGTAAGCGTTGACACTGAAGAAGATCTTCAGGAAGTTATCAGAATCTATAAAGAACGTAATGGTATCGAATAAAAGTTTTTAAGCGGAGTCGAAAGACTCCGCTTTTTTGTGGCATAATAAAAATGGTGATGTTATGTGTACTGCAATAACTTATAAAACTGCCGATTCTTATTTCGGCAGAAATCTTGACCTTGAATATTCTTACAACGAAACTGTCACGGTAACTCCGAGAAATTTCACATTTTATTTCAGGAAAAAGAAAAAAATATTTTCTCACTATGGAATTTTGGGCATGGCAACGGTTGAGGAGAATTATCCCCTTTATTATGATGCCGTGAATGAACACGGGCTTGGTATGGCAGGTCTTAATTTCCCGGATAACGCATATTTCGGAGAAGAAAAAGATGATAAGGATAATATTTCTCCCTTTGAATTTATTCCATGGATTCTTTCACAATGTAAAAATGTTTATGAAGCGGAGAAACTTCTCGCAAAAATCAATCTCTGTAATATAAATTTTTCTGAAAATATGCCTGTGTCACCCCTTCATTGGATAATTGCTGATAAAGAAAAATCAATTACTGTTGAATCCATGAGAGACGGTCTTAAAATTTATAAAAATTCTTTAGGTGTGCTGACAAATAATCCTCCTTTTGATTATCACATGAATTATCTTTGCGATTTTTCTAATCTCACTCCGTATCAGAGAAAGAATAATTTCGGAAAACACTACAGCAGAGGTCTTGGTGCAAAAGGTTTACCGGGGGATTTATCTTCAACATCAAGATTTGTACGTGCTGTTTTCACAAAGCTTAATTCAATATCGGATAAAGGTGAAAATGAGAGCGTAAGTCAGTTTTTTCATATTCTTAATTCTGTTGAGCAGGTGAGGGGCTGTGTGAGACTCGAAAACGGGAAAAATATGATTACATTTTATACTTCCTGCATGAACCTTGATAAAGGAATTTACTATTACACAACATATGAAAACAGATGTGTTTCTGCTGTTTGTATGTACAGATGTAATCTTGACGGAAATGAGCTTATAAATTATCCTCTTGAAAAAAATCTGATTGTTAATAAACAGAATTAAATTATAATTTATCGAGCAGTTGAAATAATATTTGCCTCCCTTGCCTAAAGGGAGGTGGATTTTGCGAAGCAAAAGACGGAGGGATATTTAATGAATATTATCTAAAAAAACAACAATATCCCCCAGTCAAAACCTACGGTTTCGACAGCCCCCTTTAGGCAAGGGGGCCAATAATTACAATTGGTTTCAGAGTGACAAATTATAATTATATGTGCTGTGCAGTTACATTGACTTATACTGTGAATTGCAGTATAATCTATATATGCAGAAATCAAATAAGTTTTTGTGACTATACCTCTCAAAACCATATTTAAAAAGGATGTTTAAAATGCTTTTAAATAAATCTGATTATAAAAATAATAAAACCTTTGTGTTTTATTGTCTGTTCTTCTTGTTTGCTTTGCTCGTTCATTTTTTGTTGCCGTTGGGTTGGGCAGATGACGTGATTTTCAGAGAGAAAGTATCACGATTGGGCTTGCTTCCGTTCCTGAATAACAGTGCACGTCCGCTTGTTGATGCTCTTACATATATTTTTGCGAAATATCCTGTTTTGTGGCGGATAAGTAATCCTTTGGTTCTGATTGTACTGTCAAGACTTTTGTCATATTATCTTCCTGAATGTAAAAATGAGTATGCTAAAAACGTGACAATTTGTTCAGTTCTGATTTATCCGTCTTTAGTTGTTGTGGATGCAGGATTTATTGCGACTACAGTTAATTATCTGTGGCCTGTAACAATGGGCTTACTTTGTTTGCTTCCTTTCAGAAAAAAGCTTGATAACCGTAAAATTTACTGGTGGGAAATGATTTTACTTGTTCCGTGTCTGTTATATGCTACAAACATGCAACAAATGGCAGTCACGTTAGTGTTGTTATTAGGAACAGCAAATGTTTATCTTCTGATGAAAAAGAAGTTTTCTCCGTATGTGATGTTTCAATTCCTCGTTACCATATGTTGTTCGGTATATTCTTATATTATAAATACAGTCGGTGACAATCCCAGAATGTTACGTGAGACAGGAAGATATTTTCCTGAGTTTGGTTCACTTAATCTGTTCGAAAAAATCGAACTGGGCTTTTCTTCAACCTTTTATTGTCTTACAATGAAAGCGTGCTTTGCATGGGTTGGTTTTATTGCTTTCTTAATTATACTTGCAGTGTTTGTTTATAAAAAATCAAAGAAAGTAACTGACAGGGCGATTGTAACTTTTCCCGCAGTATTTTCTTTGTGGGGGATTATACAGGATGTTTGTTCCGAAGGCTTCGGTTACATTAAGCAGTACATCCCCGGAGATTTGCAGAATTACAAGATGAATAAGGCGGTCTATTCTTTTGAACCGATTTCCGATATATTTTTTGTAATAGTAATTTTGTGTATTCTGTATTCTTTGTATGTTGTGATAAGGGATAAAAAGCAATGTCTTATTTCCTGTGCAGCATTTTTTGTAGGAACAGGAACTCGTATGATTATGGGATTTTCACCTACAGTATGGGCATCAGGCTACAGAACCTTTTATATAATGTTCTTATCTCTGATTGTTGTATCTTTTTTTGTTATAAACAGAGGTAAATCTGATGTTGATGTAAAATGATGTGAAGAAGCTTCAGTCTCCCCTTGAAAATGCAAGGGGAGATGTCATTTTTCGTTTAAATATATTGACGAAAAAATAAATTTTGTGTTATACTTGTTACAGACTTTTTTAAAGGAGATGTTAAAATGGCAAAGAGTATAAAAGATGTACTTGAGTTCATTAAAGAAAACGGCATTAAAATGGTTGACTTCAAGATGGTTGACATCAACGGTCAGTACCGTCACGTTACAATCCCTGCAGAAAATTTCTCAGAGGATACTATGAAAAGCGGTATCGGTTTTGATGCTTCAAACTACGGTTATGCTGTTGTTGAAAAGAGTGACATGGTTTTCATTCCCGACCCCGATACAGCAGTTGTTGACCCCTTCTGTGAAATCCCCACTCTGTCAATGACAGGTAATGCAATGATTATTGATAATCCCGAAAACCGTCCTCTCGCACAGTATCCTCGTAACATTATCCGTGCTGCTGTTGATTACATGAAGAAGAGCGGTGTTGCCGATACAATGAAAATTCTTCCCGAATTTGAATTTTATCTATTCGACGAAGTAACATGGGGTGTTGACGGCAGCTACATCGGTGCATCTGTTGATGCAAAGCAGTCTTACTGGAACAGCACAGTTGAAGGCAAAGGTGTTGTTGTTCCCAAGCAGAAGAACTACCATATTGCAAAGCCCTTTGATATTTCTTATGAATGCAGAAGCGAAATGTGCCTTCTCATGAAAGAAATGGGTATTGACATCAACTATCATCATCCCGAAGTTGCTGCATCAGGTCAGTTTGAAATTGAACCTCAGCTCGGTGAGGTTGTTCACATGGCAGATGCTTCAATGATGATTAAATACATAATCCACAATACAGCTCTTAAATACGGCAAAACTGCAACATTCATGCCTAAACCCATTTACGGTGAAGCAGGAAGCGGTATGCACGTTCACATGCTCCTTTTCAAAGACGGTCAGCCTGTATTCTCTGATGACAACGGTTATTCAAACCTCAGCGAAACAGCTCACTACTTCATGGGCGGTCTTCTTAAACACATTGCATCTCTCTGTGCTCTTACAAACCCCAGCACAAACTCATTCAAACGTCTTGTGCCCGGTTTTGAAGCACCTGTAACAGTTGGTTATGCAACTTCAAACAGAAGTGCTGTTATCCGTATTCCTGCATATGCTAAGAGTCCTGATAAACGCCGTTTCGAGCTTCGTAACCCTGATGCTACATGTAACCCCTATTTCTGCTATGCTGCAATCCTTATGGCAGGTCTTGACGGTATCAAGAATAAAATTGATCCTCATGCAAACGGTTGGGGCCCCTACGACGTAAACCTTTATCATCTCAGCGATGAAGAAAAGGCAAAGCTGAGCCATCTTCCTGTATCTCTTGAAGAAGCTCTCGATGCTCTTGAAAATGACCACGACTACCTCACAGAAGGCGGAGTATTCCCCGAAGAACTCCTTACAAACTTCATTAAAGCAAAACGTGAAGAATGTCGTGAACTTGCAAAAATTCCTCATCCCGCAGAATTTGATAAATATTATAACCTTTAATAAAACAGAGCCGTTGTGTTATACAACGGCTCAAACAATCTGAGAGGTGATAAATTATGTATGCGATATACAGATTTATTTTTGTTATGATGACAACAATTTTCGCCATCTTCGGAGAACCTACAGGTACAATATATGACGTTCCCATTGATAATGAACATGGCGGAGACCCTTTTATTGTGGAAGCAGATGATGAAACATTCTACACCTTCACAACGGGAAATGAAATTGAAATCAGGAAAATAAAGGCATATAACGACACAACTCTGCTTGAAAAGAAAACTGTTTTCAAAGCGGGTAAAAACGGAGTTGAAGGTCAGGTATGGGCACCTGAAATTCATCATATCGGTGACAAATGGTATATAGTTGCTTCTGCTCTTTTTGATGAAAACAAAGTTCCCAAAGGTAAAATGCCGAAAGCTGACGCAGGGGAAATGCATGATGATTTCTACCGTTACGGTTTTGTTCTTGAGAGTAAAACAGATGATGTTTTCGGTGAATATGTGTTCAAGGGTTACCTTGCTCCTGACGGGCTTAATAACATTGACGGAACATATCTTCAGAAGGACGGAAAGCTTTATTTTGTGTATTCAGCTTATGAGGATGTTGCATATCAGTGCATTTACATAACTGAAATGGAAAATCCCTATACTCTTAAAGAGGGCTCACCTGCAGTTAAGCTTTCAGCCCCCACATTGTATTGGGAGCAGAAAGGCTGGAAGGTAAACGAAGGACCTGCAGTTCTTTACCATAATAATGACATTTTCATCGTTTATTCAGCAAGCGGTTACAGCTCAGACTATTACTGCATGGGTATGCTCACACTTAACGGCAAGGACGTAATGAAGAAATCATCATGGAGTAAGAGCCTTTCACGTGTGTGCTATGACGATACTATAAACGATATATATAACTGCGGTCATTGCAGTTTCCTTTACAGGAAAAACGGTGAAATTTACATGGTTTACCATGCAAACAAAACAAAGGAATTTGACGATTCACCGAGACTTACTTACATCGAACAGGTAGGCTTCAATAAATACGGAAACCCCTTGTTCTACGGTTAATAAAATATAAAATTAACAGACCTAACGTAGGGGCAACCTTTCGGCGCCCGCCTGAAATCACACAAATATCAATGGTGGGACGGGTAACCCGTCCCCTACGATATAACCGTTAGTTTGTTATTTCAGAAGTATGCTAAAAAAATCCTCGTTCATCATTTTGATGAGCGAGGATTTTTTGTTTGTAAATCAATCAACCCAGGGTTCAAGGATTACGTTTATTTTTGCTTCTTTGATATCTTCAAGATGAACTGTAAGCTTTTGAATATCTGTGTTGTCTTTGTCGTATTCTGAAACTGTACCGTCAAGTCTTACTGCATCCATTACTGAGAATGTACCGTCGCAGTTGTCAAGCGTTGCACGTAAGTGTTTGTCACCGATTGTAAGCTTTGCAGTTTTGCCTGCGTCAAGAATTTCGATTGCAGCTTTTGTGTGCATGAACCAGTAAATTTCTGATTTTGAGTGACATGAAATTGTGTCGGTGATTCTGAGTTTTGAGTGGTTATCAAACATTTCAAATTCACGGACAACGTCCTTAACACCGTTGAGGCAGTATGCTTCTGTCATGTCAATAATAGCTTTACCGCCGTGGCTTGTTTCCTGGAAAGAAGAAATTTCAACCTTTGCGAAAGCGTACTGGTCATCAGGAGTTTTATCAGGATTGATAACAAGTGTGTTCTGACCTTCTGCACGTTTGCGGTAAACCTGCCATCTGCCGAAGGCTACAAGACCTGCAAAATACTGAGGTGCACCGTAGTCACCGGGGCCAAGTTCTTCAGCCCATCTTTCGCCCATTGCATCAAATACGAATGTACCCACGTCAAGGTCGCCGTGGTTTGTGTAGTTGTAACCTGACTTGATAGCAGCAAATGTTGCATTGGGGTCAAGGTAAGCACTTCTCATAATTGCCATGTCTTCAAAACCACTTGATTTTGAGAAGAGAGCAAGAGGTTCATTTGAAAAATCAGCGTTTTCACCTGAGAAAGAGGTGTCATACCATATAGCAGAGAGAGTTGCTTCTCTGTCTTCGTTGTTTCTCGGGTTAGCAGTTTTTTGGAATTCTGCAAGGAGAGGTGAGTTGTATTCATCAGCAAACCACTGCATTGAAGGGCCGTGAAGAGGTTCAGGCTTGTTGTCACCGTAGTTGAAAACGCCCTGAGCACCTGTAACATAGATTGGGTAGTAGCCTACTTTGTCAACACCGTCAATTTCTGAAAGACCGAAGTCTGTGCCGAAATAGTTTCTTGAAGTTGAAAGGAAGTAAACAAGGTATGTTGTGCAGTATTCCCAATAGCCTGTACCTTCAACGTAAACGCCTTCGGGGGTGAAGAGGGCAAAGGTCATGGGCATCCATTTTGTTGCCTTTGAAAGGATATCAGCAGCTTCTTTCTCATAATATTCTGAGAAAGTCATACATGCGATACCGATACCGCTGTAGCATACTGTATTCCAGTTAGTGTTTGACCATATCCACCAGTTCTGAGCAAGAATATCGCCTTTAATTGCGGGAGTGATTGCTTTTTCATAAACGTTGGTTCTGATAAGTTCTTTCTGAGCGTCTGTGAGATAATCGAAAAGCCAGTCGTAACCGATGCTCATTGCAAGTGCCATTTCAGCAACATCAAGGAAGTGGTCAGGGTTCCAGTCATCGTAATTACATGCTGCTTCAAGCTCAGCGAATGCTTTTGCTGCATATTTTTCTTCACCTGTTACCTGCCATGCAGCAGAAAGTGTGATAACACGGCTGAGAATCTGACGTGAAACTTCAAGAATTCCGTCATCGTCATCATAAATATATTCAACAAGAGGACCTGCGGCAAGCTGGTCTGCACGTTCCATTGAATAGCCGAAAATCTCCTTTATGTATTCATCTCCGTTTTCGGCAAAGTATTCGGTGCGTACTTTGTCAAAATCTTCTTTTTCGGCAAGGATGAAAGGATGCTTTACATCTTTCTGAGCCTCGTCAATAAAGACAGCCATTTCTTTCTTTGAAGTTCCCTCTACTGTGTTGGAGAAATCAAGGTAAGAAAGACCCATTTCTGCTGTGTCGGGGAGAATTTTAAGATAAGATGCTGCTGTGGAAAAATCTCCCTGAAAAAGGAACATTACCATAGCAAGTCCCAAGGATAAAATTCGTACGATTAAATCCATAATACATAACCTCCTTAACGTGTGTATATGGTAATTATCATTATACCATTATTAGAAAATGCTGTCAATAAAAAAGAGGTTGTAAAAATACAACCTCAGAATCAAATGTTTTGCAAAATTTTTGGCGATATCGTAGGGGAGCCGTTTCGGCTCCCGCAAATTTTTATGATGTTTTATTCGGGACGGGTTACCCGTCCCCTACGATAAACCCTTTTATATCATTATAAAATGCAACGCATTTTCATCAATATCCGTAACCGCCGTTTCCGTACTGATTGAAGTAATCAAAAGGATTGATATAGGTTGTGGTTTCATCTTCCGTTGCAGTTGAACCTTTGTCTTCAATAAGCTTTGCTGTTACTTCAAATTCTTTAACAGAGTAGTCTGTGTTTACTCTGCAAATTTTAAGCTTCAGTTCATCGCCGACCTTTGATTTATCAATGATATCAAGAAGTACGTCAGGTGTGTCAAGGTCTTTTCCGTTAACAGCAGTAATCATGTCACCAACCTGAATATCACTTGTTTTAAGGTCACTGTCTGAAGAAATACCTCTGATAATAAGTGAACCTGCAGGAAGACCCTTAATCTGTACAACCATAGCATAGGTGTTGTGAGATGATGCAAGGCTGTAAGTGATACCAAGCTTGGGTCTGTTGGGAACATAACCTTTTGCGATAAGGTCGTTTGCAACCTCAAGTGCTGTTGAAATGGGAACAGAGAAGCTCATGCCCTCATATTCTGTACTTGCGATTTTTGATGAGTTGATACCGATAACCTGACCGTATTCGTTGAGAAGAGCACCGCCTGAGTTACCGGGGTTGATTGCAGCATTGTGCTGAATGCAGTCCATTGTATAGCCGATTTCATTGTTGATTGAACGGCTGATTGCAGAAACGATACCGTTTGTTACAGAACCGAAAAATTCAGAACCGCCGGGATTACCTACTGCATAAACAGGGGAACCCACTTTAAGCTTTTTGAAATCACCGAATTCTGCACATTTAAGCTTTGTTGTTTTTACTTTAAGAACACCTACGTCTGTCTGCTGGTCGAAGCCTACAATGTCAGCGTCGTAGGTTGTACCGTCTTCAAGGAGAATTTTTACGCTTACACCCTTATCACTGATAACGTGAGAACAGGTGAGGATGTAGGTCGATTTTTTGTCGTCAGAAATTTTTGCAACAATGCCTGTGCCTTCGCCTGCCTGAGTAGCACCTGATTGTGTGAGGTGACCGCTGCTCTGAGAATAAACCAGAACACCTACGTTTGATGCTCTGCCGATTTCAGCAATCTGTTCTGTTGAAAGCTTATCACCTGTAACTTTAGGTGAATCGGGAGTTTCATTGTTTGTGATTATTGTTCCGTCACCTGAAAAGCTTTCGCCTGAGTCAGGTGAAGCAGTTGAATTATCACCTACAACCGTGCCTATACCGAATGCAATTGAAAGTGCAACTATAACAGCAACAATTGAAAGGATTGTTTTGAGACCTTTTTTATTGTGCTTTTTAGTGTCTGAGTAATTGTTGTCAGGGGTTCCTGTGTAGTAATATCCGTTCTGTCCGGGTTGGGAATAAGGATTCTGTGAATAATTACTCTGAGAATAAGGATTTTGTGAATAGGGGTTCTGAGAATACTGTCTTGAAGAATAAGAAGATGAGTTTGTACTGTCAGATGAAGTTTCAATCTTTTCTTCAGCAGGTTCAACAGTTGCCTCAGGCTCTGCTTTTTCTTCTTCGGGAAGCTTGAATTCAGCCGTTTCCTCATTTTCTGTGTTGAAAAAATCTTTGTTGTTGTCGTCCAATTTGTTTCATCCTTTCGGGTGTAATGCTGATATAATAACATATTACTTTGATATGAATTTATATGGTTTTTAAACAAGTGTTGAATTTATTTAAATATTGGGAATAGTGAATTTAAACTGGGTATATTTGCCGAGCTCACTTGATGCTTCAACTGTACCACCGTGCATTTCTACGATTGATTTTACGATGTAAAGACCGAGTCCCGTACTCTTTGTGTCAAGGCCTCGTGATTTATCAACCTTATAGAAACGCTCGAAAATTCTTTCAATTTCATCTGCAGGAACACCTGCACCGCTGTTTCTTATGGTAACGGTTGTTATATCGTGTGATTTTTCGGTACGCACATCAATGTAACCGCCTTCTTCGGTAAACTTTACAGCGTTGTCAATAAGATTATAAAGCACCTGACCTAAAAGACCTTCGTCAGCGTTGACCTTGATTGAGTCCATGGTGTCAAGACCTCTGATATCAATTGACTTGTTATTGATAAGCTGTTCAAAAGAAAGAAGAGTGCTGAAAATAAGCTTTGAAATATCAACCTTCTTCAGGTTGAGAGAAAGCTCTCCTGCTTCGATTTTTGAGAGATTGAGCATTGAACTGACTAATCGTGCAAGACGTTTTACTTCGTTTGAAACGATTTTAAGGTAACGTTCTTCCTCATCCTGAGAGATAGTACCGTCAAGTATTCCGTCAATGAAACCGCCGATTGTGGTCATGGGAGTTTTAAGCTCATGAGATACGTTTGCAACAAAACTCCGTCGCGAATATTCAAGAGCAGAAAGTGACTGTGCCATAGAGTTCATGGCGTGACCAAGCTCTGCAAGCTCGTTTGTGCCTTTGACTTCAATTCTCTTTGAAAAGTCACCTGTTGCATATTCCTTTGTAATCTGAGACATTTTTCTCAGAGGCTTCGTAATTGTATAGGTTACAACGTAAACTGCAACGAAAGCAACAAGGAAAGCCACAAGTGCAGAAAGAAGGAACATTCTGAAAATCGACATAACGAACGGGTACATTGAACCGAGACCTGACTGTGCACCGAGAATTACGCCGATTGTTCTGCCGTTTACTACAATGGGCTCGCCTGCAACAAGGGCAAAATCTTCGTCAATTTCAGGAATTTCACCTGCAGCCTGATAATTTCCTTTAACAGACTGACTGATAATATTACGGGAGAATTTCATTCCCGAATGTTTTTCGCAATAAGGCTTTGACTGAACGGGTTCTGCAGCGTTGATAATATCCTTGCACAGTATAACATTGCCGTCAAGGTCGCATATATATAAATCAGAGTTGATTGAATTTGAAACAAGAGAAATAGAATAAGCAAGCATAACCGTAGGGTTGTTTACGTATTCGTTTTCTTCATCAAGTTCAAAAAACTGTGAAGCTGTGACAGAAAGTTTTTTTACGTTTTCCGTCAGTAAGTCAACGTTGGTATCTTTCCAGTAATTTGCAATGAAAACCAGAAGTGACATACCGAGAACCACAAGCACAATCATAACAGAAGCGAAAATACTTAGGAAGTATTTCCTGAAGGTGCTTGACCTTTTAAATGAAACTTTACCTAATTTCAATTTTTGCAACTCCTTGTTATTATATTATTAGGAAGGCAAAAATTATTTGGTTTCAAATTTGTATCCTACACCCCATACGGTTTTAAGCTCCCATTTATCGGAAACTCCCTCAAGCTTTTCTCTCAGACGTTTTACGTGAACGTCAACAGTTCTTGAGTCGCCGTAATAGTCAAATCCCCATACTTCGTCAAGAAGCTGGTCACGGGTGAAAACTCTGTTGGGGTTTGAAGCAAGGTGGAAAATAAGCTCCATTTCTTTGGGAGGAGTATCAACCTGTTCGCCGTTTACTTTCAGTTCGTAGTTTGTGAGATTAATTGAAAGTTTATCAAAGTTCACTTCCTTGATTGTTTCTGAAGCAGAAGCGGAAGTTCTTCTGAGAACCGCCTTAACTCTTGCCACAACTTCTTTTGCCTCAAAGGGTTTTACGATATAGTCGTCTGCACCGAGCTCAAGGCCAAGGACTTTATCGAAAGTTTCACCTTTTGCAGTTATCATGATAATAGGTTTGTTTGAAGTTTTTCTGATTTCTCTGCATACCTGCCAGCCGTCAAGACCGGGAAGCATAATGTCAAGCAGAGTAATGGCGGGCTGTTCAGTCTGGAATGCAGTAACAGCACCGGGTCCGTCATTGACAATAACTGTTGAGTAGCCTTCTTTTTCAAGGTACAGTCTGAGAAGTTCGCAGATGTTCGTATCGTCATCTACAATAAGTATTTTTTCTGTTGCCATAAAAGAACACTCCTTTTGTTAGTTTACAAATATATTATACCTTATTTTTACAAAATAGTATGTACTTTTTTTAAACAATAATGAAAAGGTTTTTCCATTTTGTTCACAATTTAGCTTAAGTATATATTTTTTTTGAACAAAAATCAAGTTATAAAACAAATGAGTCGGATGTCCGTTGTGAACACCCGACTGAAAATTTTTATTTATTCAATTTTTTAAGTGCTTCTTGAACATAGTCTGTTGTAAGGATTTTTTCAACAGTTCCGTCTACGTCAAGGCGGTTTGTGTTATGGCTTGTGTATGAGGAGTCAGCCATTGTGTTGACTGTTCCGTTAACCATGAATTTGTCATAGTTAAGGTCGCGGTTGTCGGCAGAAACTCTGAAATATCCGCCCATGTCTTCGCTTCTCAGTCTCTCTTCGTGAGTCATAAGAGTTTCGTAAAGCTTTTCACCGTGTCTTGTGCCGATAATTCTTGTGCCTGTGTCACCGAAAAGCTTCTGAACTGCTTTTGCAAGGTCTTCGATTGTTGAAGCGGGAGACTTCTGAACAAAAAGGTCACCGGGATTTGCATGCTCAAATGCAAATTTCACAAGGTCAACTGCTTCGTCAAGGTTCATGAGGAAGCGTGTCATGTTAGGGTCAGTGATTGTGATAGGCTTACCTGCTTTGATCTGGTCGATGAAAAGGGGAATAACACTGCCGCGACTGCACATAACGTTGCCGTATCTTGTGCAACAGATTACGGGACCGCCGCTTTCAGCTGCAACACGTGCGTTTGCAGTTACAACGTGTTCCATCATTGCCTTTGAAATGCCCATTGCATTAATGGGGTAAGCTGCTTTATCGGTTGAAAGGCAGACAACTCTCTTAACTCCTGTTTCCATTGCTGCATGAAGCATGTTGTCTGTGCCGATAACGTTTGTTCTGACTGCTTCCATGGGGAAGAATTCGCAAGAAGGAACCTGCTTGAGTGCTGCTGCATGGAAAACAAAGTCAACACCCTTCATTGCATCTGTAATTGACTGCTTGTCCCTTACGTCACCGATATAAAATTTAACCTTTTCAGCATATTCAGGATATCTCAGCTGAAGGTCATGACGCATATCATCCTGCTTTTTTTCGTCACGGGAAAAAATTCTTATCTGTCCTATATCTGTTGAGAGAAAGTGCTTGAGAACAGTATGTCCGAATGAACCTGTACCGCCTGTAATTAGAAGAGTTCTGTCTTTAAACATTTACCTTCTTCCTTTCTTTTGATAATCATAAAAACTCAACCTATTGTATCACACAATGAAGACTTTGTCAATTTTTCAGAGGTTGCATTTCAGATTTGTTTATGGTATAATTACAATGAATATTTGCGTTATTTCTCAAATAAAATTATAGGATGTGAAGAATTGTGTCAAAAGGTCTTTCAATGAAAGAGCGTTTACCAATCATCAGAAAATCGTTTTTAATAGCACTGATGGATTTTGTCTGTGTTGCAGGTTCTTATTTTTTAGGTCTCTGGGTCAGATATGATTTCAGCTTCAATGCAATTCCCTATGACTTCAAAGCAGAATATCTCTGGTTTGCAGCGTTATGGGGAGTTCTCAGTATTGTTGTTTTCAGTATTTTCAATCTGTATAAAAGTGTGTGGACTTTTGTCAGTACCGACGAATTTTTCAGAATAGTGGTTTCCTATTTCATTCTGGGACTTTTAGGGGCTATCGGAATTGTAACAGGACTTTTCAACATGCCCTATGCCTGTTACATAATCGGTTTTGTGCTCAGCTTCTGTTTTTCGGTTGCAATAAGATTTTCTTACCGTTTCATGAGACAGGTAAGACTTTATATGAAACGACACAGCCCTGACAGCGACAAGAAAAATGTTATGATTATCGGTGCAGGTATGGCAGGCCGAGCTCTTATAACAGAGTTCAAAAACAGCGAACACATCCGCGACCGTATTGCATGTGTCATTGACGATAATCCTCAGAAAAGAGGTAAAATGCTGGGCGGTGCACCTATTGTAGGTAACAGACATGATATTCCCGAGGCAGTAGAAAAATATAAAATTGACAAAATCATCTACGCAATTGCTGCAGGTGATGCCGATACAAGAAAGCAGATTCTTGACATCTGCAGTAAAACAGGCTGTCAGGTTCAGGTTCTTCCTGCAGTTTATCAGCTTGTAAACGGTAACGTCAGTGTAGGTAATCAGCTGAGAAAGGTTGATGCTCAGGATTTGCTCGGACGTGACCCTATCAAAGTAAATATGGATGAAATTTTTGAGTTCATCTCAGGTAAAGTTGTTATGGTAACAGGTGGTGGCGGTTCAATCGGCAGTGAGCTTTGCCGTCAGATTGCACGTTCACATCCCAAACTCCTTATTATTTTTGATATTTACGAAAACAACGCTTACGACATTCAGATGGAACTTCAGAGAGAATGTCCGGGACTTAACTTAGAGGTTCTCATCGGTTCTGTAAGAAATACAGCACGTCTTGACTATGTTCTCGGCACTTACAAGCCGGACCTTGTTTTCCATGCAGCAGCACATAAGCACGTTCCTCTTATGGAGGACAGTCCCAATGAGGCAATTAAAAACAATGTTTTCGGCACATACAAAATGGCTTGTGCGGCAGCAAAATACGGTGTAAAGCGATTTGTTCTCATTTCAACAGATAAAGCAGTTAACCCCACAAATATCATGGGTGCTTCAAAACGTCTTTGCGAAATGGTTGTACAGATGATGAACAGACAGTCTTCCACTGAGTTTGTTGCAGTCCGTTTCGGTAACGTTTTAGGTTCAAACGGAAGTGTTATTCCTCTTTTTAAAAAGCAGATTGAAGCAGGGGGTCCTGTTACCGTTACACATCCTGACATCATCCGTTACTTTATGACAATCCCTGAAGCTGTAAGCCTTGTTCTTCAGGCGGGCTACTATGCAAAGGGCGGAGAAATCTTTGTTCTTGATATGGGTGAGCCTGTGAAAATCGATACAATGGCAAGACAGCTTATCCGTCTTTCAGGCTTTGAGCCTGATATTGATATCAAGGTTGAATACACAGGTCTCAGACCCGGTGAAAAGCTTTACGAGGAGCTTCTTATGAAAGAGGAAGGTATGCAGGATACAGAAAACAAGCTTATCCACATCGGCAAACCTATTGAAATGGATGACGAGCTTTTCAAAAAACAGCTTGTTCTTCTTGATAAGGCTTCAAAAGATGAAAAGAGTGACATAAAATCACTTGTTGAAGAGATTGTTCCTACTTATAAGAGAAAGAAATAAGGAGGAAGGGATATTATGTATAACAGATTTTTTAAAAGATTCATTGACATTGTCCTGTCAGGTCTGGGAATTATTTTCCTTTCACCTGTTTTTCTCATTCTGGCCCTTGCAATTAAAATTGACGATCCCGGTCCTGTATTTTTCAAACAGAAAAGACTTACAATTCACAAAGAATATTTCGGCATCCTTAAATTCCGTACAATGAAAATGGAAACTCCCAAGGATATGCCCACACATCTGCTCCAAAATCCTGAACAGTATATAACAAAAGTCGGCAGAATTCTCAGAAAGACTTCTCTTGATGAGCTTCCTCAGCTTTTCAATATTTTCAAAGGTGAAATGTCAGTTATAGGACCTCGTCCTTGTTTGTGGAATCAGTACGATCTTATTGAAGAACGTGACAAGTACGGTGCAAATGATGTTCGTCCAGGACTTACAGGTTGGGCACAGATTAACGGCAGAGATGAGCTTCCCATTGACGTTAAAGCTAAGTTCGACGGTGAATATGTTGAAAGAATGAGCCTTATGTTTGATATAAAATGTTTCATCGGAACAGTATTTTCCGTTCTTAAATCTGACGGCGTTGTTGAAGGCGGTACGGGTGAGCTTGAAAAGGAGAAACAAAAGAAATGAAAAACATTCTCATAACAGGTGCAGGTAGCTACATCGGAATGTGTTTTGAGAAATACATAAAAGAATTTTCTGATTACACAGTGGAAACACTTGATATGATAAATCCTGAATGGGAAAAGAAGGATTTTTCTTCCTTTGATGTGATTTACCATGTTGCAGGTATTGCCCATAGAAAAGAAACTGAAGAAAATGCTCAGCTTTATTACGATGTCAACCGTGACCTGACAGTAAAGGTGGCAGAGAAAGCAAAAAAAGAAGGCGTTAAGCTTTTTGTTTTTCTCAGTTCAATGAGTGTTTACGGAGTTGAAGAGGGAGTTATAACAAGAGAAACTGCCCCTAATCCTAAGAGTAACTACGGTAAATCAAAAATTCAGGCTGAAGAGAAATTAAGTGAACTTGCTGATGAAAATTTCCTTGTTGCAATTATGAGACCTCCTATGGTTTACGGTGAGGGTTGCAAAGGAAATTATCAGATGCTTGTGAAATTTGCAAAAATGCTCCCTGTTTTTCCCGATTTCAGAAACGAGAGAAGCATGGTGCATGTTGATAATCTCAGTAAATTTGTAAAAGATTTAATCGACAACGAAAAAACAGGACTTTTCTTCCCTCAGGATGAAAGCTATACATGTACTTGTCAGATGGTAAAAGAAATCGGCAAGAGTATGGGAAAAAATATAAAACTCCTGAAAATCATGAACCCTGCAGTGTCAATTCTGAGAAAGTTCACAACTGTAGGCAAAAAAGCTTTCGGAGATTTGATTTACAAAATTGAAGATTAATAGCATAAAAAATACGGGTTCATCGAACCCGTATTTTTTATCATTTAAATATCTCTTTTAAATATTTTACTGAGTTTGCTGCATCTTGGTCAAGCTCTTCAATTGAAGCACCTTTTGAAAGGTCTCTCCATATTGAAACGTCCTGACCTACTTTTCCGCCCATGCGGACAAAAGGTTCCATAATAACGTAACCGTCATAGCCGATTTCTTTCAGAGTGTCACCGATTGCTTTCCAGTCCATTCTGCCGTCAGGTCCGGGACATCTTCTGTTTGCTTCACCTACATGGAAGTTTCCGAGAGTTCCTTTTGTAAGTCTGATAGCTTCAACAATTGAATCTTCTTCAATGTTCATGTGGAAAGTATCAAGCATTGATTTTACGTTGGGCTTGTCAACTGCCTTAACGTAGTCAACATCCTCGTATGCCTCGTTAATCATGTAACCCTCAAATCGGTTGAGTGATTCCATGCAGAGTGTAATACCGTGCTCAGCAGCGATATCTGCAAGCTTTCTCATGTTTTTAATACTGCGTTCAGTATCAGCTTTCTTGTCAAAACCTGATTTAAAATCAACAGGCCAGTATGAGTAAAGTGCACCGCCGATACGGTCAATTCCTGCAAATTCCATTTTGTTGAATACGTCAGCATAAAATTTAAAAGCGTTTTCAACAAGGTCTGTATCGGGAGATGCAAGGTTGTGTTCAGGTCTGGGACCGTAACCGCCTGAAAGAAGCATTCCGTGGTCTGCAGCGATAATTTTAAGGTCTTTGAAATATGATTCGGGTTTTGTGTGGAAGTCACCGCAAGGTACTTCCAGAACATCAAAACCAAGCTTTGAACATTTATCAATATAGGGGATACAGTCTCCGCCCCATTCTTTTTCCCAATAAGCGTAGTAAATACCGAATTTCATTATGAAAACGCCTCCGAAGGTTATTATTCTTTTACTGAGAATTTATAAACAGTTTTTGTTTTGTATTCTTCTCCTGCATCGTAAATGCAATTGGGGAAGCCTTTCTGGTTGGGGCTGTCGGGATAAACCTGAGTTTCAAGGCAGAAGCCTGCATGCTGGTTCATTTTTGTTCCCTCTTTACCGTCAATTCCGTCAAGGAAGTTACCGCAGTAAAGCTGAACACCGGGAAGGTCTGTGAACATTTCCATAACTCTGCCTGATTTTTCATCGTAAGCTACAACATTTGCAGATTTATCATCTTTTTTATTGAGGCAGAAGTTGTGGTCATAACCACGTGCAAGTGTCAACTGCTCATAATCATCGTGAATGTTGAGACCGATTTTCTTAGGTGTTCTGAAATCAAAGGGCGTACCTTCAACGCTTTTCAGTTCACCGGTTGGAATAGAGTCTGCATCCATGGGTGTAAAGTAATCAGCGTCAATGTAAAGCTCATGGTCGCAGATTGAACCTGAATCAAAACCACCTAAGTTGAAATAAGCGTGGTTTGTGAAGTTCATGATTGTCTTTTTGTCACTTACACCGCAGTATTCAATTGAAAGAGCGTTTCTGTCGTCGAGAGTATATGTGACGGTAACGTTCATGTTTCCGGGGAAACCGTTTGAACCGTCGGGACTATGGAAAGAAAATTCAACCTTGTTATCGTCAACGATAATTCCTCTCCACACTGAGTGAGAAAATTCTCCGCCACCGTGAAGACATGTTTCACCTTCGTTGTGAGTAACTTCATATTCCACACCGTCAATTGTGAATTTACCTTTGCAGAGTCTGTTAGCATATCTGCCTACAGTCATTCCCTGATAGTCTGAGCGTGTTTCATGACCTGCAATATCATCAAAACCGATGAGGATATCGTCAAGTACATTTTCTCTGTCAGGAACATAAAGCTTGTCAAGAGTTGCACCGTAGGAAATAACTTCCGCTACAAGACCGTTTTTATTTGTGATAATATACTTGTATACATCTTCTCCTCTTGAAGTTGTACCGTAAAGAACTTTTTCAACACTCATTTTAAAAATCTCCTTTTTGTTGATAGTTATATAAAACTAACGGTTATATCGTAGGGGACGGGTTGCCCGTCCCGCCGTTTATATCTATTTGATTTCAGGCGGGCGCCGAAAGGTTGCCCCTACGTCAGGTCTGTTAATTTTATTTCTTTCCAAAAGTATTATAAAATAAAATCGGCAACATATCAAGATTTTATTGAAAAGATGTAAAAAGAAATTGAATTCGGTTGACCTTTTTCCTTTAATATTATATAATTAACTGTAAATATATAATAGGGGAGGAATGCGTCTTGACGGGAATGTTTGAAGAATATGTACGTTTTGTTTTTCCTGTGCTTGGATTTGTTATAATCGCAGGATGTGTTCTTTCGCTTTTTTTCAAAAGGCCAAAAACAAAAACCGTTGCTTTCCTTGTAAATTCAAAATCAGGTGAGGCAGTACCTCTTCATTATTGGGAAACGTCAATCGGTAGAAGTCCCTCCTGTGATATTGTGCTGAATTACCCTACGGTTTCAAGGTTTCACAGTGTTGTGTCACGAAGAAAAAACACATGGGTGATTTTTGATACAGGCTCAAAAACGGGAATTATCCTTAACGGTCAGAAGATAAAGAAAAAAGAAAAGCTGTCAGACGGAGATAAATTAACATTCGGTGAAGCATCGTATATTTTCTCTGCACCTGATTTCGGTGACAGAGTGAAAGGTGAAAAAATTCTCGAATATGAACTTATCAGTACTACAAACGGAAAGAAATTCCGTCTTGACGGAACATTTTTCACAATAGGCAGAGGAAAAGATTGTGATGTCTATCTCAATCTACCCACAGTTTCCAGAAAACATGTTGAACTTACATTTACTGACGGAAAATGGAAAATGACAAACTTTTCCTCTAACGGAGTTTATGTAAATTCAAGACAGTATATGAAAGAAAAAATTCTTAAAAACGGTGATATCCTTGATATCGGAGGAGCAAAAATAAAATTTGCAGAGCGAGAATGAAGTAACTATTGATTAAAGGAGGTAGGGATTATGGCAGTAAAAAAACTCAAAGCATTCAGATATGCTTTCTATCTTTTACTTGCAACAGTTTTCCAGCTTCTTTCCTTTACTCAGGTGCTTTCGAAAACTGAAGAAAATAAGACATCTCTTGCTGTAATTCTTCTTTCATTTGTTCTCATAGAATGGTTTTATGTTATCATAATGCGGGTGACAATAGGACAGAAATCCTTTGAACTTGAAATGATTGCATTCTTTCTGTCTTCGGTAGGCTTGTCGATTATTGCCACGGTTTCATTTGATTTTGCAATGAAGCAGTTGCTTTATATTCTTGCAGGTGTACTTATTTTTATTGTGATGCGATGGCTTATTGCAAATTCCGACAGAGTAACGTATCTCCGAATGCCTGCGGCAATTTTTGCGGCAGCAGTCCTTGCTTTTAACCTTGTTGCTGCACAGGATTATAACGGTGCTAAAAACTGGGTGCAGATTGGTTCATTCTCTTTTCAGCCATCTGAATTTGTGAAAATTGCGTTCATCTTTGTAGGTGCCGCAACCCTTGATAAATTGCAGACAACAAAGAGCGTTTTCAAATATCTTGTTTTTGCTGCAGGATGTATCGGTGCACTCTTTCTCATGAGAGACTTCGGCACGGCACTTATATTCTTTGCAACGTTCCTGATTATTGCTTACATGCGTTCGGGTGACTGGAAAACAATTGCTGTTATCTGTGTTGCAGCAGTCCTTGGTGCAATACTTATTATCTCATTCAAATCTACGGTGACGGCAAGATTTGCAACCTACCGTCATATATGGGAAACGCCTTATGACGAGGGAATGCAGCAGACGAGAATGCTGATTTATTCTGCAAGCGGCGGTCTTTTCGGAGTAGGTCTTGGTAACGGGAAACTCCGTGATATTTACGCTTCAACCACTGACCTTATTTTCGGTATGGTCTGCGAAGAATACGGACTTGTTTTAGGTTTTGTTATTTTACTTACATTTGCAGCAATTCTTGTTTATACAATTGCTTCTGCAAAATCGGCAAGAACAACTTTTTATGTTATTGCTGCTTGTTCTGCAGCAGGTCTTCTTCTTGTGCAGACAAGCCTTAATGTTTTCGGAGTTACGGATCTGCTTCCGTGGACAGGCGTCACACTTCCCTTTGTCAGCCGTGGCGGTTCAAGTATGATGTCCTGCTGGGCTTTACTTGCTTTTATTAAGAGCGTAGACCCCAGAGCATATCCAAAAACTCTGAAAGAAACTCAGATGACGGAGTAATTTTTAAAAAGGAGGAAGAAAAATGCATAACACAGTCAGAAGAGCTTTTCTGCTCCTTTTCGTTGTAGGTGCCTTTGTTGCAGGTACGGTTATACTCGGTTTTTCTTTCTTCAGAAACAGTGAGGAATGGGCAACTCACAGAGCAAACAATCATCTCTATTCAGGAGGGCAGATTTCTGCTGCAGGTACAATTTACGATTGTAACGAAAAAATTCTTGCCCAAACAAAAGACGGTAAACGTTATTACAGTACTGACTCTGCCGTGAGAAAAGCAACTCTCCATGCAGTAGGCGATACGGAAGGCTTTATGTCCACGGGAGTTCATGCTCTTTTTGAAAGTGAGCTTACAGGATATAACATCGTTTCGGGAACATATTATCTTTCAAAATTCGGTATAGGAAACGATATAAATTTAACTCTTGACAGTAACGTGTGCAAAACAGCATACAATGCCCTTAACGGAAGAAAAGGTACGGTTGGAGTTTACAACTACAAGACAGGTGAAATAATCTGTATGGTTTCAACTCCCTCTTATGACCCTGAAAACAAGCCGGATAAGGATACAATGAACAGTGATAAATACAAAGCAGCTTATATAAATAAATTTCTCTCTTCTTCATTCACACCCGGTTCTACCTTTAAAATAGTAACATCAGCCTGTGCAATTGAAAATATCCCTGATATTTATGAGAGAACTTTTACTTGTGACGGTGAGTTGGAGGTAGGCGGTACAAAGGTTATCTGTAACGGCAAGCACGGTAAACAGACCTTTGAAAAAGCACTTAATAATTCCTGCAACTCTGCTTTTGCAGAAATTGCAATTGAACTCGGCAAAACAAAAATGCAAAAAACTGCTGAAAAAATGGGCCTTACTTCTTCCTTTGAAGTGGACAGAGTTCCTCTGTCAAAAGGAACGGCAGACTTTACAAAGGCAGTTGATATAGATATGGGCTGGGCAGGTATCGGTCAGTATACGGTAACTGCAAACCCCTGCATGATGATGACTCTTATGGGTGCTGTGGCAAACGGTGGCGAAACTGTCAGACCATATTATGTAAAATCAATTACAACACCCAAAGGTTTTTCAACTTATAAAGCATCTGAAAAAAGAGCAGATGAAATTAATCTTAACTACGACACGGCAGAAAAATTGCAAGAGCTTCTTCGTTCCAATGTGGTGAATTACTACGGTGAAAATGTTTTCCCCGGACTTGAGATGTGCGGAAAGACGGGTACTGCAGAAGTGGGCGATGAAAAAACAGGAGATAACGCATGGTTTGTGGGATTTTCTCAAAAGGAAAACTTCCCTTATGCCATTGTGGTTCTTATAGAAAATTCAAGCAGTTCAGCAAGACAGGCGGCTATACCTGTGGCGAATACTGTTTTGCAGTCAATAGGAGGATAAAGATATGAGTTATGTAGAATTTAACAACGTCAGCAAAGTTTACAAAGCGGGTGAAGTTGAAATCAAAGCCGTTGATGACGTTTCTTTCAGCGTTGAAAAAGGTGAATTCTGTGTTATTGTAGGTGCCAGCGGTTCAGGTAAAACAACTGCACTTAACATTCTCGGAGGTATGGACAACGCAACCTCAGGTGATGTGATTATTGATGGTGAAGTTATAACGGCAATGAACAATAAAAAACTCACTGAGTTCAGACGTCATGATGTAGGTTTTGTGTTCCAGTTCTATAACCTTGTGCCGAACCTTACAGCACTTGAAAACGTTGAGCTTGCAACACAGATGAGCAAAGAAGCCCTTGACCCTGCAACTGTTCTGCAGTCAGTAGGTCTCGGTGACAGACTTGATAATTTCCCCTCACAGCTTTCAGGCGGTGAACAGCAGCGTGTTTCAATTGCAAGAGCATTGGCAAAAAATCCGAAAATTCTTCTTTGTGACGAACCTACAGGTGCTCTTGACTATAAAACAGGTGTTACAATTTTAAAGCTTCTTCAGGAAGCAAGCCGTAAAGAGGGAATGACAGTAATTGTTATCACTCATAACCTTGCTATTGCACCTATGGCAGACAGAATTATTTCTATGGGTAGCGGTAAAATCAATTCCATTAAACTTAACCGTAACCCTGTTGATGTTGAAAGGATTGTTTGGTAAATGAGCAACGCGTTAATAAAGGAAGCCCTGCGCACCATAAAACGCAATAAAGCCCGTTTCATTTCCATTATCGCTATTGTGACGGTAGGTATCAGCTTTTATGCGGGTATAAGTGCGGCAGGACCTGATATGCAGCAGACAGCTGTGAATTATTATAATGAAAACAACCTTATGGATATCTGGATGATATCTACTGTAGGTTTCAATGAAAACGACGTTCAGGCAGTAAAAGAGATTGAGGGCGTCGAAGAGGCAATAGGTTCAAAATTTGCTGACGGTACAGTTATGGTTGACGGCAAAACTGCGTCAAATGTTGACGGCGGTCAGACAATATGCCGAGCCTACGGTCTTGATTTTTCTAAAGCGGAAAGTAAGGATAAGTCCTACATAAACCGACTTACTCTCATTGAAGGACGTTTTCCGCAGAATGAAAATGAATGTGTCATTGACAGAAGTGATATGGCAACACCGAAAGGCTTTGAAATAGGCAAAACCATCAAAATGGTGGGCATTGAGGAAAATATCGAAAACAAGCTTGATGTTACCGAGTACAAAATTGTAGGCGTTATCAGAACTCCCCGTTACATCTCCTTTGAAAGAGGTCAGACTGATGTGGGAAGCGGTTCATTGGGTTGCTTTATCTATGTTCCCGAAAGTGCATTCAAAATTGATTATTACACGGAAATCTGTGCAACTGTTGAGGGTGCAGACGATTTCTATCCCTTCTCAAATGAATACTATGAATATGTTTCTCCTGTGATTGACAAAATTGATTCAATTGCCATGAATCAGCTTGCAGTACGTGTTGACGAGGCAACTGCAGAATACAGAAAACAGCTTGAAGAAGGTGAAAGAGAATACGAGAAAAAGAAACAGGAGGTTGAAGCAGAGCTTGGCGATGCTTTCACAGAGCTTGAATATTACAGAAACCTTGTTGAAAACGGTGACGCTGAAATTGCTGCTGCAGAAGCACAGCTTGAGGCACTTCTTGCTTCCAAAAATCAGGAGCTTTCAAGTGGAAAGGCTGAGCTTGAAAAGGCTCAGAAGGAGTATGATAAAAAGTACAAGGAATGGGAAGACGGTAAAAAACAGGTAGAAGAATATGAAGTAAGATTTGAAGAGCTTCAGAAACTTGTTGTTGAGCAGAATGAGAGAATGACTCTTCTCAGAACTGAAATCAAGGAGCTTGAAAACACAATTCCCAAAGAGCCTGTGTTTGACGAAAACGGTGTACTTATCAAGAATGATTTCACAACTGACCCTGAGTACGCAGACATGGTGGCGTCATATAAGAGCAAGGTTGAGGAAAACAAAAAGCTTGCCGGTGATTATGTTAAGAATAACTTTGAAATCAGAGAAATAAGAGATAATCTTCCTGCTGCAAAAGCAAGACTTGATGCAGGTGAAAAACAGTTGGCACAGGCTAAGGCTGAGCTTGAAAAGTACGGCGGTACAATTTCAAGTGCACCTGCTGAAATAGAAAGACAGGCAGCTGCCGCACGTGCACAGATTGAGGCAAAGAAGAAAGAGCTTGCAGAAGGTAAAGAAAAGCTTGCTCAGTACGATACTGAATATAACGAAGCTTACGAGGAAGCTTATGCAAAGCTTGACGAAGCAGAGTATGATATTGAAGAGGCAAGAAAACAGCTTGAAGAAGCAACCACAAACCCACGTTGGTTTGTCTATGACAGAACAATGCTTCCGGGATACGAAAACTATGGCCAGACTGCAGGCAGTATTGAAGCCTTTGCAAAGGTGTTTCCTGTGTTCTTCTTTGTAGTTGCAGCAATGGTTGTTCTTACAACAATGACAAGAATGGTCAGCGAAGAAAGAACTCAGATAGGTACTCTCAAAGCGTTGGGTTACACTGATTCTGCAATAAGAGCAAAATATCTTATTTATTCTCTCGTTGCAACGTTTGTAGGCTCGGTAATAGGTCTTATAGCCGGTTTCTATACTTACCCAAGTGCTATTATGACGGCTTATGAAGTTGTGTTCCAGGTGCCTGAACTTACAATTCTTTTCCCTGCAAAGCTTATTATTCTCGGAACAGTTTTTGCAGTTGCAAGTACAACAATTGCAACTTATCTTGCTTGTCGAAAGGAAATGCTTTCAAAACCTGCAGACCTTATGCGTGCAAAAGCACCTAAAGCAGGTAAACGTGTATTCCTTGAAAGATTCCCCCTTATCTGGAACAAGATGAGCTTCTCAGCCAAGGTTACAACACGTAATCTTATGAGAAATAAAAAGCGAGGTATTGTCACACTGGTAGGGATTATCGGATGTATGGCACTTCTGCTTACAGGCTTCGGTCTTAACGACTCAATAAATCAGATATTGACTGCACAGTACGGCAAAGGCGGTGTAAGCTCCTTTGATGCGCAAATTGCCCTTAAAAACAGTCAGATTTCTGCAAATGAAAGTGCAATTTACAATAATGTTCTTAAAAACGAAAACATTACAGATGCAATGATGTTCTATAACAAGACTGTTATGGGAAGCTCAGATAATTCCGAGGATGAATTGAGTGTTTATCTTCTTGTTCCTCAGTCGGCAGAAAAAATGAAAGACTTCATTGATTTGCGTTCACGTACTACCGATAAAAAATTTGAACTGACCGATGACGGAGTTCTCATTACGGAGAAATTTGCAAAAAGAGCAAATATCAAAGAGGGTGACGCAATCAGTCTTAAATTCAGTGATGAACTGACGCTTAAACTCGCTGTAACAGGTATTGTTGAAAACTATGCCTTCCACTATGTATATATGTCACCTGCACTTTACAGTCAGATTTTCCAGGCACCCGCACCGTTTAACTATATGTATGCAAAATATGCCGATGGTGTAAGAGGGACTTCAAAATCAGAGCAGGTTGCAACAGAGCTTATGAAGTTCAATGACATCAACGCTGTTGTTGATGCTGAGGAGACAATCAAAACTTTTGATGAGCTTTTCAATTGTCTGAACCTGGTTATTGCAATCTTCATTATTTCAGCAGCACTTCTTGCGTTTATTGTGCTTTATACATTGACAAGCATCAACATCAATGAACGCCGTCGTGAAATTGCAACACTAAAAGTTCTCGGCTTCTATGACAGGGAGTCTACCTCTTATGTGGGCAAGGAAAACTATATAATTACCGGTATTGCAATTGCTCTTGGTATAGCAATAGGCTATTTCCTCCACAAAATTGTTGTGGCACAGGCCGAGGTTAACGTGGTTATGTTCGGCAGAACAATTGAACCTCTTAGTTACCTGTTTGCTGTGGGAATGACACTTCTGTTTGCGGTAGTTGTAAACGTTGTAATGCATTTCTACATCAAGAAAATTGATATGGTTGAAAGCCTGAAATCAATTGACTAAAACTTTATATGATAACAAAAACCGCAGTTCACTGAACTGCGGTTTTTGTTGTGTGTATTTTGTTTGAGTTATAAATTCTGTGGTTAATCACTCATCAGCCGATGACACTGAGAAGCCAATCAAAAATTTCCTTAACGATCTGCTGTGCTTCTGCGCTTGCGTCTGCCCAGACAAGGATTTTTTCAACAAGTTCGAAAATTGACTGTAACATATTCTGCACTCCTTTCCGTTTGTTATTTTCTTCATTTATATAATACCACTTTGTGAAAGCAATAACAATGTAAAATTAATTAAGATTAATTAAATATTAATTAAGTATTAATAAAATATTAATAGATTTTAATAATTCCTTAAAAAAGTCCCCAATATGTCGATATTTGACGTATATTGTCAAACGATTTTACATTATGCGATTATTTTTTTTGATTTTTAAAAAAAGTTTTTAACACTACTTGCTATAATTACCATTTTATGGTAATATGGTAAAGAAATGGCACGGAAAAAGAAAGGCCGGTCGGAATAAAACAAAATTTGGAGGAAAAAAGATGGAAAAGCAAATAAAAGTAATTCTTGCAGAAGAAGGAACAAAACAGGGAGAGAAATGTGCATCAGACCTGAGAGAAAGCGGTTTTGAAGTTATACTTGTGCCGAAAGACGGGACAGAGGTTTTGTCACGTCTTGAAAAGGTCACGGCAGATGTACTTGTTATGGATACATTTATGCCTCACATGGATGGGATAGGCGTTCTCAAAGAACTTCAGAAAAGAAAGCCGGTAAAACGACCTGCTATTTTCATGATATCGGGTGTTGATAATCAGCGCATTGAAAACGAGGTTCTTCAGGCGGGTGCAGATTATTATATGATAAAGCCTTTTGATAACCTTATGCTTGCAGAGCGTATCAGACAGATTATCAACTGGAATGTTTCAGGTTTGTCAGCTGTTCAGGAAAGAAAAGCAGATGACCTTGAACTGACCGTTTCTGAAATCATGCATCAGATAGGTGTTCCTGCACACATCAAAGGTTATCAGTATCTGAGAAGAGCAATTATTTTTGCAATTGAAGATGATGAAATGATGTCTTCTGTTACAAAGCTTCTATATCCAACTGTTGCTAAAGAGTTCAAGACAACTCCCTCACGTGTGGAAAGAGCAATAAGACATGCAATCGAAGTTGCATGGGACAGAGGCGATGTTGATGTTCTTTCTTCATATTTCGGATACACAATACAGAATTCAAGAGGTAAGCCTACAAATTCAGAGTTTATTGCAATGATTGCCGATAAACTGAAGCTGAGAATGAAAGCATCTTAAATTATATTTTTCAACGAAAAATCCCCTCAGTCTGCTGACGCAGACAGCTCCCCTTGCATTTTCAAGGGGAGCCTGAAACCAAAAGTCAGCGATAAATTATAATTTGTCGCTCTGAAATTAATTGTAATTATTGGCCCCCTTGCCTAAAGGGGGCTGTCGAAACCGTAGGTTTTGACTGGGGGATATTATTGTTTTTTTAGATAATATTCATTAAATATCCCTCCGTCTTTTGCTTCGCAAAATCCACCTCCCTTTAGGCAAGGGAGGCAAATATTA
>JAFXFI010000037.1 GCA_017520635.1 Clostridia bacterium
GACAACGGTCAAAATTTTAATGGGGTATCCCTGCCGACACAAGGTCGGCAGGGTTTTAAAATTTTAACTGTCGGCTATTAACCGTGGAACCTTATGATTCCTCAGAATCCTTCAGTTCTTCAGAATCTTCAGATTCTTTATCCTTTCAAGCAAAAGAAGCCATTCTTTTCTTTGAAACAAGAACAACTACTGCTGCAAGCATAAGGAGACCGCCAACAACATAGAAGATTGTTGTACCGATGCCACCTGTTTCGGGGAAGAGACCACCGGTTTTGTTTTCTACTTCAATCTGTGCAGGATCAGCACCGTTAATTGTGTATGTAGCACTGTAGTTTTCATCGTCAAGGTCGTGACCGATAGTTACTTCCAAGTCGTTAGCACGGTTGTAACCGTCGGGAGCTTTAATTTCTGTAAGTGTATAAACGTCTGCATCAAGACCGAGGATGATGAATTTACCTGTATTATCAGTTTCGATTACTGTATCGATATCTTCTGCTTCATCGCCTTCTACAGCAACTCTGTATGTGGGAACTGTAATATCGTCACCTTTTAATTCAACGAGAGAAATAGCTTCACCATCATACAGAAGTGAGAATTCAGCACCTGCAAGAGGAGTTTTGTTGTCTCCGTCTGTGTACTTGAATACGTCAAGCTTCCATGTGTATGTTACTGTTTCGTGATCATCTGTTTTGATTACTGTGTCGTTCAGGTATTCAAGGTAAACTGTGTTCTTGTTACCCTGGTAGCCTCTGCCGTCTTCATACTCAACCTGAGCATTTTCGTTGAGAGTTGCTGAGTAAGTAACTTCGAATGTGTTACCTCTGCCTACACTTGCAATGAATTCATCTTCGAATGCGATTTCAAATGTACAGCCGTCAGCGCAATTTGTTGTTACAGTGTAGTCTACATCCTTAGTTGCACCTTCAACTACAACGCTACCGGGAATGAAAGTAAGACCGGCATCCATTGTATCGTGCATTACATATTTTGTAACACCGAAACCAACTGTGATTTCTGATTTGTAGTTAACTGTATCACCGATGTCAGCATCGTTAACCTTGCCCCAACCTTCGTCAGTATAGTTAATTTCGCTGTCTTCCTGAACTTCTTTTGTGATGTCAGGCTTTGCGTTCTTTTCAACTGTTGTGAATGTTGAATCTGCATTTACAAGTGCGCAAATTGTACCGAGAGATGTGTCAACTGCATAGTAACCGGGAGTAAGTCCATCGAAAACAACATCTGCTGAAGTTGCTTTCTGAGTAACTGCTGTGATGCCGTTTGCTTTTGCATAAGCAACTGCTTCCTTAGCGAGTTCAGCTTTTGCAGCGTCATCAAGCTCTGCATCCATTGAAACTACTCTTTTACCGTCAGCGTTTGTTTCAACTGTGAAATAGTCAGATGCGGGTTCTGCAGCAAAGAAGTCTTCCCAAGCTGCTTCTACTGTGTAGTAACCTTTGTCGGTTGTACCTGCAACAGCTGTGAAATCGAGCATTTTGTAAACGTCGTATGTTTCACCTACTTCAGCGTTGCTGATTGTGATCTGTGCTGCGAGTGCTGTTGTACCCATTGTGAAAACGAGTACGATTGACAATAAAACTGCAAATAATTTTTTCATGATTTTCATCCTTTCTTTTTTAAATTTGCAATTTCTGAACAGATTTTGTTTTTTCGTCATCAATGTTGAGAGAGACTACCCCTTTATCCCCCTTTTACATTTACGACGAATCAAACTATACAAAACCGGAAATGCCGCAAGGGCAATGCCGATTATTGCCAAATTGAATGTACCCATACCGCCTGTTTCAGGAATCAAAAAGCTTCCTGCGAAGTTTTCGATTGCTATAAGAGTGGTTACGGTCTGCATTTCACCGTTGGGATCTTGTTCATAGAAATAGAAATAAACCGGTTTTTCAAGTAACTCGTATCCTTCAGGTGCTATATATTCAACAAGTGCATATGGTCCGCCAACTGTCAGGTACTGTGTTTCTATTACAGAAGTACCGTCCTGCCCTGTCGTGTAAGAACCGATATATCTGAGAGTTTCGCCTCTGTCTGTAATAACTGTCTGAGGTACTCCTGCAGGTCTTACTGCAGTTGTGTCACCCTTAGGTCCGTAAAGCAGGAAGGTTGCATTTGCCAAGGGTAAGTTAGTCATACCGTCCTGCTTAAGAAGTGTCGTTTTCTGGTTTGAGCCTGATGCACCACCACTGTGCTGCTGAACACGGAAGATAGCATCGATAACATCTGCAACCTCTGCCTTACCGTCAACCAGAACGGAGTTTTCAACAGACACAAGACCGCTCTCTGTAATAAGTGTGGTATAGTCAATTATTATATGTAAGCTATCGGGAACAATAAAGGTTAGACTGTTATTGGCAGGAGAGTAAGTAACCGTGTAGGTATATTTGCTTTCAGGAGATGTGAAATCAATCATTTCTCCGTTTTCATTTTCATATACAAGCCTGATTGAGTCCCAATAAACAGACAGATTAGGTGTCATTATATCCTGAACTGTCAGGGTGTCTAAGCCTTCAAGGATATCAAGTGCTTCACGGTTAATGTGAACCTCAAAGTCAAGCCTTTCATCGTCCTGCACAACATGCTTATGGAGAAGTCCTGTATAGAAAACTGAGGTTTCCGTATCAGGTCCTGATGTATTGTCTTCTCCCCATGTCAGCTCTGCAGTATTGTCAAGCTCAAACTTTGCAAAGTCAGTAGTTAAAAGATACTCGTCCTTCACCTTAAGCTGATATGTAAATTCATATACACCGCCTGCGCCGACCCATTGATAATAGTTTCTGAAAATGGGTGCTGTGCTTATCCATTCCCACCAGTAAGCAGTTGCTTCCTCATTATAATCAATGAGAGTAAATGTACCTGCATCAACTCTGATGGTGTTACCGGTGATTGTTCCGTTATACTGATATTTTGTAACCCACAGACCCTTCTGCCAGGGTGAATAGGTTGTTACAACAAGCGAGCCCGGTACATATTCAAGCTTTTCATCAAATGTATCATTAAACCAGAACTCATTTACAGTTTCGTTTATATAACCCTCATCACCAAATTTACCGGGAATATTGTTATTGAAGCTGACTGTATAATCTATAACACCTGTTTCGTTGACATTTGATTTTTTTACAATCTGAGGTGCATATTCATAGAATGCTACAGTTGAAGCATTGGTAATATTTGTATAGTCAAGGTAAGCCTCATTGGCAAGTCTGTATTCCTGGAACAGAACCTCCTCAATTGTCAGGTCGCCTGTCAAGGAGCCTGTCCATTCTGTACCTGTTTTTGCATCAAAAGGAATTTTGTAGCTGATATTAAGCACGGAGTCCTCTGCAAGAATCCATTTTGATGAGGTATTATTGGGAGTTGCCGTGTTGAAATATATATTGAAGCTGTGCTCCAGGTCGCCTGTACCGGGGGCGACAAGAATATATGTGTTTTCCACGCTTTCACCCTCCACATAGGGGGTGAAGGTGACAACCTGTCCGCTTGCTGTGGTGGCTGTTACAACTAAATCCTCAGGCTTATTTTCTACATACAGGAAGCCTTCATTGTTACCGGCGAAATTCCAGATGCCCATATGGTCGGTAAACACGAAGTTGCCCCAATCCTTGATAACACCGGGAACCTCTGCTTCAAAATTGAAGTAAACATATTCACCGTCATCACCGCTTGCGCTTTTGCTTACATGAGTTACAAAGCCCACAACATCTGCGCTGCCTGAAGCCGATTCCTCTCTGCCGTTGATTGTGGCTTGGATACGGTTGGAATAATTTTTTGTTCCACCGTTTTCAGGTGCTTCAAAGGTTGTATAGTAAACTATTCTGAATGCATAACCGTCGGGAAGAGCGAAGCTCATTGAGTTATTGTTTGTAATTGTAACATCATTCCAGCTTATCTGTGTATCGGGAAGAGGATTGCCGTAATAGTCATAGTGCTTGACCTGAATAGGTGTTCCTGTATAATATTCAAGTCCTTCACCCAAGGTATCGATAATAACTGTGCCCTGAAGGTCATGGTTGTCTTTTCTGATTTCAACTTCCCACTCAATAACCTGAATATCGTTTCCGTTTGCATCCTTGATGGTGACCTGCTTGCCGTCCTTGGTCATTTTTTCAAGCTCTACCTCTAACCAGTCCTGAGTACTTGCAGTAACATCATTGCCGAGGGCATTTTCACCGGTAAAATAAGCACCGTTCCACATTGATACCTTATCAACTGACATTGCCGAATCATCAATCTGTGTTTTATATCTGATGATAAAGCCCTGTCCTGCTGCCATATCGGGGAAACCTGATATGATTGAACCCGCTTTACCGCCTGCTGTACCGGGGTTTGCCGAAACAGTAGGCTGAGGGTCTAAGAGATTGCCGTTAAGGTCTGTTACTACCACCGTATCAAGAAGTGTGTGGTGATTTTCCCAGATCTGATCGTCAAGAACAAGGTCTTTTACAACACCGTGAGTTGCTTCAACCCTGATTGTGTATTCCATTGTATGATTGTTTGAATCATACATGCCGTGAGTTTTCTGAGCCTTCATTGACGCATTACCGTCAATATTCATATTGATGTTGATTTTATCGTTGAACTTGATTTCAGTTGAAGTGCCCGGCTGTAAGGAAACCACTGAAGCATTGAAATCAATTGAGAAGTCAACGTTTGAATATTTATCAACGAAGTTCACGCCGTCAGCATCTTCATAGAACTTAACTCTCAACAAGCCTGTTTCGTCCATAAAATACTCACCAACATCGGTGATGGTTCCGTTTTCTGTTTTTGCAGAAATTGTATGCCAATCATCAAAGGGTTCGCAATGAATGTTTTCAGGCAGATGATACGTAAGATATCCGTCCTCGTCGTGTCTGAACTGTATCCACTCACTGCCTGTGTTGATTTCGCTGAACTCAAGAGAAATCTGATAAATTTCCCCGATATAAACCGTATCACCGTTACCAAGTTCAACACCTGACTGCTCTCTGAAAACAACACCTACAACCTCATCTTCAAGGTGAGATGTGTATGTAATGCCGTGGTCATCATCGTCCATTGCAGCAAGAGGCTCGTTGGATGTGCTTCTCATCATACGGTATGTAACAATCTGTTCAGTGGCATTGGGGATATATCTGATAACTCTGCCTGAAAGCTCATCCATATTTACAGATGAGCCTGACTTATCATTATCGGCAGAGGAAATATGCTTTGCTGCGTAAAGTTCACTTGTTTTACCGTAGCCCATAATACTATCCGTATTACTGTAGCCCACGGCTTTTACTTCACCGTCAACATTACCTTCAATTACAAGGAGGATTTTTTCTCCTTTGCTGAGGATAATAGCTGTACGGTCTGCATCTTTATCTGAATTTGTATCGAAGAATACAACGTCTCCTCTTTCACCGATGTATTCGTCTGCTGAAAAGTAAAGGCTTTTCTTTTCCCAATTATGTCTCATGCTTTCTGCTGAAGCACTGATGAGAGAATCGGAATCGTTTATATTTGCATAGTTAAGACAGAATGAAACAAACAATGTGTTCCATTCTCCGTAGGGAGTTCCGTACCATTCACCGTAACGGGTGTAGCTATGCTTTTGTGCAAGTGCATTGTACTCATAGTTTTCTGCACTTTCCTTATAGCCTGACTGTGAAAAGGCAATTGAAACAAGGTTTTCTGTAACATCGTTTGTAAGTGCCACATCCTCAAATGTTTTCTTCCAGTCAATTGATGTTTCAACATCAACGCCCTTCTGAGGGAAGCACTCAGATGAATGACGGTGCTCAGGCTTTGTACACACAAGCACATCGTCCTCATAGCAGGTGACATTGTGGCTGTGGGCTTCAAGGTTACAGAGCGCCTCACTTGTAACAGTAATACCTACAAGCTTAAGACACCAGAAAACAATAATTGCAACTAAAACAGCAATAAGGGGAAATATGGCAATAATTTTTTTGTTTCGCAATCTGAACTGCTTATGGTCTTTCAGATATTCTTTTTTTATGCCTGCCATATATATGCCCCCTTTCGGATTATTGTTTTAAGATTATTCTGCCTGATTATCCTGATTCTTCTGATAATCTATACTACCAAAAGCTTCAAAAGGCCATATTCTGAAGAAAATTTTGCCTACAACCTGTTCGGCATCCACAAGTCCTACTGCAGAGCTTCTGCTGTCAATTGATGTAGAACGGTGGTCACCGAGGATAAAATAATGGTTCTCCGTCACATGTACGGGAAAAGATATGTCACACTCTCCTAACGCACGGTCCAGAATGTACGGTTCATCCAGAAGATTATCATTAACATAAACAAAGCCATCTTCAGTTATGTTGATACTGTCTCCGGGAACACCAATTATACGTTTGATAAGAAGTTTATTCTGATATGAGAAACAGCACAACTGTCCCCTTTTCAGTTTTGATGTTTTAATAAGAACAACGATTTCTTCATCATTCAGCGTTGGTTCCATACTGCTTCCCTGAATCTGCAGAACCGGTAGCATAAGTGTAGCGATAAGCACGGCAATTGCTGCCACAACAATAAGTGAAGACAGTGTGCTTTTCAATACCTTTTTATATTTCTGACTGTACTTCGTTTTTAAAATTGCTGTTTCAATCTGCTCTGAGGTGGGAAAGTTCGTATAGTTAACCTTTCTTTTAAATGCCATTTATGGTTAACTCCTCCCGAGAGTATATAAATTTATTTTTTATTTTCATCATAAAGGGCTAAGCCCTCTTTATCTGCGTCAACAATATCTGCAAGCCTGTCCAGTTCTTTGATTCTTGAAGAAATAAGCTGCAGTGCCACATCCAGTCGCTTTGATATATCGTTCAGTTTCTGATTTTCGGTTATTTCATCCTGTAATAAATCAGACTCAAACTCTCCAATAACTTCATCAGGTTCTTCAACGGCTTCAGGCTCATCAATTATTTCAGGTACTTCTGTGTCAGTCTGTTCCTCCTGAATTTCTTCTGCTCCATTGGTTTCATCAGACGGTGTCTGTTTATCTTCAACTGTAACAACAGAAATTTTGTCAAGACCACTTATAATCGAAGATACCTGTTGCAGTGCTGCACTCAGTTTATCTGACGTTTCACCAAGATTTTCTGATGTCTGATTCAGATGCTGCGCACTCTTTTTTATGGTGTTTTCCTGTTTTATTTTTTCGAGTTCTGCTCTGAGCCTTTCATTTTCACGGCTTTCAGTCAGAAGAAGCTCAAGCAGCTCAAGACGACTGAGCTTTTTCAGTTCTTTATCAGTCACTAAATCATCTTCTTTGTTGTTTTATCTTTAAATACATA
>JAFXFI010000002.1 GCA_017520635.1 Clostridia bacterium
CTCACATCGACCTTAAGCCTGACATCATCCATTGTAATGACTGGCAGTCTGCACTTACTCCCGTTTACTATTCACTTTTCTATGCAAACAGACCCGGTTATGAAAACATCAAAACAATTTTCACAATCCACAACATTGCATATCAGGGTGTTTACGGCAGAGAGCTTCTGGCTGACGTTGTTGGTATCGGTGAAGAAAACGCAGGTATCCTTGATTACGACGGTGACGTAAACTTCATGAAGGGTGCAATTGAGTGTGCAAATGCCGTTACAACTGTAAGTCCCACTTATTCAGAAGAAATTCTTGACCCTTGGTTCAGCCACGGTCTTGACGGAATTTTACGTGACAAGCAGTTCAAGTTAAGCGGTATTCTCAACGGTATTGATACCGTTCTCTATAACCCTGAAACAGACACAAACATTTATGAAAACTTCTCCTCTGAAGATTTCACAAAGAAAGCAGTCAACAAGCAGAAGCTTCAGGAACATTTCGGTCTACCTCAGAGAGAAGATGTTCCCCTTATGGGTATTGTTTCACGTCTTGTTGACCACAAAGGTCTTGACCTTGTAAAGACTGTTATGGAAGAGCTTCTTTGCACAGAAGATATGCAGCTTGTTGTTCTCGGTTCAGGTGACTGGCAGTACGAAAACTTCTTCAAGTATCTTGCAGAAAAATATCCTGACAAGGTTGGTCTTAAGCTTGGTTTCATTCCTGACCTTGCAAAGAAAATCTATGCAGGTACAGACCTCTTCCTTATGCCCTCAAAGAGTGAACCCTGCGGTCTTTCACAGATGGTTGCGCTCCGTTACGGTTCAATTCCCATTGTCAGAGAAACAGGCGGTCTTAAAGACTCAATTTCTGATAGTGGCGACAACGAAGGCAACGGCTTCACATTCGCAAGCTACAACGCTCACGACATGATGTACACAATCCGTCGTGCCCTTGAAGGCTACAAAAACAAAGAGGGTTGGAATACCCTTGTTAAACGTGCAATGGAATGTGACAACAGCTGGAAGAAATCTGCAAATGATTATATCAGACTCTACAACGCACTTATCAAAGGATGACATAATTTGAAATCATATTATATTTATTTTTACAGAAACGGTCTTACTGACTCTAACCTTGAGGGACAATACATCGGTCACACTGATGTTCCCCTGAGTGACGAAGGCATAAAACAGATTGAACAGATGAAAGAGGTTTATGACTACCCTCTTGTTGATGCTGTTTTTACAAGTCCCCTCAAGAGATGCACAAAAACTGCAGAACTTGTTTTCCCCGATAAACAGGCAATTGTTATCAACGACCTTATCGAATACAACTTCGGTGAATATGAAGGCAGAACTGCAGAAGAACTGAAGGATAACGAGCTTTTTGCACGTTGGCTTTCAGGTGAACAGGGCGTTGAGCCTCCTTTCGGAGAAAGCAACGAGGCTTTTGCTGAGAGAATTTCCACTTGCTTTATTAAAATTGTTGACGGCCTTTTAAAAACAGGCACAACAAAAGCAGCAATTTTCACTCACGGCGGAGTTATTATGTATCTGCTTTCTGCATTCGGAATTCCCGAAGCACCTATGCATGAATGGCTCATGCCCGGTGGTTGCGGATTTGCAGTAAGAATTACTCCCGGAATATGGACAAGAGGCAGAAAATTTGAAGTAATTGCCGAAGTCCCGTACGTCCCAGGTGAAGACGAAGAGGAAATATACGAATAAAAAATTGCCTCCATGCATATTAATTTGCATGGAGGTGTTTTTATGTCTGCCGAAAATGAATTTTCAGATAAAACCACGGAACAGTACAGAAGAAAAAAAGACAACAAAGAAAAGAAAAAAGATTTTTTTACCCACATCATAGCCGTTCAGGCAATTGTTACCATATTACTGACAGCAGGTCTTTATGCAGTAAAGAAAGTAAGTCCTCATAACTTTCTTATTCTGAAAGAAACATATAATCAGATTATGGAAAATGACATGACAGTAAAAGAAGTTTTTGCAAAAATAAAAAGCTTTACTCTTTCACCTCAGGGTGGTGATGACATTTCTGTTTTCTCTGCACAGACAGGTACAACTTTTTCACCCTATTATATTTCATCAGAAATATGCACACCCGTCAGCGGTAAGATTTCTTCTCCTTTCGGTTACAGAATAAACCCCGTTACAAAAACTTTTTCTTTTCATTCGGGACTTGATATTTCTGCAGATGAGGGAGAAGTAATAAAAGCAGCTTTCTACGGAAAAGTTTCACGCGTCAGTTACGATGACATCAGCGGAAAATACATTGAGCTTACACATTCTGACGGACTCGTAACACGGTATCTCCATTGTTCAGAAATCATTGCAGAAGAAGGAATGGTTGTCCGTCAGGGAGAAACAATCGCTCTTATAGGTTCAACAGGAAGGTCAACAGGACCTCATCTTCATTTTGTAATTGAAATTGACGGAGAAAAAGTAAACCCTGCTTATGTGCTTCCCATAAATGACAACAAAATTTAAAGAAACAAAAATACATGTCAGTTTTTTCTTCGGACTGACCGTAGCTTTAATGGGACTTTTTGATGAAACGGGAAACATTTTTCTGTGTCTTATGTCAGGAATTATACATGAGGCAGGACACCTGGCAGTTTTACTGCTGAACCATGAAAAGCCGAAAGATATTTATATTACACCTTTCGGAATGAGAATCGAAAGACAGGAAGAAAATATCACAAAACCGAGCCGTGAAATTCTCTGTGCGTTTGCAGGTCCCCTTGTAAATATTCTTGCATGGTTACTTTTCAAAGGAAGCAGATTTTCTGAAATTAATCTGACAATAGGACTTTTTAATCTTCTGCCATGTGAACCACTTGACGGAAATAAAATTCTTGAAAATTTTCTCAGGCTTAAATTTTCCGAAAAAGCAACAGAAAAAATCTCTCTTATTATTTCCTGCATTACGGTCGTTCCTGTTGCAATTCTCGGTTTCATAATTCTGTTTGAAAGCAGATATAATTTTTCTCTGCTTTTTATCAGCTTTTATATAATTTTTTTCATTGCACTGAAAAAGAAAAACATATAAAAACGCTCACTGAACACTTTCGTCAGCGAGCGTTTTGTGTATTAAGTTATCTCATAAATAATACTGTCCGAGCCGGACAAAACAACTGTCATTTTTTCACCGGATTTTACCTCTGACTTTCCTGTAAAGAGATTTTTAACAAAACATTTTTCTTTTGGCAAATTAATCTCAAAACTGTTCGGAAGCAAACTGTAATTGATGACTGCAATATACGTCTTTTCTCCATCAACCAGTTTGAAAATATTTGAAGCATATTCACTTCCTGTTTTCAGAACAGGTTCAAAAGGTCTTCCTTTTTTTACAATTTCAATCAGTTTTTCATTATTCAGGAGGTCATCGTATCTTTGCGACTGTTTTTCCGTTACCTCAGCGAAATTATCTCCTGTCAGGAAACTGCCTCCCGTTATAATTCCCGATACCATTCTGCTATGCGCCTCAGACTCTGTGGCTTTATTGTCTTTTCCTACAAGAACTATATGGTCCGGGTCAATGTAATCGTAAAGTTCTTTCTGCCAGAAACCGTATGTAAGTGAATTGAGCATATACCTTGTTTCTTTTATTCCGTAATAAGTGTCACAGCAAAGTCTTCTGCCGTTTGCGTAATTATAGGGAAAAATCGGTGCCATTGAAAGATTGATGAAAACCTCATCTCCCACAATTTTGCAGATTTCGTTCATTGCATAGTTATAAGCCTGAATGCCTGTCTGAATCTCATCATTGTAATAATCACCCTCCAACGAACCGTGAACAAGAAAGTCAAGCTTAATGTACCTGAAGCCGTAAGACATAAGCACTTCTATCTGATTCGTAAAATGCTTTATGGTAGCAGGGTGAGTCACATCAAGAGGGAAGCATCCGTCAATATCATTTCCGTAATATGTTCCGTCTGCCTTTTTCAGACGAATTTCGTTATATGTAATATCAGTTCCTGCAACACAATAATTTTTCATGCCCTCTTCGTCCCACCACATAACAAAAGGACTTGAATAGACACCTGCAACCTGACCGTTTTCCTCGCAATGTCTGACGAAAGATTTCAGTTCATCTCCACTCAGCCAATCCCAATAAGAATCAAGATTAACAAAAACTGTTTCTCCCTCATCCTGCCATGTTGACTGGAAATTATTTTTTATATAGTCAGAAACGGCAACTGCCTTTTCATAACTTATATCGCTCTGGACAGAACCCCAACTATTCCAACCGATGGGGATATTATCAGTAACAGACTGACGCTTTGGTGTGAAAGTTGTATTTATCCTTGCATATTCATTCATACCATCTTTCCAGTTTTCATAAAAGCCTACAAAGAAAGTTGCCGAAGAAACCTCGTCACCGCTGACGGTTCCGTGAGGTGACTGATCCCTTGTAAGTTCAGTGTTCGCACCTGAATACACTTTCATAGCCTGAATTTTACCAAGACCACTTGTGTATTCTACTGCAGATTTCCATGTATCATGAGTAACTGAACCGATGATAAAACCATCTTTATTATCAGGTGTGAAAAAAGCACCTACCTCATGGCTTAAACCACTCTGATACAGATTTTTAGTTTCAAATTCTACCCAGCTGTCATTGTCAAAAGGAACTTCCAGAAAATTTTTCCATTGAGGATTTCCGTTCTGCACTTTTCCGTCTTCTATAACAATGGGTGCAATATAATTTGAAGAAACTCCGTTATTTTTATCAGACAATATAATATCTGTCAAAAAATATTTTGCTCCGTCATAAAAAGCAAAACGCTGTGTAATATCAGGTTTTCCGTTTGACGTCATTTTTACAGAAATACAAATTCCTGCACCTCGGGAATCCGAAATCTGTTCCTTTAAAATTTCCGAGTTTTCATACTCAGTTGAAGAAAAAATTTCTTCCCCCAATTTATACTCAGCATGTGCATCTTCAAACATGGTAATACCATCAAAGGAAACAGAAAACTTTCCATTCTCATAACAAAAAGAAAAATTATCCTTTGAATAATCTGCTTCAGCAATATCATTAAGTTTAACATCAGCGTATAATTCACTGCACGGCACTATATTCAGAAAACCGAGAAGAGAAATAACCACTGATAATATCAGACTCAAAAATTTTATCATTTTCTTTCTCCTGATTATGAAATTATAAATACATCACAGCCGTGTTTCTGCGTTACAGAAACAATTTCTCTGCCTTCAGATTTTTCATCAGTCCAGCAGTTGAGAATACTATATTTCTCTTTTTTATCAACATTCACATCTGCAAATTCAGTTAATTTATCTATAGAGAAATTAACTTTTTTCTGTGTTTTTCCTGCATTGAAAACGCAGACTGCAACACGTTTTCCGTCAAGAGGTTTTATGAGCACATCAACTGATGCTTTTTTGGAAAATCCTTTAACTTTTCTGCAGGGGATTCCCAGAATATCCTGATTGATCGAAATAAGGTTTCTGTTAGTAAGAATCTGATAAATTTTACTGTCAGTATCAACGGTACCGTCAGATTTTATAAACTTTCTTATATCGTTTCCGAGAATGAGAGGTGCACAC
>JAFXFI010000038.1 GCA_017520635.1 Clostridia bacterium
CAAGACAGAAAGACGAATTCAAGCCTATCAAAGAAGGCGAAGTTAAAATCTACGCTTGCGGTCCTACAGTTTACAACTTCATCCACATCGGTAATGCACGTCCTCTTTGCGTTTTTGACGTTGTGCGCAGATATTTTGAATACCGCGGTTACAAGGTAAACTTTGTTCAGAACTTCACAGATATTGATGACAAAATCATCAAACGTGCAAATGAAGAAGGTACAGACTACAAAACAGTCAGTGAAAAATATATTGAAGAATTCTGGACTGATGTTAAAGGCATGAATGTAAGAGAAGCTACAACGCATCCCAAAGCAACAGAAAATATTGATGAAATCATCAATATCATTAAAACTCTTGAAGAAAAAGGCTTTGCTTATGCAGTAAACGGCGACGTTTATTTCAGCACAAAGAAATTTGACCAGTATGGCAAGCTTTCACATCAGCCTCTTGAAGACCTTGAAGCAGGCGCAAGAATCAGCATCGGCGAACTGAAAAAAGAACCTATGGACTTTGCTCTGTGGAAAAATGCAAAACCAGGTGAGCCTTATTGGGAATCACCCTGGGGAAACGGCAGACCCGGTTGGCATATTGAATGTTCTGCAATGGTCCACAGATACCTTGGCGATACAATTGACATTCATTGCGGCGGTCAGGACCTTATCTTCCCCCACCATGAAAACGAAATTGCACAGTCTGAATGCTGCAACGGTGCACCCTTTGCAAATTACTGGATGCACAACGGTTACATCAATGTTGACAACGTAAAAATGTCAAAATCTCTCGGTAACTTCCGTACAGTACGTGACGTTGCAAACGAATACGGCTATGAGCCTATCCGTTTCCTCATGATTTCTTCATCATACAGAAGCCCCATCAACTACAGTCTTGACATTATCAATCAATGCAAATCATCACTTGCAAGACTTTATACTTGCCGTGACAGTCTTGATTTTGCTCTTGAAAACGCAACTGTTGACAAAAACGACACAGACGCAGAAATCCTCGAAATGCTCTCAAAACGCCGTGAACAGTTCATTGGTGCTATGGATGACGATTTCAACACAGCAGACGCAATCGCAGCCGTTTTCGACCTTGTAAGAGACATCAACACAAATGTTATTGAAAAAGCTCCTTCAAAAGCTCTCTGCGAAGGTGCAGCAGCACTCTTTGATGAGCTGACAGAAGTTCTCGGTCTTGTTTACAACAGAAAAAAAGAAAGTCTTGACGAAGAAGTTGAGGCACTTATAGCTGAACGTGCAGAAGCAAGAAAAAACAAAAACTGGGCAAGAGCAGACGAAATACGTGATACTCTCAAAGCAATGAACATCGTTCTTGAAGATACTCCTCAGGGCGTAAAATGGCACAAGGCATAAAAATGCAGAGTGCAAAATTTACCCAATCTTAAAAATACGTTTAGAAAAGAGGGATAGCAATGTATAAATACGAATATGAAAAAATCCGCTGTGATTTCAGTGGTTGGGGCGCCTTTAATGGTAATGCATATGAAATAGGAGACTTTAAGTCAATCATTTCAAAAAGAGCATCTCAGGGTTGGCGATATGTTGGCTATATCCCCACTAAGCAAAGAGGTACAGGTCACGTTGAAGAACTTGAGCTGATTTTCGAAAAAGCTGAATAACAGACAAAATTCCCCACCGTATAATTCTAAAAAGAATCACGGTGGGGGATATTTTTTCGGTTGCATAAATCAAAAAAATATTATATAATCAGTTTACAAAATCTTTCACGAAAGAGTGATGAATAATATGGATAAACGCCGTGATAAGCACAATTACTATCTCGACATAGCCGAAACTGTTGCAAAGCGTTGTACCTGTCTCAGAAGACATTACGGAGTTGTTATCGTAAAAAATGATGAAATTATTTCTACAGGTTATGTTGGTGCCCCCCGAGGAAGAAAAAACTGTACCGATATGGGTTATTGTGTCCGAGAAAAGAACAACATCCCCCGTGGAGAAAGATATGAGCTCTGCAGAAGTGTTCATGCAGAGGCAAATGCAATAATAAGTGCTTCAAGAAACGAAATGATCGGAAGCAGTTTATATATGGTCGGCACAGACATCACAGGTGAAAACTATGTTGAAAACGCAAACAGCTGTTCAATGTGCAAAAGACTCATAATAAATGCAGGAATTGAAAAAGTTTACATACGCGACAATAAAAACGATTTCAGAATAATATCTGTAAAAGATTGGATAGATAACGATGAATCATTGGACTGCCAATTCGGATATTAAACTTATTTTTACATCATAAAGACAAAACAGCACCTACTGATTTTTTATCAGTAGGTGCTGAAGTTTTTTAATTAGTCAAGAACATAAATTGTAATTGCTCGTCTGCCGAACTGGATACATTCGGGTGTTGAGTCGAAGTAGAGGTCAGCAAGTGTACCGCTACCGTTCCATGTGAATCCGCCTGTATCTGCTGCAATTGCATAACCGTATACATATCTGCCGTCATCTGATGTAATCCAAAGCTTTGAACCGTAGGGAATAATATCAGGGTCAACTGCAATGTAACCGGGTTCAGGAATTTTACCTGTTGAAGTTCTGTAACCGCCGTGGTAAGCTGTACCGGGGCCGTTGAACTTCTGCTTATATTCTGTGGGAACAAGGTTCTCGTCAATTGTGTACTTTGCAGGAAGCTTGAAGTTTGAAACTGTTTTTACAGTTTTTGAACCTACTGTTACACTCGCTGCCTTGTAACCGGGTGCAGGTTTCTTTGTTCCTCTTACCACAACCTGATCAACAGGTTTTTCTGTGATTTTCTCAGAAACAACCTCTTCGTCAACCTTCTTACCCTCAACGTATTTCATTTTATAAACAACGTCTTTTTCGCCGTTTACACCTTTTGACTTAACGTAAGTTGCACCTTTGTACATCTTTGATGTGTCTTTGTAAGTTGTACCGTAAGGAGCAATCTCAGTTTTTGTAACCTCTTTATAAGTTACTCTGCTTACTTTGATTGTAGTGTTCTTTTTAACTGTTGTGCCTCTTTCAGGTTTTACAATATCATCTTCACCTAATTCAACACCGCATCTTGAAAGAACAGTTTCAACGTCTGCTGAGAAAGTTTCTTCTTTGATTACTTCACCGTCAACCTTGATTTTAACTGTAATGGGGTTTTCGATGATGATTATCATGCCTTCTGAAAGCTTAGTGTCAGGACTGTAGTTTATTGTGTCTGTTTCAGAAACTTCAAGCTTTTCCTGTTCAATAACATTGGCAACAGTTTTGTATCCTACCGTTCTGAAGTTTTCACCGTGGTAAGAAACTGTAACATTGTAGCCTCTGTTGATTTTGATTGTGCTGGGCTCACCGGGAACAAAATCGTCTGTGATAACAATGTCGTTATCGTCTGTCTCGATATCAGCCTCTCTGAGTACATGAGAAAGTGTTTCAGCTCTTGTAGAGAATGTAACACTTCTTCCTGTGTCAATAATAGTTACATCATAAGTTGCACCCGAAGCTGCTGCAACAACTGTCATTGCACACATGATAACAAGAACAATTGCAATTACTGCACGTGCAATAATCCAGGCCTTGTTTTCGTGGTTTACCTTAATCATAAATAACTCCTTTTGCGGTTTTTTATTACTGCCGCCGTAATTGATGTAAATTCATAAGGGTATCCCTTGTTTGACATCATGTCACACATTATAGTAATAAAAATCTATCTTGTCAAATTAACTTTTTTGAAATTTTTGTCTAAAATGCACAAAACAAGACTTTGATTACTAAAACCAGCCCTCTGAAACACCTTTAAAATACTGGGTTTTTACTTTTTCTTTGAAAGGTCTTTTGTGCAAAACGTAAAAATTACAAAATCGTTACAACCTGTTACAATTTATGCAAAACAGAAGAAAATATTCCTTTTTTCATAAAAATAACCTTTTTTCATGCAAGAGCATAAAATAATCTGAGGTGATAATTATGTGCTCAATTGCAGGAAAAATCAATCTTGAACGCGATATAAGAGACGAAAACGGAACTTTTCTCAGAATACAGAATACACTTTTAAAACGAGGTCCTGATGACAGAGGTATACTTGCAGAAAAACATGCTTCGCTCATACATACACGTCTTGCAGTAATCGACATTGAAAACGGAAAGCAACCAATGGAAATTGAACACTATATAATAGTATACAACGGTGAGCTTTACAACACAGAAGAAATACGTGCAGAGCTTAAAAGCTACGGTATTACTTTTACGGGACATTCTGACACAGAAGTGTTACTTAAAGCCTATATTAAATGGAAAGAAAAGTGTATAGAAAAATTCAACGGTATCTTTGCCTTTGCAATATGGGACAAAAAAGAAGAAAAGCTTTTCATCGCCCGTGACAGAATCGGTGTGAAGCCCTTTTTCTTTTATAATAGAAACGGTGAATTTATTTTCGCATCGGAAATCAAAGGAATCCTTGCAAGTGGTGCAGTAGAAGCAGAAGCCAATCTGAATTCAATTTCAGAACTTATTCTTTTAGGTCCGGGAAGGACTCAGGGTCAGGGTGTTTTCAGAAATATCGAAGAATTACCTCCTGCCACATGCGGATATTTTGACAGAAATGGTCTTAAAACATGGAAATACTGGCATCTTGAAGATAATGAACACTCTGATAACCTGAAAACCACAATTGAAAAAGTCCGTTTTCTTGTAACCGATGCAATCAAAAGACAATTGGTATCAGATGTGCCTGTCTGTACTTTTCTTTCAGGAGGTCTTGATTCAAGCATCATTTCATCAATTGCAGATAAATATTTTACTGAAAAAGGAGAAATGCTTCACACTTTTTCTCTCGATTATAAGGACAATGACATCTATTTCAAAGAAAGCAAATTTCAACCAAACAGCGACTCCACTTTCATCAGAATAATGCAGGGTCATTTAAATGGTGAAAATCATATTATAAAACTTGATACAGATGAATTGGTCTCAGCACTTTTTGACGCAGTGGATGCACGTGATTTACCCGGTATGGCTGACGTTGACTCCTCACTTCTTCTTTTCTGTAAAGAAATCAAAAAACAAGGCACAGTTGCTCTCAGCGGCGAATGTGCTGATGAAATTTTCGGTGGCTACCCTTGGTACAGAGACAGAACAATCAGAGAAATTGAGGGTTTCCCGTGGGCACAGTCAACTGCATACAGATATAAATTCCTGAAAAAAGAATTTGCAGAAAAAATTAACCCCACAGATTTCATCCATGCACGCTACAAACAGACTATTGATAACGCTGACACATCAAAAACAAAACCCGCCCTTGACAGACGGATGAAAGAAATGATGAGATTAAATTTAGATTGGTTTATGCAGAC
>JAFXFI010000003.1 GCA_017520635.1 Clostridia bacterium
CTCTGGGTAACGGTATGCTTCCCTTTGTCACAATCCTTTATCTGTATACATTCCGCTTGAGCGGTCTGCCTTACAGCCTTATTGTGGCGCTCGTTTCATTTGCGGGAACTCCGCCCGATTTGCTGTCACCTTATTTCCTTAAGAGATTCTCATACAAGCAGATTATGATTTTCTATCAGTTAAGCCGTGCAATAGGTAACGCTGCAATTGTATGTGCTATCTGGTTCTGTGGAGAAAACCTTGTCCTTTGCGGTACAATCTGTGTTGTTGTTCTCTTCTTTATGGAAATGACAAAGACAGTTCCCACAACTGCAGGTCACGATATGAACGTGCGTATTGCTGACTATCAGATGTACTTATCAGGTGAACGTCTTGAAAGCTTCGCAAGTGTTTACGGTTGGTTTGTAGACCCGATAAAGAATTTCATCGGTCTTCTTATTCCTTTGTTCCTTCTTGCATACGGCTTCAACAGCAACTGGGAAGTTCTCTTCATTGACGCGTCAAGAAGAAACATTATCGCAATTCCCTTGATTGTAGATATTATCGGCTTTGTGCTTATGACTATTCCCTACTTTTTCTGGGACTACGATTCAAAGAAGCAGAATATGGTTATGGAAGTTCTCAAACGCCGCGCAGAGGTTACAGAAAAGAAAGCCGAAGAAGAGGGCGTTACAACCTCCGGCGGATATAAAGGTTAAGGAGGGATGAGAGAAATGAAAAAAGATAAAAAAGTAAAGAATCAGGTTGAAGAGCCTGTTGTTCTCGATATCCCCGAAGACGAAATCTGGACATATCAGATTGAAGGTCTTGCTGCTCCACACATTAACAAGCCTTATAAATTTTTTACATTGAAGAAAATTATTTTCACAATTACAATCATAATTGCAGTTTCTCTTTCCGTTTATTTCAGTATCAGAACTGTGCAGAAAGAAACCTTTGAATACGAAAGTGCATCGCAGGGCACATACCAGCTTTCAAATTTCAGCAATACAGGTTATATCACAGAGCTTGATATTGACTACGTCACAGAAGTGATTTATGATCAGGACAACAAAAACCCCGAAACAAACTTTGAGCTCGTCAAAGACGAAACAAAGAAAATCACCGAAGTCAGGCAGTATGCCCTCAACGGCGACGGTGTTGTGAAGGTTATCAATATCGGCAAGGATGTTGAAAAAATTGACGGCAAATCCTTCTATTCCTGCTGGGCACTTGAAAGAATTGAGGTTGACGAAGAAAATCCCTATTATTGCGATATTGACGGTGTTCTTTACAACAAGAATAAAACAGTTCTTATCAATTATCCCTGTAATCACGATAACTACCTTCGTGAAAAATACGGTTACGAAACAGAACCTTACCGAGAAGAAGCAGACGAAAAGTATGTAAAAGAAATACAGACTTATGTTGTCCCCTCAACCGTAAAAGAGCTTGGTGAGCTTTGTTTCAGTTACGTAAATCTCCGTAACATTTATCTTCCTGAAGGTCTTGAAGCCATCGGTTCGCTTGCAGTTTTCAAGCTCCATGAGCCTAAAGACCAATACAGTAACATTGCATCTCTTGATAACATTTATTCTTACAAAACAGAAAAGACTGTTAAAAATACAGTTTTCACATCTGAAGAAAAACTTGGTGAAGTTTATCTTTCACTGCCCGAAGGTCTTAAAATTATTGACTCCGATGCTTTCAGTTACAATCAGGCTCTGACTTATATGTACATCCCCGAAAGTGTGACATTTATCGGTCACCATGCATTCTGGGATACAGTCTATAAAGAAGACGGTGAACTTAAAGGCGTAGCTCAGATTAACGTAGCACTTTCAGAAGAAGAATTTGAAGAAAAGGTTGAACAGGGTGACCAATGGAAGCCTCAGTATGACTATCTTCTTTTCAAAAAGAGTATTGATACCGTTTGTTCGTCAGAGAGAAAAGCAAAATAACATATAATTTCAGGCTCTCTTATCAAGAGAGCCTGATTTTTAAAGGAGAATTTTATGGAAAAGAAATTTTTTGATTATATCATCCACGGCGGTGACTATAACCCCGACCAATGGATAAACACCCCTGAAATATGGGATGAAGACATGCGTCTGATGAAGCTTGCTCACGTTAACAGTGCGACTGTGGGCATTTTCTCGTGGGCAATGCTTGAGCCTGAAGAAGGAGTTTACAATTTTGAATGGCTTGACAGAATCCTTGGCAAACTTCATGAAAACGGAATTGACGTAATTCTTGCAACACCATCAGGTGCACGACCTGCCTGGCTTGCACAGAAATATCCTGAAGTTCTTCGTGTTGAAGAAAACGGAATCAGAAACGAATACGGTGTAAGACACAACCATTGCATCACATCTCCCGTTTACAGAGAAAAGGTAAGAAACATCAATCGCAAGCTTGCTGAAAGATACAAGGACCATCCTGCCGTAAAAATGTGGCACATTTCAAACGAATACAGTGGTGAATGTCATTGCGAGCTCTGTCAGGAAGCGTTCAGAGAATGGCTTAAAAAATATTACCACAACAGTCTTGATGAACTCAATTTCAAATGGTGGAATGGTTTCTGGAGTCACACTATAACAGACTGGTCTCAGATTAATTCACCCAAATACAGAGGTGAAAATCATATTTCAGCAATGAAATTATGTTGGGACAGATTTGTTTCGGAAAGTCACATTTCTTTCTACGAAAACGAAATTGCACCTCTCAGGGAAATTACTCCCCATATTCCCGTTACAACAAACCTTATGAGAATGCGTGACGGAATAAATTATCAGGAGCTTGCAAAGAAAATGGACCTTGTTTCATGGGATAATTACCCTCATTGGGATAAGGGTGAGAATATTGAACAGGCACTTGAAACTGCGTTTTATCATGATATGTTCCGTTCAATGAAGAGCGGTCAGCCTTTTTTTATGATGGAAAGTACACCTTCGCAGGTTAACTGGCATGATGTAAATAAATTACCAAAACCCGGTATGCAGGAGCTTTCTTCCATTCAGGCTGTGGCACACGGTGCAGACAGTGTTCAGTATTTTCAATGGAGAAAGAGCCGTGGCGGTCATGAAAAATACCACGGTGCAGTAGTTGACCATTGCGGACATGAAAACACAAGAGTTTTCAGAGATATTACCCGTCTTGGTGAGAAACTTGAAAAATTAAGTGATGTTGTGGGTAAATATTCACAAAGCCGTGTTGCAGTAGTTTTTGACTGGGAAAACACATGGGCAACAAAATATTTCCACGGCTTCAATAATATAAACAGAGATTACCGTGCCGAGTGCATAAAATGGTATGCGCCTCTTTGGAAAAAAGGCGTAACTGCTGACATCATTTCTCAGGACGACGATTTTTCAAAATATGATTTGGTTATCGCACCATTCCTTTACATGCTCAAGGACGGCACAGACAAGAAAATTGAAGAATATGTTGAAAATGGCGGTAACTTTGTCGCAACATATCTTACCGGTCTTGTTGACAAGGATGACCTTTGCTTCCTTGGGGGCTTCCCTGCAAATAATCTCAAAAAAGTTTTCGGTATATGGCACGAAGATACAGATGCTCTGCCTGAGGGTATGAAAAACTCAGTTTTATACAACGGCAAAAACTATGACGTTGTACATGTATGCGATATTATCCATGCAAATGAGGCAGAGGTTCTCGAAAAATACGGAAAAGATTTCTATGCTGATTACCCTGCAGTAACAGTAAATTCTTACGGCAAAGGTAAAGCATATTATGTTGCTTTCAGAAATGACGATGACTTCGCGGAAAATTTCCTCAGTCAGTTTGATATCAGACCTGATGCAGACATAAAGCTTTCTCCTGATGTTTACATGAGGAAAAGAGGAGAGCTCATTTTCGTAATGAATTTCTCAGATGAAGAAAGAACAGTTACTCTTGATAAGGAATACACAAATGTTATCACAGACGAAAAAATAAACGGTGAAGTAAAGCTTTGCGTCTCAGGATATCTTGTTCTTAAATAAGGTGATTGTTTGAAATAACTGTTGAAAAACGGCAGGTGACTGAAAATGAAACACAGATATAATCCGGTTGTTTATGTAGCTATTTTCATGGGTTTAGCATTGTTCAGTTTTATTATGTTTTATTATTTTCCTGATTATGTTAAGGCTTACAGTAAAGGAAGAAGTAGACTTGATTCAATGCTAATGGCTTTTCCTGTAGCAATCCCAACATTGATGTTTTTGAATAACATGGGTAAAAATGTTGAAACTCTCAGCGAGTATGTAAAATTCAATAATTTCAGGTTTAACGCTTTTAATTCTATAAAGACAATTTCTGTCACAGTAAGTTACGGAAGTATAATAAGGATAGAGGCAAAAAAACTTCCTATTATAGGAATTTATAAGATAATTATAACATCTGAAAATTATCCTGATCCGATTCCGGTTTCGCTGTGGTTTCTGAAACACAGACAGCTTTTTTATACAATCTGCAATCAGGTGCAAAGGTATAACAGAGAAGCAGTGATTGATAATGATTTGCTGGAATTCACAGATAAACAGAGAGAAAAATATGAATAAAAATGCGAGGCTGTAAAAAACAAATTATAATTTGTTTTTTACAGCCTCTTTAATATTATCTGTTTTTAAGGTCGATATAATCTCTTTGCTGAGCAACACTCATATAAGCAGGACGGATGATTTTGCCACCATTTATAAGCTCTTCAATTCTGTGTGCAGACCAACCTGCAATTCTTGAAACTGCAAAAATAGGTGTATAAAGCTCGCGGGGGAGACCGAGCATGTCATAAACAAAACCGCTGTAGAAGTCAACGTTTGCACTGACACCCTTGTACATCTTTCTTTCTTTTGAAATGATTTCAGGAGCAATTCTTTCAACTGCGGAATAAAGCTTGTATTCCTTTGTCATGCCTTTTTCTTCGGAAAGCATCTCAACATAACCCTTGAAAACTTTTGCTCTGGGGTCGGAAACAGAGTAAATTGCATGACCGATACCGTAAACAAGACCTGCTTTGTCAAATGCTTCCTTGTGGAGAATTTTTTCAACATAGCTTCTTACTTCGTCTTCATCCTCCCAGTCTTTTACGTTTTCCTTGATGTTATCAAACATCTGACAAACCTTGATGTTTGCACCGCCGTGTTTCGGACCCTTGAGAGAGCCGAGTGCTGCAGCAATTGCAGAGTAGGTGTCTGTGCCTGATGAAGAAACAACATGGGTTGTGAAGGTTGAGTTGTTACCGCCGCCGTGTTCAGCGTGAAGAACAAGTGCAAGGTCAAGAATTCTTGCTTCAAGCTCTGTGTATTTACTGTCAATTCTCAGCATGTGGAGAATGTTTTCAGCCGTTGAAAGCTCTTTCCTGGGTTCGTGAATAAAGAAAGAGCCTCTTTCACAAATGTAATATTCGTAAGCCTGATAACCGTAAACGGAAAGCAGGGGGAACATTGAAATAAGCTGTAAGCACTGACGGACAACGTTGGGAATTGAAGTGTCGTTTGCGTTTTTATCGTAAGAATAAAGTGTCAGAACACTACGGGCTAAAGAGTTCATCATGTCTTCACTTGGCGCTTTCATGATAATATCTCTTACAAACGAATTGGGAAGTGAACGATAGCTTGCAAGAATATTGTTGAATTCCTTAAGCTCATCTTCTGTGGGGAGATCGCCGAAAAGAAGAAGATATGTGATTTCTTCAAAACCGAATCTCTTTTCACCGACGAAACCGTCTACCAGATCAAAAATATTGTAGCCTCTGTAGTAAAGCTCACCATCGCAGGGAATTTCATCTTCGCCTGACTTGCGTTTTGAAATGATTTCAGAAATTTCAGTAAGACCCGTAAGAACGCCTTTACCGTTAAGGTCACGAAGACCTCTGTTTACTTTGTGTTCAATATAAAGTGAGGGTTCAATTTTACATTTTTCTACAGCCTTGTCTGTATATTTTAAAATTTCGGTAGTAATCTCCGAAAAGTTTCTTTTTGCTGAGTTCATAGTTTAAAGCCTCCTGGGGATTGTAGAATTGTATTTTACCATAAATTTTCCAATACTTCAACATGTGTACAAATTTGTTTACAATTTGAGAGTGTTTTGTTAACATTTTATTTTTGAACCCAGAAAAATTATAATTTAACAGTACGGGCGGATATTATCCGTCCGTAAAATCTCATGTAAATCAAACGGGCGGCAAATTGCCGCCCCTACGTTTGTTCAATCGGTGAAATGTATAATCGGCGAAGCCCCGACATTTTGCATTTTGCACTTTGCATTCTTCATTAAAAAAGCTCCCTTGGAAAAGGGAGCTTTTGTTGTTATCTTATTCAGCTGTGTAGTTATCGAAGTAACCCTGAATGAATACGATGGGAGTACCTTTGTCACCTGAGCCTGAGGTAAGGTCGCAGAGTGAACCGATAAGGTCTGTAAGCTGTCTGGGAGTTGTACCCTCAGATGCCATCTGACCGACAAGGTCACCGTCTTTTTCCTGGATTTTATTTTTGATTGCTTCCTTGAGCTCGTCACCCTTAAGGTCTGCGAATTCATTGTCAGCAAGGTATTTAAGCTTAAGCTCGTTGGGAGTTCCCTCAAGTCCGCTTGTGTAAGCAGGTGAAACAACGGGGTCAGCAAGCTCCCAGATTTTACCTACGGGGTCTTTGAAAGCACCGTCACCGTAAACCATAACTGCAATGTTCTTGCCTGTTGCAGCCTTGAGCTTTGCCTGAATTGCATCAACAACAGTCTGACAGTCA
>JAFXFI010000039.1 GCA_017520635.1 Clostridia bacterium
CTTCTCAGTAAATCAATAGGTTTAATGCATATCATAGGGCTTCTGCTTGTTTCATCAGGTCTTCTCCTGCTTAAATTCAAACCCTTTTCAAAGAAAGAAAAGTCAGGTGAAAAGGTTAATGCGAGGGTTGTGATTACTGCATTTACAGGCTGTGCGCTTACAGCACTTTCAGGCGCACTTGATAAAATTTTAATGCGGAAAGGTGACCTGACCTCAGGACAGCTCCAATTCTGGTACATGCTTTTCCTCGTAATTTTCTACGCTCTTTATATTTTCTTTACTCACACTCCCATAGATTACAAATTAACACTTAAAAACAAATGGGTTTACCTTATGAGCCTTACTCTTGTTATTGGTGACAAAGCACTTTTTGTTGCAAATAATGACCCGGATTGCACAGTAACTCTTATGACTCTCATCAAACAAATCAGTTGTGTTGTGGTAATTCTCGGTGGTAAATTCGTGTTCAAAGAAAAGAGAATACTCTACAAGCTCTTCTGCGCAGGAGTCATTGTAACAGGTATATTAATTGCAGTTTTAAATTGATTATTTCACTTGAAAAAAATATAAAAAAATGGTATTATATACTGTAATGCATTTATTAAATTTCTCAGGGGCATAATACACACCTGAGGAGTGATTAAAATGCTTGAAAATTCTTATGTAAATAACAAAGAAAATGAAGAAAACAAAGTTTCAGACGAAGGCTTTTTTGACAATGCGGTAAAGCAGGTTTTTGACACAGGTTCAATTACTGTGAGAAAGAACGGAAAGAACATTCACTGCATTACTATTATCGGTCAGATAGAGGGTCATTATTTAGCCTCAAACGAAACAAAAACCACCAAATATGAGCATATTATCCCACAGCTTATTGCAGTTGAAGAAAGTGATGAAATTGACGGACTTTTTCTCATTCTCAACACAGTAGGTGGTGACATCGAAGCAGGACTTGCAATTGCTGAACTCATTTCGGGAATGAAAACCCCAAGTGTTTCACTTGTTTTAGGCGGCGGTCACTCAATCGGAGTTCCTCTTGCAGTAAGTGCGGATAAGTCATTTATTGTGCCGTCAGCAACAATGACCGTTCATCCTGTAAGAACAAACGGCCTTGTAATCGGCGTTCCTCAGATGCTTGAATATTTTCTTCAGATGCAGGAGCGAATTGTCAGTTTCGTATGTACAAATTCAGGAATTGAAGATAAGGTTTTCCGCAGACTTATGCTTGAAACAGGAGAGCTTGTTACCGATGTGGGAACAATTCTCGGTGGAAAAGACGCAGTAAAATACGGTCTTATTGACAAAATCGGTTCTCTTTCTGATGCTCTTGACGAATTAGATGAACTTATAAATGAAAGAAGGAAAAATGAAAATGGCAAATGCAAAACAAAAACAGCAACCTGCCAGAAAAACACCGCAGAAAAAAACGGTGACTAATAAAAAGCCTCAGACAAAAGCTCCCCAGCAGGAAAAGAAGAGTCAGGAAAAAACAGGCGTTTCATCACAGATGACAGCAGTCATTCTGTTTTGTGTCGCCTTACTTCTGCTTGCTTTCTGCTTTATTCCCGGAGCATCTGTGTGGGAGTTTGTAAGACAGCATGTGCTTTTCGGAACATTCGGAATAACTGCTTACCTTGTTCCTGTAATTCTCGGATATGTTGCAATACTTTCAGCACGTGAAACTCTTTATGAAAAAGGTAAAATCGGCAGAATTATCGGTGCAGGAATTTTTATGCTTTTCCTTTCTGCTTTTGTACATATTGTGGCACATGAATTTGATTATTTCAATGACACCACTATTTTTGAGCAGATAAAAGATGTGTACACAAAGGGACTGCATATTTCAAACGGCGGTCTTTTCGGTGCATTACTCGGTGGGGGAATTGTACTTCTCTGCGGTGAAAAAGTTCCTGCAGTTGTGCTCGTTTCAATTCTTGCATTCGGAACACTTATGGTACTGACAGGCACATCTCTTGCAAAGCTTATCGGTACTGTTGAAAAACCGGTAAGAAAAGCAGGGGACAAAATCGCAGAACATAAAGAGAGAAGAAGACTTGAAGCAGAAGAAATGTCCGACAATGATGCAGATGAGCTTCTTGATGCATACGGTGTAGATTTTACACCTGATTTTGAAACTGAAGAAACAGAAGTAAAACAGACAGCAAAGAAACCTATCGAAGCAATTGAAGTTGACAATAGCGACGACTACGCTTTCAGTCCTGATGAAATTATTATGCCGCCACCCATAACTCCCAAAAGCGGTGCAACAGGAACTTCAAGAAATAACGGAAACAGAATCAGAGCCCTCGACATTGACTTTGTTGATGAAGGTGTTTCTGCAATTGCTGAGACAACAGAACCAAAACCTCAGCCTGTAGAAGAAAAACCTCCCGTTATTAAACAGGCAGAAAGAAAAACTGCACCTAAAACAGAAAAAACGGGTAATGCTTTTGAAATTTCTGAAACTGCATTCGTTACAAGTCGTTCAGGTAAATCAAAGCCCTATAAATTTCCGCCTTTGTCATGTCTGAGAGATTCAAACGGTTCTCAGGGTATAGATTATTCAAAAGAACTTCAGTCTAACGGACAGCACCTTATTGATGTTCTCAGAAGCTTCGGCGTTGAAGCAAAAATCAGTGAAATCTGCAGAGGCCCCTCTGTTACACGTTATGAAATCCAGCCTGCACCCGGTGTGAAAATCAGTAAAATCACAGGTCTTTCAAACGATATTGCCATGAACATGGCAGCATCGGGTGTGAGAATTGAAGCTCCCATTCCCAATAAATCAGCAGTAGGTATCGAAATTCCCAACAGACAGCGTACCATGGTTGTCCTCAAGGAAATTATTGATACTGCAGAATACAGAAAAGCAGATTCAAAGCTTAACGTTGCTCTCGGTAAGGATATTACAGGTAACATTATCTGTGCCGATATTGCGAAGATGCCACATCTTCTTATTGCAGGTACAACAGGTTCAGGTAAATCTGTCTGCATCAACTCGATGATTGTCAGTCTTCTTTACAATGCAACACCTGACGAAGTAAAGCTTCTCATGATTGACCCGAAACAGGTTGAATTTACCGTTTACAATGGTATTCCTCACTTGCTTGTTCCCGTGGTTTCTGATCCGAGAAAGGCTGCAGGTGCTCTTGCATGGGCTGTTACGGAAATGCTCAACAGATATAAGCTTTTCTCAGAGAGAAACGTAAGAAATATCAAAGGCTATAACAAATTCTGTGAAGCAAATCCTGATATACCGAAAATGCCTCACATAGTAATTTTTATTGATGAATTGTCTGACCTTATGATGGCAGCACCCAATGAGGTTGAAGATTCAATCTGCCGTCTTGCACAGATGGCACGTGCAGCAGGTATGCACCTTGTAATTGCAACACAGAGACCGTCCGTAAATGTTATCACAGGTGTTATCAAGGCAAATATACCCAGCCGTATTTCACTCTCTGTTTCATCACAGATTGACTCCCGTACAATTATTGACACTGCAGGTGCTGAAAAACTTCTCGGTAACGGTGACATGCTCTTTAACCCTGTAGGAATGTCAAAGCCCTTACGTGTTCAGGGTGCTTTCCTTTCAGATGATGAAGTTGAAAATGTTGTTGAATTCATTAAGAGTCAGAAAGAAGGCTCTTATGATGAGGATATTATTGAAGAAATTGAAAAGCATTCTGTCAACGAAAAGAAACGCGCAGGTTATGACGTTGAAGATGACGGTGACGATGAAGCAGACGAAATGCTTCCTGATGCAATCAGAGTAGTTGTTGATATGCAGCAGGCTTCAACCACAATGCTTCAGAAAAAACTGAAGCTCGGTTATGCGAGGGCCTCAAGAATTATTGATGACCTTGAGGAAAGGGGAATTATCGGACCATCCGAAGGAGCAAAGCCGAGAAAGGTTCTTCTTACAAAACAGCAGTATATGGAAATGAACGCACTTTCATCTGACGGTAAGATTAATATGAACAAGCAGGATACACAATCTGATTTTGAAGATGCAGAATATGAGGAAGATGATTTTTAAAAGATGAGTAACTTTTTACCGATTACAGCCGAAGAAGCAAGGATGAGAGGATGGGACAGCGTTGACTTTGTTTATGTGACAGGTGACGCTTACGTTGACCATCCAAGCTTTGGTGTGTCTATTATTTCAAGAGTTCTTGAAGCAAAAGGATATAAAGTAGGAATTATAAGTCAGCCTGATTGGAAAAACAATCAGGCTTTCAGAGTTTTCGGTAAACCCCGTCTTGGATTCCTTGTAACATCGGGAAATATTGACAGTATGGTTGCCCACTATACTGCAGCAAAGAAAAAAAGAAGTGACGATGCATACACTCCCGGTGGCAAAGCGGGTAAAAGACCTGACAGAGCAGTGATCGTTTACTGTAAAAAAATCAAGGAAATTTATCCCGATAGTCCTGTTATTATCGGTGGGCTCGAAGCATCGCTCAGAAGATTTGCCCATTATGACTATTGGGACGATGAAGTGAAGCCCTCAATTCTTGTTGAATCGGGTGCGGACCTTCTGAGTTTCGGTATGGGCGAAAATCAGACAATTGAAATTGCAGAAAGACTGGCAAACGGTGAAAGTGTTTCTACAATGACTGATATCAAAGGCACCTGCTGTCTTATTGATACAAAGGATACACCTTACACAGGTGTTGAATGTCCTTCTTTTAAAAATGTTGCCAATTCAAAGCGTGAATATGCAATTGCAACAAGAATTCAGCTTGATGAACAGGACCATATAAGAGGTAAAATGATAAAACAGCGTCATGGGGATAAAATGCTCATTCAGAATGTACCAATGCCTCCTCTTACAACGGAAGAGCTTGACTGGGTTTATTCATTGCCTTATGAGAGAAATTATCATCCTTCTTATGAAAAATCGGGCGGTGTACCGGGTATTGCAGAAGTTAAGTTTTCAATAACTCACAACAGAGGCTGTTTCGGTGCATGTAACTTCTGTTCACTTGCTTTCCATCAGGGCAGATTTATCACAACAAGAAGTAAAGAATCTGTTCTTGAAGAAGCAAAGAAACTGACTGAGCTTGAAGATTTCAAAGGCTATATTCATGACGTAGGCGGTCCTACAGCCAACTTCCGCAGACCTTCTTGCGATAAACAGCTTGAACACGGTCTCTGCAAAGGCAAAAAATGTCTTGCACCTAAGCCTTGTTCACAGCTTATATCAAACCATGAGGAATACCTTGATATTCTCAGAAGTATGAGAAAAATTCCGAAAGTTAAAAAGGTTTTCATCCGTTCAGGTATCAGGTTTGACTATCTTCTTGAAGATAAGGATAAAACATTTTTCCGTGAGCTTGTTGAACATCACACAAGCGGTCAGTTGAAGGTTGCTCCTGAGCATTGCAGTGCAAGTGTTCTTGATTACATGGGCAAGCCTCACATTGAAGCGTATATAAAATTTTCACGTGAATATTTTGCGATAAATAAAAAAATCGGAAAAGAGCAGTATCTTGTGCCTTACCTTATGTCCTCACATCCGGGCAGTACACTTGATGATGCAATTGAACTTGCTCTGTTCCTGAAAAAAGAGCATATCAAGCCTGAACAGGTTCAGGATTTTTACCCAACACCGGGTACTGTTTCAACATGTATGTTCTACACGGGACTTGACCCGTATACTCTGAAAGAAGTATATGTTGCAAAAAATCCTCACGATAAAGCACTTCAGAGAGCACTTCTTCAGAGCTACAATCCGAAAAACAAGGCTCTCGTTGAAGAAGCACTTAAAAAAGCAAAAAGATTTGACCTTATAGGAAACGGTGAAAAGTGTCTTATAAAAGTCTCAGTATCTCAGACTCAGAATAAAAACAGACAAGGTATAAATTCAGGTCGGGTGAAGAACAATGGAAAGAAGAAGTTTAAAAAATAAACTTTTCATTGTGTCTTTCTTGATGTTTTTCCTTGTGTCTGCAGTGCTTTATTTTATTCCGTCTTTAAAAGGGAATGAAAACTGGGCAGAAACTCTGGCAGAAATGAACGTGTTTTACGAAGTAACAACTGAGAAACACTCAGGTCTTACCGTAGAGTTTATAAATGTAGGTCAGGGTGATTGTACTTTGATTTCCTGTGACGGAAGAAATATGCTCATTGACTGCGGTGAAAAAGAGCATTATCAGATTGTAAGAGATTATCTCAGAAAGAGAAACATAACACATTTTGATTATGTACTTCTGTCTCATCCTCATTCTGACCATGGCGGAGGAATGAAAGAGATAATAGAAAACTATTCAATCGGTAATTTCCTTTTACCTCAGATAAATGAAGAAAGTTTGGAAAAGAACGATTTTTATTTTGAAATACTTTCAACACTTGAAGAAAAAGAAGTTTCACATAAAAATGTAAAAAAAGAAGAAATATACAGACTTTCAGATGCCGAAATTGAAATTCTCGGACCTTTGGAAATAAATGATGAAGAAAATGAAATGTCTGTTGTGTGTATGCTGAAATACGGTGACAGTAAATTTCTTTTCACGGGTGATGCACCTGTAAGTGAAGAACTTGACCTTGTTGAAAACGGTGTAAATCTTGACTGTGATGTGCTTAAAGTTTCTCATCACGGAAGTAATGATGCCACAAGCGATGAGTTTCTAAGAAGGGCCACACCTGATTATGCTGTTATCGGTGTAGGGGAATATAACGAATACAGACATCCTCATTGGAAAACTGTCAGAAAGCTTATGAAAAAAGACATTGCGATTTATCGCACAGACAGAGACGGAACAATAAAATTCCGTGTGCCTGATAAAAATTCAGGAATTACAGTTTCTCAAATAAATTAAAAGCATATTTTGTAGGGGTCGGCGTCCTCGACGACCCGTAAATTCTGTGTATACTTACGGAATTGCAGGTGATTTTATGTTAAATGAAAACAAAGTTATTGTTGCTATGAGCGGTGGTGTTGACAGTTCTGTTGCAGCATATCTGCTGAAAGAACAGGGCTATGACTGCCACGGTGTAACACTTAAATTATATGACGAAACTGACGATAATGCAGGTAAAGCGTGTTGCACAGATAAGGATGTTGAAGATGCACGCAGTATTTCTGAAAGTCTCGGCATTCCTTTCTGCGTTTATGACTTCAAGGATGATTTCAAAGGTGAAGTAATTGACAGATTTGTAAAAGGCTACCTTAACGGTGAAACACCAAATCCTTGTATTGACTGTAACAGATACATCAAGTTCAGGCACATTTTAAAAGCAGCCGACAAATTTGATGCCCGCTTTATTTCTACGGGACATTATGCATGTACCGAATTTGACAAAGGAAGCGGAAGATATTTACTCAAAAAAGGCAAGTATGATATGAAGGACCAGAGTTATGTTCTTTACAGTCTTACTCAGGATAAGCTTTCACGGCTTCTTCTTCCTATAGGTGAAATGAAAAAAGAAGAAGTAAGAGAAATTGCAGAAAAATGCGGTTTTATTAATTCTGCAAAGCCTGACAGTCAGGATATATGTTTTGTTAAGAACGGTGACTATGTTTCTTTCATTGAAGATTACTGCAAAAAGAAATTTCCTGAAGGTAATTTTGTTGAAAGGAGCGGTAAAATAATCGCACGACATAAAGGAATTATCGGTTATACGGTAGGACAGAGAAAAGGTCTCGGCATTGCGTCAACAGAGCCTTACTTTGTCCTTGAAAAGAATGTTGAAAGGAATGAAATTATTATCGGTAGGGCAGAGGAGCAGTATCACAAAACAATTACTGCAGACGACGTAAACTGGATTGCATTTGAAAAACTGACAAGTCCTCTGAAGCTTACAGCCAAAATCCGCTATAAGCATAAGGAGGTTCCGGCTACTGTTTCTCAGCTTGATGATAAAAAAATCATAGTTGAATTTGACGAGCCTCAACGTGCTCCTGCAAAAGGGCAGGCGGTTGTTTTTTACGACGGTGATTATGTTATAGGCGGAGGTAAAATTCTTTAATATTTTATACTTTTTGAAATAGTAATTAAATATGGAATTACTGTTTCAAAAAGTATTTATTGATTTTAAAAAAGCAATGATGTATAATAATGTTGATTGGATATTTTTCATTTTTGGAGGTATAACATGAAACGTTATTATAAATCATTGCTTTCTGTTATTCTTGCGGTAATAATGGCAATGACTATTTTCATCCCCGGCATAAGCGTTTCTGCTAAGATATTATATGAAAGCTCGGTAATTACTCTTGTCCCTGACGGTGAAGTTTCCGAAACAGGATATCTCAGTGAAAAATGGGTTGATGAAAACGGTAAAAATGTGGACCTGAATAATTCTTCGTCAAAGAGACCTGTAGCAAATAACTCAGGTATACTTCCGTCATCATATTCAGCTGTTACGGAAGGCTATGTTACTGATGTCAGAGACCAGGGCAGTACAAATTCATGCTGGGCTTTTTCGGCAGTTGCTGCAGCTGAATCCTCACTTCTTAAACAAGGTCTTGCAACAAAGGCAGACAGTATAACAGATTTGTCCGAGGCACATCTTGTCTGGTTTACCCACAGAAGTCTTGTTTTTGATGCAAATGACCCCACCTTCGGTGACGGTACATTGGAAGATGCTTCTTATACAAAGGGCGGTTATTGGCTTCGTTCAACAGCTGCGCTTGCAAGAGGCTCAGGCTTTACACTTGAAAAGGATTATCCTTTTTATGGAAACAAAACTACTATGATGGGCAATTATGATGAAAGTGCCCGTTATGAAAGCAGAATTTCTCTTGATGAAGCTTACGCTATTCCCAATAACAAATCTGATGAAATAAAAAAAGCAATTATTGATAACGGTTCAATTACTGCTGCAGCATGTATTGTAATGGAATGCTTTAACAGAGGCGCTGACGGATACTCATATTATCAGAATTCCCTGCTTTCAACAAATCATCAGATGATTATTGTAGGCTGGGACGATAATTTTGCAGTTTCAAATTTCAGAGAAGAATGCAGACCCTCAAAACCGGGTGCATGGCTTGTAAAAAACAGCTACGGTGCAAATTTCGGCGATAACGGTTATTTCTGGATTTCTTACGAGGAACCGTCACTTGATCAGTTTGTAGTAGAAAAAGTTTCAATTAAAGATGAAGATGAACATATTTATCAGTATGACGGTTACGGTTATAGAGAAGGCTACGGTCTGTACGGAAGAATAAACGAAGAACGTTTTCCCATTACAACATCAAAGCAGGCAAACGTTTTCACAGCAGATGCAAGTGAAGTAATCAGTGCTGTTTCGTTTTACACACTTCAGGATGATGTCACATATACTATAGAAATATATAATAATGTTAATCCTAAAAACTCAGACCCGACAGCAGGCGGAACAAAATCAAGTGCCGTTACAACAGGTCTTGCAACCTACAAGGGATACCACAAAATCCCTCTTGTCAAAAACATTCCCGTGACTGCAGGAGAAAAATTTGCAGTTGTGATTACACTTCATGTCAACAGCGGTGAAATACCTGTTTACATTGCATACGAAGGACCAAACGGCGTAAGTGACGATGTTTATGTAATATATCATTCAAGCTTACCGGGACAGAGTTATTGTAAGGTTGGCGAAAACGACTGGATTGAGTTTTCAGGCGATGATGAACGTAACAACGTCTGTATAAAAGCGTTTACTACTGCTGACAATTCCTATGAAATCAGAACTGCTGAAGAGTTCAATGCCTTTGCAGAGGCAGTTGCTTCAGGTGAATCTTTTGACGGGAAGAATGTAAACCTGAAAAATGATATTGATTTCGGCGGAGGAGAAATTCTTCCCGTAGGTAACGAAAACAATCCGTTTGACAGTAATTTCCTCGGTAACGGATATGTGCTTAAAAACGGTGTCATAAATTCTGATGAAGATTACACAGGTGTTTTCTCATATATTTCAGAAAGTGCTTCAATCAGAAAATTGGGTATAGAAAATATATCTGTAACAGGAACTTACGGTGTAGGTGCTCTCTGCGGTCTCAACGAAGGAGTAATTACATATTGTTATTCAACCGGTACTGTTTCAGGTGAGGAAAGTACGGGCGGCCTTGTGGGTGTAAACTGTGGTACGGTTTCAAATGTATACTCAATATGTGATGTTTCGTCAGACTATTACGGCGGTTCTCTTATTGGTGAAGATGACAGAGGAACGTATGATATGTGCGTTGTCAGTCAGGCGTCAGAACTTGACTTCGCAGGATACGGAGATGTTGATGCAAGAGCGTTGAAAAGTGAAAGCTTTTCTAACGGTCAGGCAGCGTTCTACCTTGATAACGGTACGGGAAAGAGACAGGGTGTATGGACAAAACGCGACGGTGTGACAACCTTTGCAAAATCTTCTGCCGATATAATTTATCAGGTAGAGCTTTACTCACCTGCGGATTACAGAAGTGTTTATTTATATGTAACTTCAAATGAAAATCTTGTTGAAGCGTCAAAAGAGGCAAAGCCTGAATATTACGCTGAACTTTTCTATGATACAACATTGACAATTCCTTTCACAAGCAGAATTTCTTCAAATATTATGCTTTACGTTGCATGGAGAGAAACACATGTATGCGCTGAAAATCTTACTTTTGTTGAAGGCATTCCTGTTAGCTGTACTGATGATGGTTTAATTGCCCACTATAAATGCTCATGCGGAAAGCTTTATCTCGATGAAGATGCACAGATAATAACAGATACAATTATTATTGAAAAAACAGGTCACACGGAAGTGATTGATGAAGCGGTTTTGCCTGATTGCGAAAATACAGGTCTGACGGAAGGCTTGCATTGTTCCGTTTGCGGTGAAATTTTCACAGAACAGGAGATTATACCTGCCATAGACCATATTTACGAAGAAGTAATAACTGAGCCTACTGAAACAGAACAAGGCTTTACAACTTTTACATGTACCATGTGCGGTGACAGTTTCGTTTCCGATTTTATTGACCCCATAACAAAAGTAAATTTCAGTTGTATTGTTACGAGCTATCTTTCACAGACGGACGAAGTAACGGCAGAGCTTATCAGAAGGGGAGAAACAGAACCTGCATATTCCCTGATAACGTCAGGAAATAATGTTAATTTCAGCTTTGATAATATTCTCTCAGGTGCTTATACAGTCAGAGTTTCTAAAAACAATCATGTTACACGGGAGTATACTATTATAATAAACAGTGAACCGCCTCAGGAGAGCTTCAGAATTCATCCCATAGGTGATGTGAACGGTGACGGCAGAGCTAATGCAATTGATGTTGCACGAGCTAACGGTCACGCAAAGGGTGTTACCTCTCTTTCAGATTATGACTTTGCGTGTGTCGATGTGAATGGTGACGGCAGAGTCAATGCAATTGATGTCGCACTTATAAATGCTCATTCAAAAGGTACAAAATCCCTTTGGTGATAATTTAAACATAAAATACCTGCAAATATATATTTTGTGAGTGGCTGATATGCCGAGTGTTGGTAAGGAAGTTTTTGTTTCTCGAACAAAATCCCTTGCATTATCACCAAAAGCCTCGCAAGGCGGTAGCCTTGCTGCATTTTTGGCTTCAATTCAAGGGTTTGTTTTTCTACGAAACTGCGTAGCACTTTAAAATGCGAAATTGCGTGTGCAAGAAAAGGCGAAAACCACCGATAACGCTGTCGCGTATCGGTGGTTTTTAACGCGTTATTGTGCCGTAAGTTCACATTTTAAAGAAATACTTCCTTACCAACACTCGGCATATGGATGTATCAGCCACTTTTTACAGTCTTTAATTTCAGGTTGAATATGATATTTTACATTTAACAGCGCAATATATTGTGTATTTTTAGTAAAAAAAGAACAAAAATCTGATTATTTTTACTTTAAATTGTTGACAACAATAATTTGTTGTGGTATAGTTTTAGTGGATAATTATATCTTAGTTTGATTACAAGTGGAGGTATCGACTATGAAAAAAAGCAAAAAAGTTATCAGTTTGCTTCTTTCAGCGGTGATGCTCTTGTCTGTTATCAATACAGGCTTTGTAGCATTTGCAACCGGCACAACCGGTTATGCCATCAGTGCTGATGAAGCAGAAATGTTACCTGATGCAGGTGCTGTTACAACAAGTACACAGGTTGTAAGAGTAGCTTCAGGTCATAATTCTTATCTGTTGGGTTCAACAATCGTGGCTGCGACTCCTTCCGGTATTCCGGCAATGAGTAACAGTGATGGTGTCAGAGAGTATGCTAATTTTGGCAACGTCAAAGAAACAGCATCTTTCCCCACAGTAAGTGTTACTTTCAAAGAAGCAGTTGAGAATGTTACAATTTCATGCTCTAACTCAAACTCTGTTGCATGTAATGTTGTTATGGGTCAGCCTGTTAACAACGGAAATACATATACATGGACTGTTCAGAGTGGTACTGCTGATGCAGGTGATACACTTATATACAAAATTGCTTATACATATAATGGTAAGCAGTATGTAAGCAAAGCATATTCTTATGTAGAAAATATAGCTATGCCTGCAGGTAGTGAAGTAACTACAAAGACAATCCATGACACATGGCTCACATCAGAAGTTTCTGCAGGTGTGTCTGTGGTTACCCGTGTTCTTGGTATCAATACATACGGTAATCTTGAAAGCTTCAATGAAACTACTTCAGAAACACGCGGTTATTATAACCCCAATACAAATATCTTTGTTCCTTCAACAAACTATCCCACATACAGTGTAATAAGCAGCAAAGAAGTAAATAACAGTGATACTGTAAAATTTGAACTCAACAACAGACGCTCTTATGCCGATGTTTATGTTGACTCAAGTACTACAGATTCTCTTGAAGACCTTAATCTCCGTTATGCAGTTACTATGGTAAAAAATAACGGTGATAACAGTACGCAGATTCTTCAGAAAATTAACGCTCAGAAGGGTAATGTAACTGCTACTGTAGGTCAGACAACAGGTTCAGCAAACTATGACCTCGGTATGACAAGTGTTCCAGCAAGCGGTATGACTGCAGGTCAGCAGATTGTTACTGAATTCAAGGGCTCAGTTAATACAGGTCTTGATTTTACAACTGATCAGGAATATACAATTGTTACAGAGATTTCTGCAACAGAGGGTAATGCAAACAACAGCACAGCATTCCCCGTAGGTCTCAGAATTCACACCGTAAACAAGGGTGAGCTCCGTACACTTATCAACGATATTCTCCACAATTATACACCTGAAAGCCCCCTTACTACAGCACAGTATAAGGGCGTTAATCCTCAGTCATGGTATTATTCATCAGGCTTCTCTGCATACGAAACAGCAATGACTAATGCTCAGACAGTTCTTCAGAACCCCAGAGCAACACAGAGTGAAATCAATGATGAGATTGCTTCTCTTACAGAAGCATATAACGGTCTTGTTCTCAAGGAAGCAGATTATTCTGCAGTGACAATTGCTCAGAATAGGGCAGCCGCTTATGAAGCTTCAAAGCATCTCTATACAGATGAAAGCTATGCTGAACTCATGAAGGCAGTTTCTGTCTATGATGCAGAAACAAATCCTGACGGTACAATTCAGCCCGGCTGCAGTGTTCTTTTCCAGCCTCAGGTTGATCTTTGGGCAGAAGGCATATATGATGCAATCGAAGGTCTTGAATACAGACCGGCTGACTATACAACACTCGATGAACTTTATGCTGAGGCTCTGGAAGCAGAAGCGCATAAGGACGATTATACAAACTTTGCTGATCTCAAAGATGTAATGAACAGCATTGACTGGGACGTGAAAATTACAGAACAGTCAAAGGTAACACAGATGGAAGCTGACCTTAGAGCTGCTCTTGCAAACCTTAAATATACTATTGCTGATTATACAGAGCTTAACAAGGCAATTGATCGTGCACGGACATATTCTGCTGCGAACTATACTCCGGAAAGTTATGCTGAGCTCACAAATATTCTCACAAGTATTCCGTTGACACTTGATCGCAGTCAGCAGGATATAGTTGACGGATATATTACTCAGATTGATGAGGCAATTGAGAACCTCGAAGAACTTCCTGCAGTTTATGTAGAACTCGAGACCCTTATTAACACATTTGACAGCTTCAATGCAGAACATTATATTCCCGAAACATATCAGCCTGTTAAAGAGTTGGTTGAAGAATACAGAGCTGCTTACAAGGATATCGGCATCACACGTCAGGATGAAATTGATGATATGTGCGATGCCCTTGAAGAGGCAATGGGCACTCTTGAGTTGTACGATGCTGACTATAGTGAAATCGAACGTCTCATCCTGGAATATAACAATAGCAAGAATCCTGATCAAATGACCGCTGCATCAATCAAACGTGTTGAAGATGCAATTGCTATGGTTGAATATGGTCTTAAAGCAGACAGACAGGATGAAGTTGACAACTATGCTCAGATAATTGATAACGCAATCCGCGGTCTTGAATATACACCTGCTGATTATTCAGCAGTTGACAGAGCAGAGGAAAGAGCTGCTAATGTAGTCAGAAGTAAATGGTCTGCGGATTCTCTCGCAAGACTTGATGCGGCTCTCAGAGCAGTTGTACGCGGTTACGGAGTTAACCGTCAGGAAGAAGTAGACCTGATGGCAGCAAATATTAATGATGCTATTAATGAGCTTCAGCCCGGTCCTGCAGATTATACTGAAGTAAGAGCTGCAATTGCTGATTTCAACGCACTTGACCACTCTCACTACACTCCGGTAAGTGTTGCTAATGTTCAGAATATTATTAACGAAATCAACTGGGATCTTACAACAGATGATCAGGCAACTGTAAGTGGTTACTCAAGTAGAATTTATGCTGCAATGTTTAAGCTTGAAGAAGCGTTGGCCGATTACAGTGAACTCAGAAGAATCAGAGACAGTGTCCCCCTTGACCTTGCAGAAAGATATACAGAAACAACAGTCAACGAATATAACCTTGTTCTCAATTCAATTGACTGGAATCTTAAAGCTAAGGATCAGGCAAAGGTTTTAGGATATCAGAGAGCACTTCAGGCTGCGATTGATAATCTTAAACTCAAGCCCGGTGATTATACAGATGTTGATAAGGCTATTGCTGAAGGCCGTGCCATTATTGAAAAAGGCGGTATAGCTAAGAAAGATATCGAAGCTTTTGAAACTTTTGTAGCTGAAATCAACCGTGACTATACACTGGAAGAGCAGGGTGAGATTGCGAAGCTTGCAGCACAGATCAGAGCAATGTATGAAAAATTCTCTGCTGCTGAATCAAACTATACTGCAACAATCAAACTCAAAGCTGATAAAAAACTTACTTACACAGGTGATACACTTACAGTTTCAGTTATTGTCGGCACAGATTACTATGCTGCAGCAACTTCAATTCCCGTTCTCTACGACTCAAACTTCTTTGAACTTATAGGTTCATCCGTTCAGGATGCATTCCATTTTGAAGGTTCTTTCGCAGAGTCATCTCAAACTGGCGGTAACATCAAGAGCCCTTCAAAGGGTTATCCCGCAAGCTACACTGAAAGTGAAAAAGCACAGTGGAAGTATGCTCTTATCACTATTGCTCCCGACCCTGATATCAATGATGATGCTCAGATTCTTGATCCGGAGCAGACTGTTGTTAAGCTTCAGTTCAGAGTTAAGGAGCTGGTTGGTCTTAACGGTAAAATCTGGATTGACGAAGCCTTCCTTAAGACTGACGAAAATAAGACAGGTAGGCTTTTCCTCGGACGTTACAGAACACCTGAGGTTGATAACAATGTAGCAAGTGTAGGCCAGACAATTGATCTTACTGAAGCTACAATAAGTATTAACGTTGTTGACGCTAACGCACCTGCAGATTTCACAGAGCTTATGAGTGCTTACAATACTGTGCTTAATCCTTCAAATAAGGAATACTATGAATCTGATTCTTACAAGGCTTATGAAGATGCTCTCAGAGGAGCAGAGGCAATTATTGCTGATATGGGCAGTTATACAGTTAAAGAACAGAGCATTGTAGATGCAGCAGCTGATGCGCTTAATAATGCAATCGCAGGACTTAAACTTTTACCTGCCAATACAGCACCTCTCGAAAGTGCACTTACACTTGTTCCTGAACATGCTTCGGACAAATACACAGCTGAAACTTATTCTAAGTATAAGACAGCAGTAGATGCAGGTAAAACAATTCTTGCTGAAGAAGGTCTTACTGTTGTTGATAACGAAAGAATCAGTAATGCAGCAGAGGCAATTCAGACGGCATTCGAAGGTCTTGTACTTAAACCCTTCTCACATAAAATTGATATGGAAAATGCACTTTCAATTAAGCCTGAATATGATAAAAGCTATTACACAGAGGCTTCATATAAGGAATATGAAGATGCATATAATGCTCTCATAGCATTCAAGGCAAAGAATCCCACAATTCTTGATGATGCTGAAGGTCTTCCTCTCATCACAACTGTTAATATCAAACGTAACAACCTTGTTCTTAAACCTGCTGATACATCACTCCTTGAAGAAGCAATTAATACTCCGCTTGAATATGATGCAAGTTTCTATACAGATGAAACTTATGCTGAGTATCAGAACGCAGTTGACGCCGGTAATGAGATTCTCGCAGAAGATAATCTCACTATCTTTGATAATGAGAGAATTATTGCAGCAGCAAATGCCATAATATCAGCTGCCGGAAACCTTGATTTCAAACCCTTCTCATATGCAGATCTTGTAGAGGAAGCATTAACCTCAGATGATTGGTGGTTTGATTGGGCACTTGAACCGTATTACACACAAGAATCTATAGATAGAATTTGGGCTGCTAACGATGAACTTTTCGCATTTAATGACGATCTTATTAATAATAGGGACGGCGGAGACATCAGAGATGATGAGGAGGCTCTCAGGCTTTTAAATGCTCTCAGAGACGCACGTGATAACATGGAGTTTACACCTGCTGACCTTACACTTCTTGAAGAAGCTCTCGGTCGTGAAGTTCTTGATAAAGAGTGCTACACAGAAGAATCATATAAGGCTTATGAGGATGCATTAGCAGCACTTGAAGCTTATGGTGAAGATTATTACTGGGGCTGGAACGAGCAGGATATCGTTAATGGTCTTGCCCAGGATATTATTGATGCTCACGGAGCGCTCGAACTTAAGCCATTCACAATGCTTGATGAGCTTGAAGCTGCAATTACAATAGGACCCAAGTATCCTGAAAACTATTATATAGCTGATGTTTATGCTGAATATGAAAATGCGCTTGCAGTAATTGAAGGCATGATCGCTAAAGCTGATGAATACACATTCAAAGACGATGCAGCAGCAGTTGTAGCAATTAATAACTACAATGCAGCCCTTGAAGCACTCAAATCAGCATGGGCAGATGCAGATTACTCAGATGTTGAAGAAGCAATCAGAGAAGCAGATGCTCTTAACAGAGATATCTATACAAACTTTGAAATTGTTGATGAAGCAAAAGCTAATGTTGTATACGGTCTCAATATCTTTGAGCAGGAAACAGTTAACGGTTATGCAGCAGCAATCCGTGAAGCTATCAAAAACCTTGAATTCAGCGGTGCTGATTACACAGCAGTTGAAGATGCAAAAACTGCAGCAGCTGAAAAACTCAGCATTATGCAGGCAACAGGCATCGAACTCAAACAGTCAACTGTAGATGCTCTCAACGCAGCAATTAATGATGTTGTTTACGGCCTTAAGATTACAGAACAGGAAACAGTTCAGGGCTATGCTGATGCAATTATCGCTGCAACAGAAGTACTTGATTATGTTTCAACAATCGTTCTTAAAGATGGAGCTGAAGCATATCTTACTGAAGAAGGCTATGTCAAAGGTCTTGCAAATGTGTCAGAAGCCGATATCATTGCTCAGTTTGACGTATATGGCAAGAACACAAGACTCGTTGTAACTCCTACAGTTAATGGTTACGGTACAGGTACACTTGTTCAGCATTATGACGGTGAAGAACTTGTTAAGGAATATGTAATCGTTGTTGACGGTGATGCAGATGGTGACGGATATGTGAATGCTTTTGATGAAACAATAGCTGCATATTATATTAATGAGTTTATTGAACCTGAAACAGAATACATTATGGAAGCACTTGATCTTGAAAAAGACGGATGGCTTGATGCAATTGACTTTACAATCATAGTTACTATGGTTAATATGGGTTAATTTCTGAACAAAACAACCGCCACGGGAAACCGTGGCGGTATTTTTATGTAAACAAGAAATGTTAATATAAATTATAATTTAGTGCAGAATGCAGAATGCAAAGTGCAGAATGTCGGGTCTGCGACGCAAATTTATAATGATACCAATGGCAACACCGTAGGGGACGGGTTTCCCGTCCCGAATAATTTTTTATGAAACCTTGCGGGA
>JAFXFI010000040.1 GCA_017520635.1 Clostridia bacterium
AGCGTATTTCTTGATAAGCTCTGCTGTGATGAAGCCTTTTTTCATTCCTCTGGGAACCAAGACACCAGGATTGCTCAGAACATGAACAACCTTGATTTTGCCACATTTTTTCTGAAGCTCTGAAAGCTCATCAAGGAAAAGAATATGCTTTTCATCTCTGCTGCCATAAAGGAGAGTAAGCTCGAAATCTTCGTCACCGTCACAGATTGCGTTTGCCATTGATATAAAGGGAGTGATACCGCTACCGCCTGCAAGACAGATAACCTTCTTTGCATCACGGATGGGCTGATATTCAAAGTTACCTGCAGGAGCAGAAACTTCAACCTTTGTACCTACTTTCCATGTATCGAAAATGTAGCGTGACATAAGACCACCGTCTACAAGTTTGATTGTGAGCACATATTTGCCCTCAAGGCTGTCTTTGGGAGAAGATGAAATTGAATAAGCACGTGTAATGGGCATACCTTCAATTGTTTCAAAAACTGTAAGGTATTTACCTGCACCGAAATATGCAAGAGATGTTGTTCCTCTTTCTTCATCGGGAACAAGTGTATAGCTTCTGCAGTCTCTTGCTCTTTTGTTTACTTCCGCAACTTTAAGATACTGTCTTTTGGGGTGAAGGGATTTTGCCAGAACTGTTGCGTTGTCAGAAAACGTGGGGAATTTTGCTTCAGCTTCGTCAAATCTCTTCTGACGGTCTGAAAGCATGGGGAAGAATTTTTTAGCTTTTAATGATTTAAGATCTGCCATATTATTTGCCCTCCTTCTTCATTGCTTTTACTACAAGACCGCCTGCTTTTTCACCTGTATAGTAAGCACAGCTATAGCCGTCGCCTCTCTCCTGAGTTGCACCGCAGAAGAAGAAGTTATCAAATGGCTGGTCGTTAAGATACTGAACTGTACGGGGAATCATGCTATCCCATTTATCAAGCATATATCCGTAAGGTGTACCCAGAGGAGTATTCAGATATCTTGCGAATGTGGGAGGCAATGCAATTTCAATTTCCTCAATATAAGGAGTGATTGACATATTGAGTGCTTTTTCGCATGTTTCAATCATGTCTTTTGCAATTTCAGTTTTGAATTTTTTATAATCCTGGGGTCTGATGTTTTTCATTACATCGCCTGATGTCATTGCTGTAAGGAAAAGCTGACATGTGCCTTCTGGAGTGCAATCGGGAATAATTTCGTTAAGGCAGTTGATGATGCAATAACCACTCTTGTAATTCTGAACAAGATCATACTGCTTATCTGAATCTGAATCAGGGGCGATGAACACTGAATAGTCTTTTATGCCCAGTTCTTCCTTTGTTACGTTCATGCCGAGATAAACTGTTGTAAGAGTAACTGAGGTTTCTCTTGCATTGAGCATTTTGAGCTGTTTTTCAGGAATTTCTTCTTTATCGAACAAATCCCTGAATACTGCATAGGGATAAGAGTTACATATGAAATATTTACCGTAAACTTCTTTTTCACCGTTGATTACAACGCCTGCAGGTTTGCCGTCTTTCATAATAACCTTTGTAACTTCTGAATTATACCAGATGTCACCGCCGTTATCACGGATAACCTTATCAAGAGCAAGGCTCAGCTCGTGGCTGCGAAGATGAGGAACACCTGTGCCGTGCTGAACATAGCTGTGAAGCATTGCAAGATAATAGAGGAAATCAAGTCTTGATGCAGGAACACCAAGATAGCACCAATATGTATTGAAAATATCCTGTGCCTTTTTGGGCATTCCGAGAGCGTCAAGAGCTTCCGTCATATTGTGAGAAACCATTTTCAGAATATCAGGAAAATCCTTTAAGCTTGCAGGGAGTTTTTTTACAGGATCATCAAGAGCATCAAGAGCCTTGAACATACGCACTGACAAATCAAATGCCTTTATACAGCTTTCATAAGAACCGGGAACAACTTCATCAAGTTTCTTTGCAAAGTTTTCAAAGCCAACGGGCATACGCACGTCAATTGAAACTTCAACACCGTTTTCATTTACAAAAGTATCTGTGTCCCCTTCTTTTGCAGGAACAACAAGTCTGAAAGTTGAATCATGTCGATACCAATCAACATCACCTTCAAAGCGTCTGAACATGTCTTCAACCTGACCTGATTTGTCTTTTGCACCAACACCTGCAAGTTCATGAAGTGAGGGTTCAAACTCAAATCTGCCTCTTACGAAAGAAGAAGCTGAACCGCCGGGAATGTTGTGTCTTTCAAGAAGAAGTGTTGAAAGACCTGCTCTGGCACAAGTTGTAGCAGCTGCAAGACCGCCGTTACCTGCACCGATGACAATTACATCATAGTTTTTCATCATTTATCCTCCGTTTCGATGAATTTTACGGGATATTACATAACAAGTTTATTATAATCCTTTTGGGAAACAATGTCAATGAAAAAAACTAAGAGCTGTAAAAAACAAATTATTAATTTGTCGTTGATGTCAATTTAACTGTTGTAGGGCTCGGCGTCCTCGATGAGCCGTTAGTTTTATATAAATTTCGCGGACGGTCGAGGACGCCCGTCCCTACGAAAAGTCGCATAATATCAATGGTTACACCGTAGGGAAGACCTTTACGGTCTTCCGTAAAATTATATGCGAATTAACAGTTGACCGCC
>JAFXFI010000001.1 GCA_017520635.1 Clostridia bacterium
GCAAAAGGAGATGTTCTGTTTCTGTCTGTTGTGTCCTTTGTGAAATCGGGAAGAACATCAACACCTGTCTTCATTGCAACCTTCTGAGGACCTTCAACATCATCTTCTTTATTGATGAGAGCCTGAATAATCTTTGTCAGGTCGTCACCAAGGAATACAGACATAATTGCGGGAGGAGCTTCATGTCCGCCGAGACGGTTATCGTTACCTGCACTTGCAACGGAAATTCTCATAAGGTCCTGATAATCGTCAACAGCCTTTACGACTGCAGCAAGGATAAGAAGAAATGTCTTGTTTGACTGAGGATTCTTGCCGGGATCAAGAAGATTTTTTCCGCTGTCGGTTGAAATTGACCAGTTGTTGTGTTTACCGCTTCCGTTGACGCCTGCAAAGGGCTTTTCGTGAAGAAGACAGACAAGACCGTGCTTCTTTGCAACCTTTTTCATAATTTCCATTGTGAGCTGATTATGGTCGGTTGCGATATTTGTAGTTGAGAAAACAGGAGCCAGTTCGTGCTGTGCGGGAGCTGCTTCGTTATGCTCTGTTTTTGCAAGAATACCTAATTTCCAGAGTTCTTCGTTAAGGTCTTCCATATATGCCATAACTCTGGGCTTGATTGCGCCGAAGTAATGGTCATCCATTTCCTGACCCTTGGGAGGCTTTGCACCGAAAAGAGTTCTGCCTGTGATGACTATATCTTTTCTCTGCTCATAAACCTTTCTGTCAATGAGGAAATATTCCTGCTCAGCACCGACTGTGGAGATAACTCTCTTTGTGTCAACACCGATAAGGTTGAGAACACGGACAGCCTGTTTGCTGAGTTCTTCCATTGAACGCAGAAGAGGAGTTTTCTTGTCAAGAACTTCACCTGTATAGGAACAGAAAGCTGTGGGAATACAGAGTGAATTTTCTTTTATAAATGCATATGAAGTGGGGTCCCATGCTGTATAGCCTCTTGCCTCAAATGTGGCTCTGATACCTCCTGAGGGAAAGCTTGATGCATCGGGTTCACCCTTGATAAGCTCTTTACCTGAGAATTCCATAATGACTTTTCCGCCGGGAGCAGGACTTATAAAACTGTCGTGCTTTTCGGCAGTAATACCCGTCATAGGCTGGAACCAATGAGTATAATGTGTTGCGCCCTTGCTGATTGCCCAGTCTTTCATAGCGTGAGCAACTGCGTTTGCAAGAGTGATATCAAGCTCCTTGCCCTCTTCAACAGTCTTGTGAAGAGATTTGTAAATCTCCTTGGGGAGTGTTTCTCTCATTACTTCGTCATTGAAAACGAGAGAACCGAACATTTCGGGTACATTTTTAACAGCCATATCTGGATTTCTCCTTTAAGAAATAAAAAGATGCTGATAATTCAGCATCTTTATTATAAAACTAATAAAATATTTGTCAATAGCCGTCAGCCATTTTTAGAATGTCGCATAAACAAGAGATTTGTCGCAATGAAAAATTGGTTAATTTTCTAAGCAAAGACATCATCAACAACCGCCGTAAAACCGAATTCCTCTATCGGTTCCGATTCCCAGGAACGGATAAGCTCAAAATGAACTTCAAATTTTCCCTGCTTCAGAGGTTTCAGGATGAAGGTTTGCAATACGGGAGCACCGATAATGATTTCTTCGGGAGGTTTTTCCGTATTGTCAACAGAAGGCTCGGTTTTTTCGGTAATTTCAATGGCATCGGGGTCCGACACGGTGCATTTCCACAGATAACCGCCGTCAGAGGCACTCACAAGAGGTCCGACTTTCAAAGGCACATTCAGACACATATTCATATCGTCAATTCTGAAATAATCAAGCTGTGCCGCAATACGCAGAATCATTCTTGCGTCGGCTGCATTTGTTTTATTGTCATAATTGACGTCGCAGACAACTCCGTCTTCAAGCATTGCACCCTGCCTTAAAACAAGTCTTGCATCAGATGCCGTTACTTTTCCGTCATCATCAGCATCCCCTACAACTTCCACATATATCACACCGCAGAATCTGCCTTCAAATTTCAGTGCAAAAGCATCATTTGTACGGGGATATTCATTTTCAATGCCGTCTTTCGGCACATAAACTATTTCTCCGTCGCCACCCGAAACAGAAAGCATACTCATAATTTCTTTGACCGTCATAGGAGAAAAAAGACAAATACGATCGCCGTTTTTTGCATTAAAAGTCAACTGCTTCATATATGCAAAAACAGGAGGCTTCAAAGAAGCTTCAATGTGGGGAATATCCTCTTTGTTATATATTTTATTGTCAGGCAATCCGTTAATAATGGGAATCTCTTTGATTTCACCGTTACGGGTCAGCCCCTCAGCACGGATACTGACATCGGGTTTGCCGAAGGACTTTATTTCATAGTCCAGCCAATTCACAACAGTACCGTAATACAGACCCATAGTATCAAATTCTGTCATATACCCTGTTGCTGTTTCGGTGCAAAGATTTTCACCAAAATCCTTATATGTCCATTCAATAACATCCTTGTTGCAGTCTATGTATAAAAAAACCTTTTCATACTCTGCATACACATCTGCCGAGAGAACAGAAAACTTCATACTCAGATTTTCGCCATAGATGTAATGTTCATTGAAACGGTCATACCATTGCGGACCGAACTTTAATCCGGGAGCCAATACATCGTCATCTTCCGTTTCGGCAAAACCTGTCACGCATGAACCGAGCATTATGGCAGCGGCAACTAAAACTGATATTATTCTTTTCATTTTTTCCTCCACTCGCCCGTTTTAATTAAAGCGGAATTATAACTTCCGTAATATCATTAAAAACATTTACAGTGAATTCAAATTCATCAATGGGTTCTTTTTCATGGCTTGCGATGAGTTCAAAGTGAACATTATATGTTCCTGCTTTGAGAGCTTTGAATGTAAATGTCTGCTCAAAGGGTGTGCCGGGGTTAATTTTAACATCTTCCGGTGGAGCAATAGTGTCTGAAACTACAAAAGCATTTCCGTCAGACACTGTACATCTCCAGTTATACAAACCGCTTCCTGCATTCAACAACCCTGAAATGACAAATTCTTCACCCTTTGCTACAGCTTTTTCAGGCAAAGCAAATGCATCAAGTTTTGACCCTACACGCAGAATCTTTCTTGCATCGGCAGCATTGATAACACCGTTTCTGTCCACATCGGCGGCGTCTGCCTTTATACCGTCAACAGTTTCTATCTTTGCAGCATGTCTTAATGCAAGTCTTGCATCAGCTGCTGTTACATATCCGTTACAGTTGATGTCACCAAGAACACAGATTTTAATACTGTCTGAAATCGTACCACCCGCATTCGCATTAATTGTTTCACCGTTTACAACAGGTCTGTCCGTATAGCAAGCACTGGCAAATCTGTAAGCAAGGTCTGCACCATATCTTCCTGTGGTTGAAGAAATTTCACCGTCAAAATATTTCTCTGTTACAGTAAAAGGAAAATACAAAGTATCTCCTTCCAGATAAAGTTCAAGTCTGTCTGAAAGCACAATTTCGGGAATCTCACTTTTATCATAAACATAACTCGACGGATAATATCCATTGCTGTACAGACCTTTATTCTCTCCGTTTTCTGTTATCATTATCGCACTTACGGAAAACACCGGATTCTTTTTTGCCCTGACTTCAAAAGTAACACGTATTCCGCCGTCTGACTGTTCATCACAATCAAAGATAATCTGACAGCCTTTTTCCGTTTCTTCGGTTACAAAAGAAACGGATTCATCTGCAATAACCTTACTCAATGCGAGAGCTTCTTTATTATACATAAAAACAACTTTTATTTTTTCAGCTTCGGGAAAATGCACAACAGGAATTGAAAATGTCACATCTTCACCAATAATGAAAAACTTCTTGTCACAGGTTATATTGATTTCTTTCCATAAAGGCTGAAGAATCGGCAGATGCAGATATATCTCAACATTCACGGGAATTATCAGTTCTCTGACGGAGCCGTCACGGAATTCTGCCTTTGCAGAAACAGTAAATCCTGTTTCATCTTCCTGCAGGTTTTCATCAAGTACAACAAAGTTCACAAAAAAATACTCTTCCTCAAAAATACCGTTACCTTCTGTCACTGTCAGCGTGATTCTTCCCTCGGCAAATTCCTTTTCAACGTTGAAATAAACAGGAGCGTCCACCACAGGTGACTTCAGCTTATCCGTATTATAGCTGATACTTATTACAAGCTTTTCAACATCGTTCAGATTATCAATTCTGATATATGAATCAAAAACAAGCTCCCCTCCGTATTCATATGAACCGTAAGCATATCCGTCATTGTTTTCATGTGCCGAAACAGATACACAAAGACCTGAAAATATAACGATTGCCATTAAAACAGAAATAAGTTTTTTCATATTTCATTCCTCCTACACTACTATAACACATAAAAATGCAAAAAAGGTTACAAAAGTATATAAAAAATGTTTATTTTTCTATTTAGGAATTATAAGCGATTTTATTTGTTGTAAAATAACAAAATAATTATATTAAGGAAGTATCAATTATGGAATACAAAATTTCAGACAGAATTGCATCACTCAAGCCATCTGCAATCAGAGAAATCCTCAAGGCGACAGCAGGCGGTGATGTTGTACCTTTCTCGGCAGGCAATCCCGCCCCCGAGGCATTCCCCGTTGACGATGTAAGAAAAATCACGGCAGATATCCTTGCAAAGGACCCTATAACAGCACTTCAGTACGGCATTTCAGAGGGTTACACTCCTCTGCGTGAAACCGTTAAAAAGTATATGTCAGAA
>JAFXFI010000041.1 GCA_017520635.1 Clostridia bacterium
AGGGGACGGGTTTCCCGTCCCGAATAATTTTTTATGAAACCTTGCGGGAGGCGGAACGCCTCCCCTACGATATGATAATAAATATGCAGATAAATTATTAATTTATCGTAGGAGTCGAGTTTGAGATTTTCCTTGAAAATGCAAGGGGAGATGTCTGCGTCAGCAGACTGAGGGGATTTTTCGTTGAAAATTACAATTGATATTTTCTGATGAAATACGACGGTGTGCAACTCCATGCATGACAAAGACTATTTATTAATCTGTCATCATAAGGAGAGAAATCCGGGTTCTCGGGAATGTATGCTTCCCAGAAGGTATCGGCACCTTTTTCTACCATACCACCCCAGAATTTTTTTATGTATTCAATGGCTTCATCTTTCATGCCGAGCTTGAACATTGCTTCTGTAACATAATGTCTCATATAAGGTGTGCAGGGTTGTTTTGCTTCGCTATTTTCAAGTGATGCGAGAAGAATATTTTTTGCTTCATCACCGTCAATTGCACCGCCTAAAATCATCCATACATGAGAATGAACGCTCAGTTGTCCCTTATCAAGATAATTAATAAAAGCATTTTTACTTTTGTCAAAAAGATGTGTTTTTGATGCTGTACGGACTTTTTTCAGGAGTTCTGAATATTTGATATAAGTTTCATCACCGATTTTTTTCAGAAGTGCAGAGAAACGTTCAAGCGTGTAAAGGTAAACACCTTGTAGTGCAGTTAAACCGCTAAGTCCGGGACACCAGTCAATGAATGAGAACCAACCGTCCTGAGGTATTACGATGAGGTTTTCATCAAGCAGCTTTTCAAAGCTGTCAAGCTGACCTTTGCATAAGTCGAGCAAATCGTTGACAACGGAAATATCTCCCGTGTGTTCATAATAATCGCATACAGAAACAACATAGAGAAGTGCGTAGTCTGCAATATTTGCGTGTCCTGAAAAATAATAAGGAGTTTCATAAATAAAAGAAGGGAGAAAACCGAGGTCGTTCAGGTCTCCCGCTGCGAACAGATAGAGACATCTTTTTACAATTTCATAGTTTTTGAATGTATAATAATTTGTCAGTGCTTCAAGACGCAGGTCACCAATCCACAGACGGCGGTCACGCTTAGGTCCATCTTCAAAGAAAGTCTGCATACACTCTTTTAAAGTGTCAGTTGCAACAGTATCAATTTTTTCAAGAAGCGGGTCTTCGTTTTTTATGCTTTGGAGAAGAGAAGTATCGGCACTTGTTGAAGCAGTAAAATAAAAATCTGTGAAAGTTATGGGAAAAGGAGTAAAGTCTACTGTGATTTTTATATATCGGCAGCTGTATCTTCTCGGCATTGTAACTTCCTGAGGAAAATCAAGATTTATAATTTCTTCCTGAAGCCATGTTTTTGAAAGCCCCGGTTCGTAAGTAGAAAAATCTCTTTCGATTTCGTACATATCTTCACCGAATTTTATAACAAGACGTACAGGTGCGTCAACGAAATCATCCTGATTATCAAAACGGAAAGTAAAATGTCCTACTGCATGTTCACCAAGGTCAAGTATAACGCTGTCACCTGTATCAGCATTGAAAGTTTTTATATCAGGAATAAGTTTTCTGTAATATAACTGAGGAAAATTTTCCTGAGCTTTGGTAAGAAAATAGTTTTTGTTGTTCATAGAAAGATACCTCGTTTATTTTTTCATTTATCAGTACTTTTCGCATTTATCATTTTTTCAATATTTTTCAGAATTTCTTCTTCATCTTCACTGATGTCTGCAATCAAACAGTCAATTGCACAAAGACTTTCGGTTGCAATTGCATCATCGTGACAAAACCCGCAGTCTAAATCATATTCTTTTCCGTCAACTATGATTTCACGGCAGTAATCATAACCTGCAAATCTGAATTCACTAAAATTTTCAATACCGAGTTCTTTCAGAAGGATAAAGTAATTACCGACAATTTCTTCGTGTAAAAAATAGTCGGATAAAGAGTTATCAAAAAAGTTCTCCATTTTATATTCTCCTTGGGTTTATTATATCATTTAAAAATAAAAAAGCAAGGCAAAAGCCTTGCTGAGTATACTTCTTACTTATTACTTCAAAATCGACAAGGTTTATTTAGTGAAGAAGTAAGAGGTAATAAGAAAAATCGACAAGGCTCTGACGAACCTTGTCGATTTTGGCAGGGGATAAAGGATTCGAACCTCTACATACAGAGTCAGAGTCTGCTGTGCTACCATTACACAAATCCCCTACGAACATACGATATTATACACTTATGATATAACTTTGTCAATACTTTTTTGAAATTTTTTCAAAAAAATTTTGCAACTCACAATACTCCGTTTTTTATTGAAATGAGTCCTTTGTTATGGTATACTTCTATTATACAAACCCCGAGGAGGTTTTATTCAATGAAAGCAAAAATGACTATTGCAAAAGAACTAAAAGTAGGCGATATTGACAGAAGAATGTTCGGCTCTTTTGTTGAACATCTTGGTCGTGCAGTTTACGGCGGTATTTATGAGCCCGGTCACGAAACTGCTGATGAAGACGGTTTCCGTGCTGATGTTATAAAGCTTGTAAATGAACTTGATGTTCCCATTGTACGTTATCCGGGTGGTAACTTTGTTTCAGGCTATGATTGGGAAGACGGTGTAGGTCCTGTTGAAAAAAGACCACAGCGTCTTGACCTTGCATGGGGTACTACGGAACCAAATACTTTTGGTACAAACGAATTTATGAAATGGTGCGGAAAGGCAAAAACAGCACCCATGATGGCAGTTAATCTCGGCACAAGAGGTCCCGATGAAGCACGTGCACTTGTTGAATACTGCAACCTTAATACAAACACAAAATACGCTCAGATGAGAAAAGACCACGGCTACGAAAAACCATGGGATGTAAAGCTCTGGTGTCTTGGTAACGAGATGGACGGAGGCTGGCAGATGGGTGCAAAAACCGCCTACGAATACGGCAGAACTGCCCTTGAAGCATCAAAGCTTATGAAATGGGTTGACCCCTCAATTGAAACTGTTCTTTGCGGTTCATCAAGCAGAAATTCAAAAACCTTTGGTGAATGGGAAGAAACTGCGCTTGACATTGCCTATGACAGTATTGACTATCTTTCTCTTCATCAGTATTACGGCAACAGTGCCAAGGATACAGAAACCTTCCTTGCACTTTCAACAGAGCTTGATGAATTTATTTATAGCGTAATCTGTGTCTGCGACTATGTGAAATCAAAGAAACGCAGTAAGAAAAAGATTATGCTTTCATTTGATGAATGGAACGTGTGGTACCATTCATGGGGTGCACCCTTTGAAAAGTGGTCAATAGCACCGCCCCTTCTTGAAGATATTTATAACTTTGAGGATGCACTTGTTTGTGCCTGTATGCTTATTACTCTTCTTCGCCATGCAGACAGAATAAAGGTTGCATGTCTTGCTCAGCTTGTGAATGTTATTGCACCTATTTTTACAAAAACAGGCGGCGGAGTTTTCCGTCAGACAACATTCTGGCCATTTGAAAGAATGTCAAAATTTGCACGCGGTGTTTCAATCAAACCTATTGTTGAATGTCCGAAATACGATACTAAAGATTACACAGATGTGCCTTACCTTGAAACAATTGCTACTTTCGATGAAGAAAACGACGAGGTTGCAGTATTTGTTGTCAACCGTTCACTTACAGACAATTGTGTTCTTGATTTCAAGCTTCTTGACTTTGAGGGATACAAACCTGTTTCATTTGAAGCAATGGATGGTTACGATAAACTCCTCGTAAACGATTTCGGTAAAGAAACAGTATGTATGCACTCAAATGAAATTCCCACAGGTGATAACGGTAACTTTACGGCAGAACTCAAAAACATGAGTTTCAACGTAATCAGATTTAAAAAGGGTGAATAAGAGTGAGATTATTCAATAAATTCATCCGTTTTGTTTCAGGTGCAGAGCTTGCACAGAAAGAAACAGGCGGTCTTGTGACGGGAAAAGCCAACGAAAAGCTTATTCCCTATCTCCGTGAATGTGCTGCAGAAGGATGTGTGCTTCTCAAAAATAACGGAGTGCTTCCCTTTAATGAAAAGAATAATGTTGCAGTTTTCGGCAGAGTACAGTACGACTATTTTTACGTAGGCAACGGCTCAGGCGGTGACGTGCGTACACCTTATAAAGTGAGCCTTGTTGACGGTCTTGAAAAAAGCAGTATTCAGATAAATGAAGAGCTGAAAAACAAATACATAACATGGTGTACCAAGAAAAAGAATATTCCCGATCCGGGTTTCTGGGCACATTGGCCGAGATACTATGAGGAAATGCCTCTTTCCCTTGCAGATGTAAAAAAGGCAAAGGAAACAAGTGATTCTGCAGTTGTTGTAATCGGCAGGTCATCAGGTGAAGACAGAGAAAATGTGCTTAAAAAAGGCAGTTTCTACCTGACGGAAAACGAAAAGAAAATGCTTGAAAAGGTAACTTCTGTTTTCGATAAAACGGTCCTTGTGCTTAATATCGGTAACGTAATTGATTTTCAAGAAATTGCCGCTTACGGAGACAAAATTTCTGCAATTCTCATTGTATGGCAGGGCGGTATGGAAAGCGGTAATGCAGTTGCAGATGTGCTTTCAGGTAAAGTGACACCCTCAGGTAAGCTTACCGATACCATTGCAAAAACCTATTCTGATTATCCGTCATCCCGTGATTTCGGCAAACTCAAATTCAACAATTACGTTGAAGATATTTTTGTGGGTTACAGATATTTTGAAACATTCGCACCGGGGAAGGTTCTTTATGAATTCGGTTTCGGACTTTCTTATACTTCATTTCATATTGAATTCACAGGTGCAGAAGAAAAGGAAAATGAAATTACTTTTACTGCAAAGGTGAAAAATACAGGCTTTGTTTCAGGTAAAGAAATTGTTCAGATTTATGTTTCTGCACCTCAGGGAAAACTCGGTAAAGCCGCAAAAAGTCTTGTAGGTTTTAAGAAAACAAAACTTCTTGCTCCCGACGAAACAGAAGAAATTACAATAACCATTGATAAATATTCTTGTGCATCATTTGATGACAGCGGTGTGACAGGTAACAAGAATTCATACATCCTTGAAGCGGGTGAATACGCTTTCTTCATGGGTAACAGTGTTAAAAACTGCGAAAAGGTTTTTGCGAAAATTCTCGAAAAAGATGAAGTTGTTGAAACTCTCACGGAAGTTATGGCAATAAAACCGGAAAAGGCTTTCGATCGTTTCAAGGCAACTGAGAAAAACGGGAAAATTTCTCTCGGAAAAGAAAAAGTCCCCACAGTTACAACAAATCTCAGACAGATTATTCTTGATAATCTTCCCGTTGGTGTAGATATGACAGGGGATAAAGGATATAAACTTGCAGATGTAAAATCAGGCAAGGTTACAATGGATGAATTTGTTTCTCAGTTTGACCTGACAGAGCTTGAGGCAATCAGCCGTGGTGAAGGTCTTATGAATTCTTCTTTCGGTGCAGAGGGTAACGCAGGTACTCTTGGCGGAGTTCTTCCGTCGCTCCGTGAAAAAGGAATTCCTGCAATGACAACAACTGACGGTCCGTCGGGTATACGTCTTATGGCATCATGCTCACTTCTTCCTTGTGGTACTGCAATTGCGTGTACATGGAACGAAGAACTTGTAAAAACTCTTTTTGAAAAAGTGGGAGAAGAAATGGTTGACAGGGGAAGCGATATGCTGCTCGCACCCGGTATGAATATTCACAGAAATTTCCTTTGCGGAAGAAACTTCGAATATTATTCAGAAGACCCATTTATCAGCGGTAAAATTGCATCTGCTACGGTGAAAGGAATACAAAGCCGGAATCTTTCAGCATGTCCTAAGCATTTTTCATGTAACAATCAGGAACTGAACAGAAACCATAATGATTCAATAGTTTCGCAGCGTGCACTCAGAGAAATTTATCTCAAGGGCTTTGAGATCTGTGTAAAAGAGGCAAAGCCCCTTAACATAATGACAAGCTATAATAAAATAAACGGTGTATGGAGTCATTATAACTACGAGCTTTGCACAACAGTTCTCAGAAATGAATGGGGATATGAAGGTAACGTTATTACAGACTGGTGGATGAGATATGCACCATCGCCTGAATTCCCTGAAATGCGTGATAACGCTTACCGTGTGCGTGCACAGGTTGATGTGCTTATGCCCGGTGGTAAAACTGCAGTAAGCAAATCAGCATCAAACGACGGTTCTCTAACAGAAACTTACGGAAAACCTGACGGTATGACCCTTGGTGAACTGCAGAGAAGTGCAAAAAATGTGCTGAATTACATAATCAGATCAGGAAAAGAATTCTAAAATGAAAGTCACAGAATTTCCAAAGGATTCTGTGACTTTTGTCGTTAAATGACTTCTGCAATATGAGGTCTGTGGTCTGCAGAAATAATAACAGGAATATCTGCTGAAATTATTTCTACATCATCACTTACAAAAATATAATCAATTTTCTTGAAAGGCACGTCTGAGGGGAAGCTCATAAGCGGGTTCTCGAACAAATCAGCCGTATCTTTCATTTTTTCTTTTATAGGAAGCAAAACAGGATTTTCGGGAGTTACATTAAAGTCACCCATAAGAATACACTTTTCTTCCTCGATATTTTCTATGACTGTTTCTACAGCGTGAGTGTGTTCATCTTCGTTGAGACCGAAGTGAATTACAAGAACAGTAAAACCGTTTTCAAGCGTTGCTTTAAGCAAGCATCTCGGTTCATAAAGCTGATTGCCCGTTTTTATTTCTTCTTCGGGAACAGGAATTATTTCAACTTTTTCAAAGGGGATTTTTGATAAAATTCCGTTTCCGAAGGTTCCTTCTTCAAGAGTGCATGCTTCTGCAAAGCTGTAGTATTTCATTCCTGTTAAATCTGCAAGCTTTCTTGTCTGAGAATCAAAATCCTCCATGTGACTGACATCGTACATTTCGTTAAGTCCCACAACATCAGGATTGAATTTTTTAATTGTATCTGCCATAATCTGAAAATCAATTTCTTTTGTTATAAAGTTTGTACAGAACTGTGTATTGAAACTCATTGTTTTCATTCCGATTTCAACTCCGCTATAATAATTTCAGGTTTGTTATTTATTCTGAAAGGAAAGGCGCTGTTGCCAAGACCTCTGTTTACAACCATCTGTGTGTTTTCTTTTTCGTAAACTCCTTCGTAATACTCAGGGAACCAACCCTGACCGGGTGCTATAAGTCCGCCTTTAAAGGGAATATTTATCTGACCACCGTGAGCATGTCCTGAAAGCACAAGGTCAATATTAAAAGAAGAATAAATATCAAACATTTCAGGTCTGTGAGCAAGAAGAATGTTAAAATTTTCTTTCTGGTTTTCTATAAGGGATTCTATTGTGCTTTTTGTGTTTTCTTTATCATTTCCTGATAAAAAATCGTCAAGGAATTTCGGGTCATCAATGCCTGAAAGAGTAATGCTTTCGCCGTCTTTTTCGAGAGTTACACTTCTGTTTCTGAGTGTAGTTACTCCCATTTCTTTAAAACCTGCGAAAAGAAGTTCTCTGCCTGCAGCTTTTACGTCGTGGTTACCTGAAACAAAATATGTTGGTGCAATCTGTACCAATTTTTCTGCAAGATGTAAAGCCACATCAATATCAGGTCTGTACATGTCAATCATGTCACCTGTCATCACAATGATATCAGGCTTTGCATTTTCAATTTTTTCAATAAGTCTTTTGTTGTTTTTTCCAAACTCTGTATTGTGCAAATCGGATATGTGGACGATTCTGTATCCGTGAAAACTTTCGGGGATTTTTTCGTTCTGAATTTCAATTTTCGTTGTGACAAGAGTTTTGTTTTCATAGGTGAGAAATAAATTGAAAACAAAAACCAAAGACAGAATAATAATTATCGGAAATAATATTTTTTTAATTTTCATTTTCTCACCTCTTTTTCAACGAAAAATCCCCTCAGTCACTCTGTGACAGCTCCCCTTGCGTTTTCAAGGGGAGCCTGAAACTAAAATTCAGCGATAAGTTATAATTTAAATGTGTGCTTAAATGTTACATCGTAGGGGACGGGTTTCCCGTTCCGAATGATATTTCTTGAAAATTTACGGGAGCCGAAACGGCTCCCCTACGTTATGAAATTGAATATACAGTCAAATTATAATTTACCACAACAATTCCAAATGCGTCATTCTCGAGCGAAGCGAAGAATCTCGTTTGGAATTGTTTCATGTGTTGCCATTTTGAGATCCTTCGCTTACGCTCAAGGATGACAACAAAATGGCAGGGGAGGTTACATATAAATTATTAATTTACTTAAACTCAACCTCTGCATTTCTTCCCACTTCAAGGAAGATTCCGTTGCCTTTAACGTCATATCCTGATGCAGTTATGTTTTCTAGCTTTACATCAAGAGTGTTTGTGTTACTGTCGGTACCGTCTATTTTTCCCGGCATGTATGAAGTGTATCGGATATTTCTGTAAACAATATTTTTGATTTCAAAATTTTCTGCTTCTTCGTCATAAATCTTTACAAGAATCGGTCTGCCCTCATCACGGAAAATCTCCATGTTTTCAAACAATACTCCGTCAATGCTTCCGTCACATTGTTCTGCAACAACAACTAATGAACCGATTCTGTTGTTATCCCACACAGCGTCACGGTAAACTACTGCACTATCACGGAATGTGATATTGGTAATTGGTCTGTTTACTTCTCCGGTGATACCGAAGCATCTTGCATAACCACCCCATGCAATACAGTTCTGGAAAGTAACATTCTCACTTCCCATTTTACCGCCGAGAGCCTTTACTTCAAAAAGGTCATCGGCCGTTCTTGCAAAACAGTTGTCAATAACAGCGTTATGTGTGTTGCAGATTGCAAAACCGTCAGCGTTACCACGGGAGCCTAAAATATCAACATTTTCTACATTTACATTTTCACAACAGTATGTAATGAATGACCATTCGGGGGAGTTGATTATTTTGATATCCTTCACAGTAATATTATTGCAGCTTGTGAAAACAACACCACGGCGTTCGCGTCTGTCAAGACGGGTCATGTCAATTACTCCTCTGCCTGCAAAAAAGACATTGTTGCAGTTGAAGAAATTTAAAAACGGATATCTTGTAAGTCCGATAGAGTTGTGATAGGGTGCGTCAGGCTCAAAATACTTGTTCTCATCTTCGACACAGTTGATGTCAAAAAGGTGGTTTGCCATAACATAAGCACCGTTTCTGAGATAGATTACCAGATTGTTCTGCGAAACAAAATTGACATAATCATATTCATATACGCCTTTGTCAAGGACAATAACGTTATCGCTTCCGTAAGTTTCAATATATTCTGCAATTTCTGCATCCTCGTCAACTTCTTCACGTACAAAAAGAGTGTAGCCGTAGTGCTGACGTGCTCCGTTTACCAAAAATGTATAGATTCCGGGTTTTGTGATTGATGCACGGATAGTATTATCTCTTGTTTCTGCTTTTACACCAAGAGACTCAGGCAAAACGATTGCATTGTAAAGTTTTACAGATGTGCCTTTCAACTCAAAGGTGAAACAGAAGTCTTCGTCTTTGTCAACATAAACTTCGGAGAAGGAATGGATGTCGCCCGTGTCATCTGCACGGTTGAAAACCATTGAAGCATAAACGGGGATATCCATATTTCGTACTTTTGCAGTATAATACGGAGAAATAAAAACACCGTTCACATCTTCATATCCTCCCGATTGAACATATTCGGGAAGCTCTGCACTTATTCTGTCAATCATATCCTGAGAAGTTACACCTGCACTTTCAAGGGTGAATACAGCTTCTTCGGGATATTCAAGGAAAGACTTTACGGGGTTTTCACCTTGAGGAAGAATTCCCGATGGTGCAAAAAGTGTTGTAAAGAAAACTGAAATCGCTGTAATAATTACGTATATTGATTTTAAAAAGTCCTGCATATATTTTTCTCCTTTCAGGTTATATACAAATAATAACAAAAATTATAAAAAATAGCAAGTATTATGTTAATATGCCTGCTTTCTGTAAATTTTATTTTTTGTATTATCTTAAGTATAGACTACGTTCTTGTAATTTTCATTAATAAATAAAGGGTTTATAATGATAATATCGCAAAAGTATGTTTTTTAGTCTGTACCTTATTCTGTATTGCATTCTGTGAAAAAGTGTGATATACTGCTCAGGTAATTATTTGTAAAAAATGAAAGGAGTTGTTTTTTATGGGTAGTAACACTATTCAGATTCTTGTAGCAATGGTTATTTACATGGCTGCTGTTATCGGAATCGGTGTGGTTTACGCAAAAAAAGCAAACAAAAGTTCAGAAAACTATTATCTTGGTGGCCGTTCGCTTGGTCCCTGGGTTACAGCAATGAGTGCTGAAGCATCGGACATGAGCGGTTGGCTCCTTATGGGTCTTCCCGGTGTTGCATATTGGTGCGGTCTTGCTGACGCTGCATGGACTGCAATCGGTCTTGCAGTCGGTACATACTTTAACTGGCTTATCGTTTCAAAGAGACTTCGCCGTTACAGTATCAGAGCAAATAACTCAATCACTCTTCCTGAATTTTTCTCAAATCGTTTCCGTGAAAAGAGCAAAGTCATTATGACTATCTCTGCACTTTTCATCCTTGTTTTCTTTGCGGTTTACGCTGCAAGCTGTTTTGTAACATGCGGTAAGCTTTTTGCTACACTCTTTGGCCTTGACTATAAGCTGATGATGATTCTTGGTGCTGTATTCGTTCTTGCTTACACAATCCTCGGCGGTTTCCTTGCAGAAAGTGCGTCAGACTTCATGCAGGCTATTGTTATGGTTATTGCTCTTGCAGTTATCGTAATTATCAGTATTGTCAAAGCAGGCGGTATAAACGCAGTTATTGAAAATGCACAGGCAATCCCCGGTTTCCTTGAATTCTTCGGACTTGCAAGTCCCACTCTCAACGAAGCAGGTGAGCAGCTTGTAGAAGCTGGCAAGCCTGTTTTCGGTGCTGCAGCTGAGTACGGCTGGCTTTCAGTTGCTTCATGCATGGCATGGGGTCTCGGTTACTTCGGTATGCCTCAGGTTCTTCTCAGATTCATGGCTATCCGTAAGGAATCAGAACTTAAATCTTCAAGAAGAATTGCAATGGTATGGGTCGTTATTTCACTTGCAGTTGCAGTGTTCATCGGTATCATCGGCAGACATCTCTTCCCCATTGAACATCTTACAAAATCAGGTGCTGAAAGTATTTTCATCACACTTTCAACAAGCTTCCTGCCTCCCATCATTGCAGGCTTTGTTATGGCAGGTATCCTTGCAGCAACAATCAGCTCATCAGACTCATATCTTCTTATTGCTGCATCAGCATTTGCAAAGAACATTTTCCAGGGCGTTATCAAGAAAAAGGCAACAGATAAACAGGTTATGTGGGTTACAAGAATTACACTTCTTGCCATTGCACTTATCGGTATAGTTATTGCACTCGATGAAAACAGCGTTATTTTCAGCATTGTTTCATTTGCATGGGCAGGCTTCGGTGCAACGTTCGGACCGCTTATGGTTCTCTCTCTCTTCTGGAAGAGAACAACAAGAGCAGGTGCCGTTGCAGGTATGGTAGGCGGTGCAGGAATGGTATTCTTATGGTACTTCCTTATTAAACCTCTCGGCGGTGTGTTCGGTATCTACGAGCTTCTTCCCGCATTCATCTTCTCAGCAATCTGCATCGTAGTTGTTTCACTTCTTACAAAGAAACCCTCTAAGGAAATCGAAGAAGACTTTGAAGCAGTAAAAGCAGGTAAAGTTGAAGGTTAAGTAAATATATCCTGATGTAATAAACACAGCAGAAGTTTTAAACAATTTCTGCTGTGTTTTTTTATAGAAACAATTAAGTTTACAAATTGTTTTTTCTGTATTTTTCGGGATAAAAGCCTGTATGCTGTTTAAATCTTCGGATAAAATTTGGATAATCATTAAATCCGCATTCGGTACAGATCTGCATTACTGTCATATCTGAATGCTCAAGAAGTTTTTTAGCATACTCAAAACGCATGTTATTAAGGTACGTTTTAAAATTCACACCTTTTTCTTCCTTGAACATGCGCGAAAAATATGTCGGAGTAAGTGCAAGTTCGTTGGCAACATCGCTGAGGGTAAGTTTATTTCTGAAGTTGTTCAATATATAAAGTTCGGCCTTTCCGATCAAGGGAAGGCTTTTGCTTTTCGTTGTATTTGATATTTCTTTTTCCAATTTTGCAATAATTGCATCAAGTAACACAACAGCAAGTTCGCTGTTTTCAATATTGTTGCACAATTCGTCAAGTAGGGTTTCGAAGTACAGCTTGGTTTTACCCTCAGTTTCGAGAAAAACAGGTGCATTTTCAGTAAGATTGCTAAGAAAAAAACGGTTACAGATATCTCCCGAAAACATTATGTTGTAAAGCCGAGCATTTTTTACATCAACACAATGGTAATTAAGGGGAGTGAGGAAAAACAAATCTCCGCTTTTTACCTCGTAAGCTTTTCCGTCAACTGAATATGTACCGCTTCCCGATATTATAAATTCAAGCTCGTAAAAATCATGAAAGTGTGTTTCTACGAATTTATTTTCTGTTTTTTTTACGCCACTGAGATATCCGTTTTTTATATATTTGCTTTTTACATATTTTTCCATAAGCTCACCTCATGATAATATGATTTTAACCAAAAGGATAAAAAAAGTCAATATAAAGGCAAAAAAAGACAATGCAATATATTTGTGTGCAGAGTATAATAAACTTGTCAGCAACCAATTTTTACAAAAGGAGTTGTTCGTATGAAAAAAACTTATCATCTTATCGGCAATGCTCACCTTGACCCCGTGTGGCAATGGAGAGTGCCCGAAGGACTTTCTCTCGTGAAATCAACTTACAGAGCAGCACTTGACAGAATGAAAGAATTTCCCGATTATGTTTTCACATCTGCCTGTGCTTCATATTATAAATGGATAGAACTGAGCGAGCCTGAAATGTTTGAGGAAATTAAGCAGAGATACAAGGAAGGCCGTTGGTGTGTTACGGGCGGAATGTGGGTTCAGCCTGACTGTAACATCCCCTCTGGTGAATCCTTCGCAAGACACTTTCTTTATTCTCAGAAGTATTTCAAGGAAAAATTCGGCTCAATCGTAAAAACGGGCTACAATGTAGACTCCTTCGGTCACAACGGAATGCTTCCCCAGCTTCTGAAAAAATCAGGCATTGATAACTATATTTATCAGCGTCCTAACGATACAAATGAAAAACCCAATCTTCCTAAGAAAAATCTTCATCACTGGGAAAGTCCCGACGGAAGTTCTGTTCTCGCTTTCAGAATTCCTATGGGATATTGCGGCGGAATCACAGATGGCAGATGGGAGTATACTCAGTCCCTCGAACAACCTCAGATGATTTTCTACGGTGTCGGTAATCACGGCGGCGGTCCTTCAATTGAACATCTTGAAGAGGCAGAAAAGCTTCGCCGTGAAGAGGGGAAAGATGTTTTCATTTATTCAGATACAGACTCTTACTTTGATTATGTAAATGAACATAAGGATGAAATTGATATCCCCGTTGTTGCAGAAGACCTCCAGCATCATGCAAGCGGTTGCTACAGTGCAAACAGCAAGGTAAAAGAACTGAACAGACGTGCTGAAAATGACCTTGTATATGCTGAAAAAATTGACCTTATGTCAACTCTTCTCACAGATTCAGAACCCAAAACAAAGTCAATTGAAAAAGCATGGGAAAGCGTAATGTTCAACCAGTTCCACGATATCCTTGCAGGATGTTCGATCAAACCTGCATACATTGATGCTTATAACGCTTTCGGTTACGCAAGTGAAACTGCACTTCAGGTGGGTACATTCGGTGCAGAGAGAATTTCATGGAGAGTAAACACAACAAAATTCCTTGAATACAGACCTTCAATCAAACGTGACAGGCTATGGATTCGTGAAGGCGAAGGCTGTCCCATGGTTGTTTTCAATTCCCACTCATTCCCCGTGAAAGCAAAAGTAGTTTTCGGTATCGGTTGGGTATCGGGTGTGCTTGATTCAGAGGACAACGAAGTTCCTTTCCAGATTATCCGTGCACCTTATACAGACGGCGGTCACTTTATGCAGTGCATGTTTGAAGTTGACCTTGAACCTTATGGCTACGGAACATATTTCATTTACAAAGAAGAACAGAACTATCAGCCCAAGCCCGTTGAAAATGAATTTGTTGTCACAGAAAACACAATTGAAAACAGTAAGGTTAAAATTGTAATCAATAAGCATACAGGTGCAATTGATAGTTATTTCGATAAAGAGACAGGCAGAGAATTGTCATCTTCTCCCATTGCAAAAGCAATTATTGAAGACGACTCACACACCGACACATGGGCACATAGTATTTTTGATTTCAACCGTGACATCGGTCAGTTCTCTGATGCAAAGCTTGAAATTGTTGAAACAGGTTATTTACGTGCAACAATCAAGGTGACAACCACTTATAACCGTTCAACTCTCACTCAGTATTTCTCGCTTTGGAGAGGCAGTAAAAATGTTGAAGTCAGATGTAAACTCAATTTCAATGAACATTATAAAATTGCAAAGCTTGCATTCCCCATGAATGTAGAAAATCCTGAAGCAGTTTACTCAATGCCCTTCGGCTTCATCAGAAAACCTGCAGACGGTCTTGAAGAACCTGCACAAGCCTGGATTGCAGTCTGCGAAAAGGGTACAAACAACGGTATCGCACTTGTTAATAATTCAAAATACAGCTTCTGTGTAAAAGACAGCGAAATGAGAATGGTAATGGCAAGAGGCTCTGCATACCTTGACCATTACGGACAGAGAAGTCGTGACAACGAAATGGATTTCCTTGATCAGGGTGAACAGGAATTTGAATATATCATCAAACCTTGTGACGGTGATTTCACAGATGTTGTCAAAACAGCAGATGTTCTCAATATGCCTCTGAAACTTTACCTTGAAACACACCACAAAGGTGACCTGCCCATGGTTTACAGCGGTCTTTCCGTAGATGCTGATAACATTATTGTTCAGGCAATGAAATATTCAGAAGACGGAAAACGGGTTATACTCAGAACCTTTGAATGTGCAGGTAAGGAAACCGAAGCAGAAATTGACCTGAAGATTCTCGGAGTGAAATGTAATTTCAGGTGGCTTCCTCAGGAAATCAAAACAATTTCAATAGACAGAGAAACAAAAGAAGTAAAAGAAATTTTAATTATTGAAGGATAAAAATATACAGCCTCGCTTGATAAAAGCGGGGCTGTATACAATTAAATTATAATTTATCGTTGAGGTCAATTTAACTGTTGTAGGGCTCGGCGTCCTCGACGAGCCGTTATTTTTATATAAATTTCGCGGACGGTCGAGGACGCCCGTCTCTACGAAAAGTCGCATAATATCAATGGTTATACCGTATGGAAGACCTTTACGGTCTTCCGCAACATTACAGAAAACTAATGGTTGACCGCCAGGGTCAACTCTACGATATGA